>NZ_JAJKFT010000002.1:0-300000 GCF_020966755.1 Blastopirellula sediminis
AGCCGCCGAGTCGTTTGATGCGGCTGGCGATTTCTTAAGCGCCGGGAAAAAACTGTTGGATACGCGATGCCCCGCCTTCAAGGCGGTCTCGGCCGTTCGCAATAACGCCCGCGGCTACTGGCGAGCGATCAGCCTGCCATTTCCCGAGCCCGCGATCCGCCTGATCCCGCAGAATCGGCTGCAGGCGTTTCAAGACGAAATGGGACGCTTTCGCGACGATCTGACGCTCGCGGTGACGAATCTCGACGCAGAGTTTGAGGAGCTCAAGTCAGCTGCCCGGATTCGACTCGGAACGCTCTACAACGAACGGGACTATCCTGTTTCCTTGGACGGCGCTTTTGAGGTGAGCTGGGATTTTCCGAGCGTCGAGCCGCCGACCTACTTGCGACGGCTCGATCCCGAACTGTTTGAAGCCGAGTCACGCCGCGTCCAGGCTCGATTCGACGAAGCGGTCCAAATGGCGGAGCAGGCGTTCGTCGAAGAGTTGGGTCGACTCGTCTCTCACCTGACGGAACGATTGACTGGCGAAGCGGATGGACAACCGAAAGTCTTTCGCGATTCCGCGATCGGCAACTTGCAAGAGTTCTTCACTCGCTTTCAGTCGCTCAATCTGCGATCCAGCGAGCAGTTGGATTCTCTCGTCGAGCAATGCCGACAGATTGTCCAGGGCGTGCGTCCGCAAACGCTGCGCGATGATGCAAATCTGCGGCGAGAAGTCGCCAGTCAGCTATCGGGCGTGACCGGGCTGTTGGATGACCTTCTCGTCGACCGTCCGCGCCGTCGGCTGCTGCGGACTCCAAAGTGAGGTTCGAATGCATCTGATCATCGAAACTGACGGCCAGATTCGCTGTCTCTATGAAGAAGCGATCGACCTCTCGCAGATCGGCCAGTTGACGATCTCTCGCGGCTCCTTCGTTGAGCCAATTCTAAATGGAACCTGGTGGGCCGATCTGACGCCCGTCCAAGGTCCGCGGCTCGGCCCGTTCACTCGACGCAGCGATGCCCTTGCGGCCGAAGTCGCCTGGCTAGAACTCCATTGGCTGTAACCCAGTCAGGTCTCTGTTCTTCAATTCAGCTTTCTATCCCCGGCTGCGCCCAATTACGCGCGGCTGGGGATTTTTTTTGCCAATTAACGATCAAGGAATACAGGATGCGTTTACGAGACATCCATCGCGCCGTCGCCGCTGCGACAGGCGAATCGATCAGTCGGATCGGCCGACTCGGGTTTCAACTCGAGATGTCCCTAGAGGAACTCGACCAGTTTGAGGACGTCAGGAATCCGCAAGTCGTCGACTGGGACGAGTTAGAAGCGGAGCGGTATCAACGGGCTTACTGGGGGCCGAGCGATGCGTCGCGTGCCGCTTAGAAATCCAGCTAAGAACATATTCGGGTGTCGACAGGAGAATCTGCGCTTATTTCTCAACAGTCGGAGGCGTGGAGGTAGAGAACAACGGCGGAGAACGCGGTATTCGCTGGCGAAGCAGAACCCAAATGAAACGCTACCTTTACGCGGAGGTTAGCCTGAACCGGTGGGAGCGTCCGAAAGGGCGCTCCCACCGGTCTTTTTTTTAGATATCAGTGCTCTGAAGGCTAGATTTTGGTTGAATCATGGTCAATCTTTTCTGACGTACGAAGTAAGCGTTGTAGGATTCGCCGAGCAAAACGTTTAGCGATAGGCGGCGCCATTAACGTTTCCATCTGGTTCTCATCTGGGATCCGCTACCGATTGGGGAATCGGATCCATAGCCGCAAAGGCTACCATGTTGGCCGAAGCCGTGGATCGCGACGGCGCTAAATCGACTTTGTGTCAAAATGAACGAAGCGGGCCGCCCCAAGGGCGGCCCGCCGTTTTCATTCTTTTGGCTATTCCGACATGCGATTTGGTTGCTGTTTGGTATGCCAGCGGCTTCCAGTGTGTTCTGTTCGTTGCGAATCTCTCTTAGAACCACAATTCCAACAGTGCTGCTAAAGAAGGCGGATCGACTTGATCATCTCCGTGACTTGCGTTGGGCTCGTTCGCGTCGACTTCGAAGCCCACGTGATGGCGTAGAGTCGGTGCTTGTGCACGACTAGCCAGTGATTGATTCGGTGGCATTCTCCTTCAGCTTCCCACCAAGCGCTGAGCTTCCAAGCTGATTTTCCGTCGATGGTCGTTCTTTTCGGTCGATCCATGGTGGCGTTCGGCAAAAGCTCCTTTAAGTTCTTCTGGACGAACAGCGGAAAATTCGGGTCATAGAATGCCTCCTTGGCCTCGACGCTGATCTCCGTGGCGAGAATGGTCACGTTTTCCTGGAATTCATCATCTGGGACATAGACTGCAAAATCCGCTTCCATTTTCGAGGTATCGGCCTGAACCCAGCCATCGGGTATGGTGAGGGTGAATCGGTGTTCGGAGCAGACGTAATGTTCGGCGGCAATGGTCGAGGCGGCTTGAGTTGCGAAAAACGTGACGACAAGCAGTTGAGAGAAAACGAAGAGTCCTTTGGCGGTGCGATTTTGGAACATGGCTTTGCTCACTTTCTGAAGAAGATTTCGGACGAATGATCGGTACACTGGTCACTCATAAACGGGCTGCAAGACGGGCGGATGACTAGACCTCCGGGGGCGTTGTCGTTGCAGTATCAACGGGAGCGGTCGTTTGCGAGTCAACGTTGCTTTGGCACGGCGCCGTCGCTACCCGTGAATGCCTGAACTGCGGCCGATACTGAAGACAATTCTGGAAAAATCTTGCGGCTTGCAGACAACTCTTCAAGCGATCTGCCGCCGTGATCTGAAGTCCCTTCGCGTGGAATAGTTAGCAGGGATACTTCGATGCCTACGAGTGCCTGGCACCGAAGGGCCTAACCAGTGGGGGCAAGGTGGTACGCTTGGTTCATAAGCAGGTGAAATGAGCGAGGCAGCTAGGAAGTTGGCTGGGTTGTATGTGTGAGCTGTTCTTCTAGAGCCTGGCGTAGAGGTTCCTGCGAAATACATGAATCGAAATCAGCGATCCGAATAAATACCGCTGGAAACGGAACGCATAGAAGTAAAAGCAAAGCCGCTGGCGACATTGCCAACGGCTTTTAG
This sequence comes from Blastopirellula sediminis, assembly GCF_020966755.1. NCBI lineage: Bacteria > Pseudomonadati > Planctomycetota > Planctomycetia > Pirellulales > Pirellulaceae > Blastopirellula > Blastopirellula sediminis. Next base: position 3,067 of record NZ_JAJKFT010000002.1, read on the forward strand.
TTTCGTCCGGGTGTTCGTTTCAGATTCGTTTTAGCTCGCATGACGAATGCTGGTTGCTATCTAAATTTTAAGTCTTTCACAATGGCCGTCGCCTCTTTTGCATTTGTGGCGTCCGTGTGCGCAGACCAGGTGATGGAGTATAGTCGCCACTTGTTAACAACCATCCATTGATGAGTAGTCACCGCCCGACCTTCTTCAAGTTCCCAATCGTAATTGAACTTCCACGCATAGTTTCCGCCCACGCAAAGCGGACGCGGTCGCGAGAAAACCGCTCCGGGTATAATGGTCTCGATATACTTCTGGGTCGCCAAAGCAAGGTTCGGGTAGGTAACGCCGTCCACTACCTCGGGTGAGGCAGTCGTTACGTTTACAATTAGAATCTCCGTGAGATCGCTCCGCATATTATAGACACCAAAAGTTTCGCTCGTTTCGTCCCCGCATATATGATCCCAGCGTGCTGGAAGCGTTAGTGCGAACTTATGTTTATTGCTTACGAACTCTTCAGCATTGGCGGTCGAGGCGGATTGAATCGCGAAGAACGCGACGACAAACAGTTGGGTTAAAGCGAAGAATCCTTTGGCGGTGCGATTTTGGAACATGGCTTTGCTCACTTTCTAAAGAAGGCTTTGGAGAAATTAGTGGTACTCGGGTTACTCAATAAGCTGGGCTGCAAGGCGGGAGGGGGAATTGTCCTCCGGGGACGTCTTCGTTGCTAAAGCGTCTGGAACCGTCGTTCGCGGTGGTACGTCGCTTTGGCACGGCGTCGTCGCTACTTCTGGATGCCCATCGCGTTCCCGATACTGAAGGCAATTTCCAAAAAATCTTTGCGGCTTGCAGATAGCTTTTTGGGGGGACGCGATGGTATGATCCGTTGACAGGTTGTGATGGGCGGATAGGAGGCAAGATAAGATGACTGAACCGCACGCGACGGAAGAGCTCTTGGCCCGCGCCAAAAGCGGCGACAAAGCTGCTCAGACGCTGATCGTCAGCCGGTACATGGACAAGCTGATGTCCGCAGCTTCTCGGAATCTCGCGACCTATATCCAGAGGCACATGGAGCCGGAGGATGTGGTTCAATCGACCTTTCGCACCTTTTTTCGCCGACATCAAGCTGGCAAGCTTGACGGGTATAACTTCAATAGAGAGGAAAAGGACGGCTTCCTTGGATTTCTCATTTTGATCCTGATTCGGAAATGCCAGCGGGCTGCGCGAGAAGCGGCCAAACTTCCCAAGAATCCGGCAGGGGGCAATGGATCAGAAGACGAATTGTCGAGTCAGGATTTGGACGCCATTTCTAAAGAACCGGTGCCGCAAGAGATCGCCGCGTTTAGCGATCTGCTGATGGCGCTCACCGAGCGGCTGAAGAATCCGCGGGATCAAGCCATACTTGAGCTCAGAATGGCGGAAGTGCCGATCCGCGAGATTAGCGAGCACGAAGACGTTCAATGCTCGGAAAGAATGGTTTTTATCGCGCTGAACCGGATCAAGGAGCAGCTGCGAAAAATCAGCGAAGATTAAACCCCCATCTTGCGATAGTTTCGCTTGGGAGCGTTACAGCATCGCCTCGCCGCCCCGAGGCGGATCGCATCGGGGCGAGGGACTTCGCAGCTTACTAGCAGGCGGCTTTCGTGCACTCGATTTTGACCACAAAGCCCGCCGCCTTGAAGTAGGCCGCCTTCGCTTTCGCAGCCGAGATAGAGTCAAAGCATTCGTCGCATTTCACCCACGGCCCATCGTCGCAAACGGCGAAATAGACGTAATAGTGATGACAGCTGTCTTCGATAACCCGCGACTGGGCGACGCTCGAACGTCCGCATTCGGCGGCGGGCGCCAGAGAGCCGGTCAACATGGCGGCGACCAAGGCAAGGGCGGCGGGAACGTGACGAAAGGAAGTGGCGGTGAACATAGCAAAGTCTCCGATTGCAGGTTGACGCCGACCGAGCACTGGCGGTCAGTCGCGTTCGTATTGGGCGAAGGTCCGACGCCTTCGCTATACATGAATGCGATTCAAGCGGCTTAACTGCACGGAAATCTAGAGATAATTTTCTGCCCCGATGTCGCGTTGCTTATTTCGCCGATAAACCGCCCCCAGAATCGGTATCGCAGAATGGAATGTTAGATCGACACTACTTAGGCGTTGGGGCGGACGCTGCACTGGAAACTTCCCTCTCCGGCAGGCGCCACGGAGTATCCATCAACGATTCATGAAAGACGACGCACAACGGAAGCGCCGCCTGAAGTTTGGCGGCGCCTTCGGCGGTAACTTTGGTGCGGTTGATGTCGAGGATTCGCAAGCTCTTTAGTTTTGCGAGATGGGGAATAGCGCCATCCGTGATACTTGTGCCTAGCAATTCCAGGCGGTTGAGCTTCTGTAAGGATTTCAAGTGCTCGATCCCACCGTCCGTCACGTTCGGGCTACGGGTCAATATAAGCTGTCGCAGGTTGACGGCCTTGGCAACCTGCTCCAATCCAAGTTCGCCAAGATGCGTATCACTAAACTGCAGGTCGCGCAGATACGGAAAATCTGCCAGGACGAACAGGCCGGCGTCGTCCAGGGATTTACATCTCGACAAAATTAACGTTTCCATTTGGCGGAATCCCCGGAGATGTTCCAATCCCTTCGCCGTCAAATCGGAACCATCAAGACGCAAACTGATAACGCCTTGCAGGGAAGCGATGCGTTCGACGCCGGCGTCCGCATTTTGCAGATTCGGAAATTCGATCGCCGCTACGTATTTCAGCGCCGACAGGTTTTGCATCCCGGTTGCGATATCAGGATCGCTCGCATCGGCAAATACGATTCCCGTTAGCGCGAAATCCGTGGCGCCTAGCTGGTCGATGTTGCTCTTGTCGGGAGCAAACGGCGACCAATAGGAAAATGCCCTCCCACCTTGCTCGGCTACCCAGCGAATCGCATGAAGTTCACCGCCTTGCGTTGGCAAGTCTGGATGAAGCACGACGCATTCCGGCAATAGCTTCTGTAGTTCGGCGGCGCCGGTGCTGGTAATTCTGGTTTCACGAAGTTCTAGTACGCGGAGATTTTTCAGCGTCCCTAGATCCGCCACAACAGAATCGTTCAAGTTGTTGCGCGACAGCAGTAGAACCTGGAGATTCTCGGCGTTTGCCAGTTTCTTGACCCCCGCGATCGTCACCCATGGGCACCCAGAAACGGAAAGCTGTCGCAGCGAAGCGGAAGTCGCGAGCCGTGCGACCCCGACGTCGGTAATCTTTGTGTTGTGAACGTCGAGATCGCGCAGAGATTCCATCTTTGCGAATTGCGTGCAGGAGTCGTCCGAGAGGTTGGTGTAAGCGGCATGAATCGCGTAGGGGCCTTCGCTTGTCGACAAGGATAAGATGTCCGTGTCCGATACGTTCGAATAGTCGAACCAGACATGAGCGTAGGGCAAGTTTCGCTTTAGTCCCGCAACGCCTCCTGACGGGAGACGTGTTTTGTGCAGTTGCAGTTCTTGTAACGACGCGACCTCTTCCAATTTTCTCCAGTCCGCCGCCACATCCAATCGGCCATCCATAAATGCGATCAATTGCACGGCCAGGCGACCTTTCGGTAAATCTCCAACGTCCTTGACTACGTGACGACTAGTGCTGGCAAATACTTCAACTACGCCTCCTCGATCGAGGATCATCTCTGCCAAGCTGTGCTGTGGGTCCTGCATCACAAAAGCCGACTCCGATTTCAACTCCGGCATCCGCCACGGCGTATTCTCCAGCGATTCGTGAAATACGACGCATAGTGGCAATGCGGCCTGAAGTTTGGCGGCGCCTTCCGCAGTGATCTTCGTACGACTGACGTTGAGGGTCCTTAGGCCATTTAGTTGGATTAGATGTGGAATTGCGGCGTCGCTAATTGGCGTGTAGACGAGTCCTAAATGATTCAATCCGGCGAGCGGAATCAGGTGCGGCATACCATCGTCGGATACCTTGTAGCAATGGGACAGGTTTAACTCTCGCAAGTTTTTCGCTTGCCCGATTGATTCAAGACCGGCATTGGTGACTTGCGTTCCCGAGAGAGTTAGCAGACGCAGTTGAGGATACTCCGCGACGACGGAAACCGCTCGGTCGTCGATCTGCTTACACTGACCCAATTTTAAGATTTCTAGTTGTTTAAGGTCCTTTAAAAGTAGCATTCCATCCGCAGTTACGTCCGATTCATTTAGGAATAGTTGCGTTAAACTGTCAAGCGAAGAAATATGGGCTAGGCCCTCGTCGGCGTTTGTTAGTTTGTGCAATTCCAAAGCGAGGAGGCATTTCAAATCGGTTAAATTGCGAAGTCCGGTCGCGATGGCAGGCGAACTGGCGTCCGAGAACAGGATCCCATTAAACGCGAAGTCATATTCCGGAATCGCATCCACATTGTTCTTGTCAGGAATGAACGGCGACCAATGTGAAACGATTCTGGCCCCGTTCTCAATGGCCCATCGCGCCGCTTGAATTTCGCACTTTTCTGTTGGCACGGCAGGGTGCAGGACGATGCAGTTTGGCATCAAGCGTTGTAGTTCCAACGCTCCGGCACTTGAAATCTGCGTATCTCGAACATCAAGAACGCGGAGATTCGTAAGGGACGCAAGATCGGCGATCGCCGAGTCATCCAACTTGTTGTGCGTCAGAAAAAGGACTTCAAGATTCCGGGCCTGGTTCAACTTTCGAATCCCCGGTCCTGTCACCTTGCAACTGGCGATATTCAACCCTCGGATCGTCGGTGAATTGGCGAGATACGTCAAACCCACATCCGTAATCTCCGTATGGGTAAGATCAAGTTCCCTCAGTTGCGACATCTGTCCCAAATGACGACAAGCGGCGTCCGATACTGTCGTAAACGGCAATTGAATAGCCAATGGGCCCCAGTCAGTAGAGAGCGACTTCACCCCATGGTCCGACACTTGAGTTCGACCGAGAGAAAGTGTTAGGTGGGGTAGATGACGATCGAACGCTGCGAGCCCCTGGTCCCCTAGCCGCGTGTTGTAAGCAAACAGCCCGGCCATTCCAAAGCTGTTTTTCAACAAGTCGAAATCGGGATCGGTTATGTCCGGATTGTTTTCGCACCACAGAGTTCCTACGGCAAACCTAGTCGGCGGCAGTTGTTCGAGCTTCGATACCTTGCCCCCGTCGGTAAAAGAGACGATGCCCACGACACCGCCTCGATTTATCGCCATTTCTGCGATCCGGCGATGTGGATCCTCCTGCATCGCAATCGCCGCCGGCTGTTGTTCCGCTTTGGTTGGCGAAGACGCCGAAGGGGCCGGCGTCGTATTTTCCGCTTTTGCCACCTCTACAGGGAGCGGCTCCAGTCGCACGCGGATCGTTTCGTTGGCTCCTCCCTTCACGCGAAACTCCTTCGTGAATGTCTCAAACCCTCCTTTGACCACCTTCAGCGTATGGGTTTTTTCATCGGCCGTTACCTGAAGTGGTTCTTGCCGCTCGCCGGTCTTGATGGTGATTCGCTTTTGGCCATCGACCGTGACCTCGGCGCCGGCGATTTCAGGCTGGTCGATTTCGAGAATAATCGTCCCGGCTGGAGTTTCGACCTTCAGGAAGATCCCGGCCGCCCAGGCGCCGCCGAAACCAGCCAAGCCGAGAAGGCATGCTGCGATGAGGCCCCAGTGCCCGCGGCGGGGCGGCAGAGTCGCAGATGGCGCTGGGGGGGGCAATATTCGGCTGGTTTCGATCGTGGTTGCGGTATCGTTGAAGGCTTGTAGGTCAGAGTCGAGTTGCGGGGGGCGTGCCGCGACATCCTCGCTCGGCAGCGTCAATTGATTCAACGCATCGATCAATTCAGTCATACTCTGAAACCGATCCTCCGGCTTCTTCGCTACCATGCGGCGAAAAACGAGATCGAGTTCGACGGGGACGTTGTCGCTCTCGAGGGAGGGGATCGCGTTTTCGCGGTGGGCGAGGATCGTTTTGACCATGGTATTCTCGACAAACAAAGGGCGTGCGGTCACCAGGTAGTAGAGAGTGCAGCCGAGCGAATAGATGTCGCTGCGAGCGTCGGCAAGACGGGTGTCCAAGGCTTGCTCTGGCGCAAGAAAAGCCACCGTTCCCATAACTGCACCCGGTTGGGTGAGGTCGAGCGACGATGTTTGTTCGGGATGCGGCTCCGTCGATTCGATCCGGGCCAGTCCCATATCGAGAATCTTCACGGTCCCGCTTTTGTCGAGCAGCAGATTGGCCGGCTTAATATCTCGGTGAATGACGCCAAGCTTGTGGGCATGCGCGAGACCGGCGGCCGCCTGGCCGATGTAATTGACTGCTTTAGCCGGGGAGAGTGGTCCGCTTGTGCGAACCAAATTGGCCAGGTCGAGCCCGTCTACATAGGACATCGCCAGAAAAAGAGTTCCCTTCGATTCACGCGCATCGAATGCGGTGACAATATTGGGATGTTCCAGTTTTGCGGCAGCTTTCACTTCGCGTTGAAAACGTTTGGTCTTTTCCTCTGAATCAACAATCGCCTTGGGAAGGATCTTGAGAGCCACGACGCGATCCATCTGCTGATGCAGGGCCTTGTAAACTTCGCCCATGCCGCCGGCGCCAATTTTGTCGAGGATGACGTATCGATCTAAAACCAGCGGCAGATCACGACCGTCGAGTAGGACCGTCGCCTGAAAATGGGTCAGTTTCGTGCCGTTTACCAACTGGTTTGCAAAGGAGACCGCGTCGGATGCTGGGTAATCACGGCGGTAGAGATCGAGATGGCTCTCGTCTACCAATTCGGAATCGACCAGGCTTTGGCAGAACTGATCGAGCGTAAGCGCGGAGGAGGGGAGTTGAACTTGGTTCGCTTGACCATCGACAGCAGCGGCAGCAGGCTGTTGCAGCGCGTCGCCGGAGCGATTTTCATCAGTGTCAACGAACGACTGGAGAGCGTCGACGTTCTTGATTAACTGCGAGAGCTCGCCAAGTAGCTCCGGGAATTCGGCGCAAAGTTGTTCGGCCGAAAGCTGTTCGCCTCGTTCCAGGGCTTCGCCCCAACGCACCAGCATTTCGTAGAGGCGACCATCGTCACTCATCAGAGTTACCTGAGGGCCTCGGAACGAAATCACGAGTCGTCTGACCGACGCTGGCGTCCATGAACTCGAGATGTAGGTTTGTGTCGTCCACCAAGATATCGCCTGCCAATTCGACAGCACAAATGGTCAATTCAAACACATGACCATCTTATCAAGGGACTCTACTGGATTACTAGCTTCTTCCCCTCCTTTTTAATGGCCAGGGCAGGGCTAAAAGGGCCGTCATGGACGTGGCGGGAAGGAAGAGGAGCGGCGGCAATCTATTGTAAAATTCCCGCCAGTCCTCTGGGGTTAATCGGGCATTCTTTCATCTTCTCTTCCTTCTTGAGCCTCTCTCTCTTCATCCAGCCAATTGCTCCTACGGAATAGGAGCGAGCGAAGTGGGCACACGAATCCGGATTCGTTGTCGGTCATTCGTCGTCCCGGTAGGGCATCCCTTGCTGGTACAGTTCCAATCGCAAGCGAAACCCATCTAAATCCTCGTCCTGGCTCTTCGTCGCCAATTCGACCGCTGTGGTTTGCGTCGCGACGGCATTCTCAAAGTCTCCCAGTTCGGCATAGGTCGCGGCAAGTGTGCCAGTTAAATACGCGTCCGGTTCAGTGCTGAGAGAGGTCGCTAGTTTTGCATTCGCGACTGCCTTGGCTCCATCCCGAAATTGCGGATCCGGACAGGTTGCTAGGAACCAAGCGAGTGTATTGAAGTTCCAAGCAGACTCAGGGTCGATCTCAATGCATTTGGTGTAATCGGCGATCGCTTGGTCGTAGTCTTTCTTGTCGCAATTGACGTCACCTCGATAAAGGTAGGCCAGGGCCTCTTGAGGGTCGATCTCGATCGCCTTGTTGATGTCGGCGATCGCTTTCGCATAGTCCTTCTTCATGCGCCAAGCGTCCCCGCGTTCTCGGTAGGCTGCCGCGTCCTTGGGGTCGATTTCAATGCACTTGGTGTAATCGGCGATCGCCTGGTCGTAGTCAGCCTTGTTATACCAGGCGTCCCCGCGACTTTGGTAAGCTACGGTGTCCTGAGGATCGATCTCAATGCACTTGGTGTAATCGGCGATCGCTTGGTCGTAGTCTTTCTTGTCGTAATTGACGTTACCTCGATATCGGTAGGACCGGGCCTCTTGAGGGTCGATCTCGATCGCCTTGTTGATGTCGGCGATCGCTTTCGCAAAGTCCTGTTTCATGCGCCAAGCGTCCCCGCGTTCTCGGTAGGCTGCCGCGTCCTTGGGGTCGATTTCAATGCACTTGGTGTAATCGGCGATCGCCTGGTCGTAGTCAGCCCTGTTATACCAGGCGTCCCCGCGACTTTGGTAAGCTACGGTGTCCTGAGGATCGATCTCAATGCACTTGGTGTAATCGGCGATCGCTTGGTCGTAGTCTTTCTTGTCGTAATTGACGTTACCTCGATATCGGTAGGACCGGGCCTCTTGAGGGTCGATCTCGATCGCCTTGTTGATGTCGGCGATCGCTTTCGCAAAGTCGTCTTTCATGCCCCAAGCGTCCCCGCGTTCTCGGTAGGCTGCCGCGTCCTTGGGGTCGATTCCAATGCACTTGGAGTAATCGGCGATCGCCTGGTCGTAGTCAGCCTTGTTATACCAGGCGTCACCGCGATTTCGGTAAGCTACGGCGTCCTTGGGGTCGATTTCAATGCACTTGGTGTAATCGGCGATCGCCTGGTCGTAGTCTTTCTTGTCGTAATTGACGTTACCTCGATATCGGTAGGACCGGGCCTCTTGAGGGTCGATCTCGATCGCCTTGTTGATGTCGGCGATCGCTTTCGCAAAGTCGTCTTTCATGCGCCAAGCGTCCCCGCGTTCTCGGTAGGCTGCCGCGTCCTTGGGGTCGATTTCAATGCACTTGGTGTAATCGGCGATCGCTTGGTCATATTCCTTCTTGGAATGCCAGCAGGCACCGAGGTAGCTGTAAGCGATGGCATCCAGAGGGTCGATTTCGACTGCTTTTTTAAGATCCGATATCGCTTGATCGTCGTCGCTCTGGAAATACCAGCAGCGCCCGCGTCGCCGATAGGTCTGGGCGTCGAGTGGCGCGATCTCAAGGGCCTTGGTATAGTCCGAGATCGCTTGATCGAAATTGTCCTGGAAATAATAAGCGTCTCCACGCACTCGAAACGCGTATGCGCTTTGGGGATCGATCGCAATCGCTTTCGTGAGATCTGCGATCATCCGGGATTCATCGCCGACGAGTTTCCAGGCATTGGCGCGGTCGAGATACGCAACGTAAGCCGAGTCGGAAATGGCAGTGACAGCTTGACAATAGTCGGCGTCACGATTCTCCACTTCGCCAAGTTTCTCCCAGGATGAACCGCACAGAACAAACGCTGCCGCAAAGCCTGGATCATGTTCAATGGCATGAGAGAAATCGCTGATGGCCCTCTCAAAGTCGGCTTGGCGATAGAAAGCTTTGCCTCGATCGTAGTAGAGCGAGTGGTACTCCGGATCAAGTCGAATCGCATTATCGAATTCAACTATCGCTTTGGAATAGTCGCCAATCGAAACGAAATATTCCGCGGCGCGAAGATGAACCAGGCTGCAGTCGGGGGCGGCTTGGATGGCGGCCTCGAATTCCGCGATCTCGGTTGCACCCCTTAGCGAGTTCTCCAGCGTCTGTTCCTGAGGCTCTTGGATTCGAATCGTCCGATGTAGCCCGGCCGAATTGTCTTGTTCAATTCGCTTCCAGTAGCAACCCTCTTGTCGGAACTCATGGGACAGCACGAATGGGGTCTCATCACAGGGAATCGTGAGGTCAATGATCATCGATCGGCCATCGCTCAATTCGACAAGACAAGCCATGTGACCGGAGGCGCCGAAAGACATTTCCTCGGCCGTTCGGTAGATCTGAATGAAACGAATAGGCAAGCCGACGGAGTGTCCCAACACGGAAATAACCTCTGAGTATCCACGGCAACTTGCCAAGCCTTGGAGGGTGACTTCGTCTAGATGGCCGCAGTTGTAGCCATAGTTGGGAATCATTGACTTGATAAGATCCTTTAGTTGGTCGACGATTTCGGACTCGGCCAACGCGGCGACTGATTCTGAGATTTCGTCTTTATGCATCAGGTCGCGAATGCCATCAAGTTCCGTCTTTAGATGTGCTAAATCCTTCGCATTGCCTCGGAACATTGCAGTGAAGTCGTCGGCGACGTCGCCCGAGTAGCCTAACGCGATTACCTCACGACGCATGGCGTCGGCAAGCGGGCGAAAATCCTGGGCGACTTCCGGAACGAGGGTGTCGTAGGCGTCAAAGTATCTGACGGCTCCCGCGTGGTCTCCCAAGCGATAGCGACGATTGCCTCGATCTCGAATTAAATAGGCCTTGTCGGGATCAAGTTCAGTACACTTGGCGTAATCGGCTAGTGCCCGGTCAACATCGTTCTTGCTTTCCCACGCATCGCCGCGATACCAGTAGGCTACCGAATCGTTGGCATTCTCCTCGATCGCCTTGGTAAAATCGTCAATCGCTTTGTCGTAGTCCCCCTGGTAAAACCAGGCGTCGCCCCGATCACGGTAGAATTCGCCATCCTGAGGGCGGAGCGCAACGGCTTTATCAAAATCTTCGATTGCTCGGTCGTAGTCAGCTTTGGCGAACCAGGCGAGGCCGCGTTTGCGGTAGGCGCGATCATGATCAGGATTCAGTTCAATTGCGCGACTGAATTCCGCAGCCGCTTCGTCGTAGTCCTCCGCCTCCAACCCCTCAACCCCATTCCTATAGGCGACCTCGGGATCAATTTCGTCGGCCTTGGCGAGATCTTCGTACGCCCATCGCCGCTTTACGTCGGCGATGGCGGTCCAGCATTCGGCGCGTAAACGGTAGTAGAGCGGGGCGCCGGGGTCGATATTGATCGCCTTGGAAAAGTCAAGTGAGGCTCTTTCGTAGTCGCCGTTGCCGACGAAGGATGATCCTCGATAGCGAAAGGCTTCTGCGTCTTGCGGGGAGAGTTCGATGGCCTTGGATAGATCCGTGATCGCTTGGTTATAATTGAGTTCGTCGTATTGAACGATTCCGCGCTGGCGATAGGCAGAGGCGTTCTCGGGGGCAATCTCAATCGCCTTGGTAAAATCCTGGACTGCGTTCCCCGGCTCTGGATAGTTTTGCCAAGCGAGACCACGGCCATAGTATCCGGCCTGGTTCTGCGGCTGCAGTTCGATCGCTTTGTCGAAATGCGCTATCGCTTTTTGGAACTCATCGCCCTCAAGGCACTTCATGCCGAGGGCGTAGACGTCTTCGAATTCCGACTGTGCGCGGACGACGCTGCTGGTGGTGAGGGCGATTGGGATCGCAATTAGCATTCCGACGATCGCAACAAAGCTCTTCATGGAACGACGGTTGGGAGCGTACATTCGAAACGCCTCGCTTGATAAAGGAAGTCTGGTATTCCCGACTGGCGACTGCCGTGGCTATGTGTGGATGCCAATTGGGGAGTTCGACCTGCAACGGAATCCGCGGTTTTTTTAGAGAATTCGGATCCGACGTCGATTGTTCGTCTTGGGATGGGCCGCCGGGCGGCCTTTTCCGAGGAAAAAGAGATGCTGCGGAGCTAGGGTCTTAGGACGCTACGTTACGCGAAATCGCGTGGGAGAACTGTCCGAATGGTTGGAAATGAAATGGTGGGACCCCGTTACGGTCCTCACAAAGTCCGTACACTGGAATTCACGCACGCGTGGTTTCCTCCTCTCGGACACAGTCGGAAAATCGCATACGGACGTGTACAGTTGGACGTCTACTCCGCGGCTAGCAAATGGCCATTTACCCAAATTCGCGGAATTTGCGTGGGATTCGATTGCGTTAAGCTAGGTAATCGCCTTCCGATTCCATCCAGTCAAACTTGTGCTCCCAGCGAACTGCCACGCGGTAGATCACGATACACGAGCAGAATCCCAATAGTGACCATAGGAGGCGGCGAACGCCTTCACCGGCGACTCGGTTCCAATTTGGATTGAAGCCGAAGTATTGAATTCTAAGAGTAGCGTCAACGATCGCGTGATTCGTTGAATCGTGGGAAATATCACTCGCGCGAGAGTGCGCTCCGACCTCGATCGTGTATTCGTTTCCATTCACGGAAAAGCTGTAGGTATCGATTCGTTCAACCTCAGATGAACCGGTTCTGACTTGAGCGACGCGTTTAGCTTCTGAATGCGTTGGATCGACCAAGGACGCGTCCCGGTTGCTCGACGAAACGAGTCTTGCCGTCGCAGTCGGTGCGAATAGCCAGACTGTTTCACTGCAGATTCCATACGCGGAACAGAAGACGGCGGCGGCCAAAAAACTACATGCGCCTTTGACGGCGAGCGTAAGAAATTCTTTAAAAATCTCTAGGCAGACCACGTATTGCCAGCTTTCATGGACCGTAACATCTGGGGCCGCTTTCACTGAAGCGTCATGCGCCATAGCGTTCTTTGCCATAGCGGCGTCGCTCTTGGTATACGCCTTAGAAGCAAGGACAAAGAACGGCAGGATAAACATGTGGGATTTGGGCGACTAATGGTGAACATAAACGTGGTAGTAAGGTGCGTCCGACTGGCGTTTTGTCAGGAACTAAGACCAATCGGGGGTATCGACTGAAAGCAGGGCGGCGACGGCCCCAGAGAGTACATGCCAGTTGGCCGTTTTGGACTGCAATGAATTCTTGAAATATTTAGATGGTGATTCGGCACGTATCGAAGATAGAATTTGGGGCGACGTTTCGCTTCCGGGATTCTAGGGGGATGCCATGACCGATTCGTGGGACATAACGGAAACGTTGGCGCGCGCCAGGAACGGAGATCGGGAGGCCCAGGAGTTCCTAGCGATGCGTTATCGCGACCATCTAATGCGAAAGGCGTCGCTTAAGCTCGCGCCCTACGTAAGAAAGCATCTGGATCCAGACGACGTGGTCCAGTCTACGCTGCGGACGTTCTTTCGGCGTCATCAGGAGGGGAAGTTTGACAACTTCGATTTCAACCGCGAGGAGCAGAAGGACGGACTCCTGCGCTTGCTCTGTACGATTCTGATTCGAAAGTGCCAGCGAGTCTCACGAGTAGGACGTCGCGAAGAAGAGGCTCCTGCCTTATTGGGCGATGACGGAGAGTTGTTTCCAAACGACATCCTCGAAGGCATTTCCAAGGAACCGAGCCCCAAAGAGGTCGCTGAGTTAGAGGAATTGGTTCGGGTTGTCAGCGAGCGGCTGATTCATCCGAGAGATCGAAAGATCCTGGAACTTCGAATAGCCGGATATTCGATTCGTGAAATCTGTGAGCATGAAGAGGTGAAATGTTCGGAGAGTATGGTCTTTATCGCGCTACGCCGAATTAAGGAACAGATGCGTCGATATTTTGAGACGAAATGATCGATATTCTGTGGCGTCAATCAGCGGATGGTCCCTCGGCGTCTCGCAGCGGCAACTGTAACTGATCTAATAGGGGCTCCATAGTTGGATCCGAAACGTCCAGATAGCTGCAGCCTATCGCTCTCTGGCGGCAATCTTCGGAGAGGTTGAGGAAGCGATAGTAGTCGCTGAGCGCCTCCTTGGTGGACGAGTTCTGCGCAACTTTGCTTGCGCAAAGAGCATAGCAACATGCAGCGGCATATAGATCTTCTTTGCTCGACGGAGATCTCCAAGAGAGAATCATGGCGGCAAGTTCCGTTTCGGTAAGGCTGTCGCGAAACGTCAACAAGTCGGGGATCTCATTCGGCGGCTGTGCGAGTATCGCATCTAGATCCCCGTATAGAGCGACGTTCAACTGGATCATTTTTTTACTGCGAGAGGAATGCATAGTCAGCTCGTCTAGGAGGTCGCTTACACGGTCGCCGGCAAAGCCGTTATGTTGCGCATCCTGCAGCATTTTTCTAGCGGCCTCAAACTGGGAAATTGCCTCATCGTGAAGGCCAAATCTTTGGTTAAAGATGGCGAGCGATATTCGAGTATTAAAGAGATTTTGTCGCGTCTCGCTTTCATTCTCTTGTTCCGCCTTATTGGCGGCCTCGTCAGCGACCAGTACTTCCGCTTCCAGGCAATTCTTAAACATCAGGAAGTCGGACTCATCTAGTTCATACTGCGCGTCCTGAGTGCTACGAACCGCTTCTAAGAATGCGTTGATATGCTTCTTCGCATCGGAGAAATTGCGATCGTTCATTTCCAAAACGATTAGCGAATGCTGAATCTCCATCCGTTTCTTCAGGTAGAAGCGGCTGGTTTCTTCGTCCGCGATTACCAGAGGGGTCGTGATCAGTTCTTCCGCCTGGTTCAAAAGGCGACGAGCCTCGGCTATATCATGGCGTGCGGATACAAGATTCCCTAGGTTGTTCGTGGCGCCCGCTTGGCGGGCGATCCAAATTGGTTGATCTGGCGCCATTGCTGCGATTTGAGCGAAAATTGCGACTGATGTTTCCGCAAATTCTATAGCCTGCGCCAGGTTTGAATTTGCGTCATCCAAAGGAAGTTGTGAGTAACAGATCACGATACGTTCGCAGATTTGCGAGCGTGTTTGCAGGTTCTCAATGACGGGAGCTTCGCCAGGCGTCGATTGTTGACTGGCCTGAAAAGCGGCTTGGTAATGGTTAAGAGCTTCTGAAATATTCCCGTTTGCGAAATCGGGTTCCGCAAGGCGCCAGTGAGCGAAAATTAAACCTGCTTGCGCTTCTTTTTTCTCCGGCCACCTTTGAAGAATCAGGTTGCTTGTCGTCAGAATCTGCTCCAGCAAATTCAAATGTTCTTGGGGATGTTCGTCGTGTACCAATTCCGCAAGATCGCACCGCAGTTCTAACTCGCGAAGGAGAACGGTAAGGTTAAAACTCCCATATAACGCATCGAGGGATTCGAAGCGGTCATATTCTTGGGAAGCGTGGCGATAGTAGTCAATCGCCTCTGGGATATCGCCAATCCGTTTGCGCATATTGCCAATGTGCACTTGAATCTCCGCGTACTCGGCCGACCGAGACGATTTCTGGGGATCGGCATTTCGAACGTATTCAGCAATCTCAATACAATCAAGTTCCAGTTCTTTAACTAGCTCACGGTCCTGGCCACCCCAGGCACACTGCAGATAGTTAAGCCCGGCGTACTTGCAGATATCCCACGCTTCACCGTTCCGAGGATTGCGTTCGACCAGCGTGCAGGCGATCCGAAAACCTTGTTCAAGCTCTCCCTGGGAATCTGCCAGGGAATTACCTCTCTTGAACATTGCGAGCCCTAACATCGTGTGAGCGCGAGACGCCAGAAGCTGCGCCGGAATCGACGAATTGTCAGCCGCGGAGGCTTTTTCTGCGATTTGGAGGCAATTCTGAAAGGCGAGTTCCGCCGAATCAAGATCGCCCAAGTGCAGTTGCATTTCGCCCATACCATGAATCGCTTCCGCCAACATAAACAGATGGTTCGAGTCTGCACGATTCGTCAGTAAGTCGTGCGTTTGGCGATAATACGTGAGGGCTTCGGAAAGGTCGCCCGCGTTTTCGCAAGCGGTTGCCTGTTGGTAAATTGCACTTGCCAAGTTGTGCCGATCCGCGTCGTTGTGCGGTCGCGAATTGGCAACGCGTTGGAATTCCGCAATCGCCTGTTGGTTAGACTCGCTTGCCGCTGGAGCGTTTCCCTGCGATTCTTTGAGGAGGCCTAGTTTCTTGAAGATTTCAGCGCGTTCCCGTATCAGATCCAGATTGTCCGGGTCCGCCTTCAGGCTGGTTTCGACCGCGCGCATTGCTGCCAAATAGAGCGGTTCGGCTTTGTCATCCGCTTGGATGGCGACGTAGGAGTCTGCGATCGCCAAATAAGCCGTGGCAGTCAATCGCGTCACCTCGTGGTCGTCGATGAGCGATTTTTGCAGGTCTTCGAGTCGTAAGACGCTAGCGTTCAGCAGGCGTTCGCTAACGGCATGCAATTCTGGAACGTTCTCCACGGCGGAACTAACCTCTTCTATCAGCATCCGAAGGCTACCGATCGCAAGTTGTCCCCTTTGTTCAGCAAGTTGCGCGTTCGCTCGCGCCGTGTTTGCATTCCGGGTCGCCTCGGCGGCGAATGCCAGCGATACGATCGTACCGATGGCGAAAGTCGCGGCAATGGCTGAGGTAAAGCCTGCAACCATACGATTCCGTTTGCACCACTTCCAGGCGCGACGAAATACGCCCGGCGGACGTCGGAGGATACTCTTTCCGGTAAGAAATCGTTCTATTTCGTCAGCGAACTCCTGGGCGCTCTGGTACCGATCTTGAACTTGCTTCGACAACGCACCTAAGCAGATTGTCTCAAGATCGGCCGGAATCTTGTGATTGACCTCCCGAAGACGACGCGGTTCGATTGCATCATCGCTGATTTGAATAATGACGTCATTTGCGCTGTAACCACGAAACGGCCGTTCGCCGCACAGCAATTCATAAAGAATGACGCCCATGCTAAAGACGTCGCTTCGTCCATCGGCATGACGAGAATCCCCACGAGCAAGTTCCGGGCTCATATAGGCGGGCGACCCCATCTGATCACGACTGAGGGTGAGTAATACCTCACTGTTTACGAGCTTGGCGAGTCCAAAGTCCAAGATACGGGGTCCATCGTCGGTTGATATCATGATGTTGGCCGGCTTCAGATCGCGATGCACAACGCCGGCCGCGTGTGCGGCCGCCATGGCTCTAGCGACGTTCAAAACGGTTCTGGCTGACTCGGCGAATGTCAATTGTTTCGCCGAATCGCCATGTTCGGCGGTAAACTCGTGAAGGTTTACGCCTTCCACGAATTCCGAGACGATATAGGGGATGTCTCCGACTGAACCTACTTCGTATACCGGAACGATGCCTGGATGTCGCAATTTCGCGGCGCTAACCGCCTCGCGTCGAAAGCGATCGTCGTCCGAAGCGGGAAGGAAGTGGTGATGAGGAATCTTGATGGCGACTACCCGTTTCAATTGCGTGTCAAACGCTTGATAGACGGTTCCAAAGGCGCCTTTTCCGACTTCCGTCAAGAGTTGAAACTTGCCAAACGTGTGATTAGTGAGTTCGGTGGGGTTAACGACATCGAGTTCCTGCTCGCACATCGGGCACCGAAGTCGGTCTTCATCTGGTCGATTCGCTTCATCGAAGACCTGATTGCAACGCGAACAGCGTCTTGGCGATGCAGCAAGCGTTTCCAATTCCCCGCGAATTCGCGCAGCGTAAGCCGGAAAGCGTTCGCAGAATTCTTGCGGATTGACCAACGTGTTACGTCGCTGCCGGTACTTGTACTCGGATAGGAGCAACTGGATGACCGTTTCATCGTTCGCTGGAAGGTTGGGATACCGTTCGAAATAGTGTTCGACGCGAATATCTTCTCCGGCGAGTACTCGAAACTCCAAATCGGAATCGAGCACGTCGGCCAGCAATTGGACGTTCGAGGCTAACTCCGGCGGAATATAGTCCTCGATGGCTGGCAACAGTCCGGCCTGCCAGGATTCGTTCAACGCTTCTAAAGCGTCGTCCCGAAGTTGCTCCAGGAGCGGCCAGGAGTCGTTTGGCGCAGAAGGGTCCGCGTTCATAGGGATAGCCAATCATTTAACGTCGCGAATGCTTTGCTAGATTACGCAGGTTGTAGCCTGGATTCGCCGCACCAGACTCCGAGGCTTCTACGCCTCGAAGTCTCAGGTTTGCTGGCTACTACTCGCAAACAATCCTCGCCGGGTACCCCCGGTCCTCGAATTGGCGTTTCACCTTCAGGGCCTCACATCGCGTTTCAAAGCAGTCGTCATACTCATGCCATTCGCCACTGCACCAGAATTGGACGAAATAGTGGTGGCTGTACGCCACCGTTTCGGTTTGGGCCGCCAGGGCTTGATGGGACGGTTCAGCCGCGGACGACATCGAGCCCGTCAACTGCGAGGCGATCAGGGCGATGGCGGCGAACTTCAGGCAGCTCGTGAAATTGATCATCTTTCGATCTCCGGATGACGTTTTGACGCGACCCAAGCCGGGAAGGGCAGTCGCGGCGGTTATTCGTTACGGCACGTCGCCGTCACTAGTAACAGATGCATTTCGGGGCCCGCGAGCTGTAACGAATTCTTGAAAAAAGTCGGGAAGCACTCCGGGCGCTCCACCCAGATCGGTCGAGAAGCGAGAATAAAGTCTCGCTAAAGTCGCCCGGTTGAGCTTTTCCAGATGCCAGGCTATCCGCATGTTCGTGATATGGCGCAAACCGCCGGAAAGCGATTTTGGATCAAGCTACGCATTCCTGGATTTCAGTCGCGTATCGCATCTTTTGTCGCATTCAAATATGTTGGCGCTTTCGCTTCGCTTGAAGAATTTCCCAGCCGCAATACGCGAGCACTGGAAGTGCGACGCAGGCAAAAATCCCAGCAAATGACATGAAGATGCTCCGTCGCCCCATGCTCTCACGGTTTATTTGAGGAAAGTTTTTTACATATTGAACCGTCACGGGCGGATAGTCGTCCGTGGGGATATTCGATCTGTCCAGTTGGGTGGAGTTGTTTGAAAAACTAGGAGGTACAGATCGTCCCTCGATGAATGATGTCGAAGAGAAAAAGTACTGGTGTCCGTCCACTGAAAATGCGTATTTCACATTGCGATCGATGCCCCATTTGTACAAGGGATGAGTCGTTCTGACTTTAGGTGGAGACGCCATCATCCTTAGAGAGTTTTGTTCGATTATGGAGTGTATTTGTGCTGTGGCCGTAGGCTTGAATAGCCAAGTCAGTTCCGTGAAGTACACGGAAATGCATACGTAAAATAGTGTAAGCCACAATGACGAGAGGAATAGTAAAACGATTGTGGGAAGGTCAGGCAACGGACTCCCATGCAGATCACCGTACGAGACTACTGGAGTTTTTGGCGATTTTCTCGGTTTGATTTTCGGCTGCTCCGAGTTGACGTTATTGCACCGGCAATTACCTTTTGAGTCGACGATAAAATCGGCTTCCCAATCTCTCGGTTTGATTTTTGGCTGCTCCGAGTTGACATCATTGCACCGGCAATTGCCTTTTGAGTCGACGATGAAATCGGCTTTCCAATTCATGTGTATCTTCTCGAAAAAGGACAGCGAGGCCAAAATTCCAATTCCACTCGTGCGTACGTACTTGTTTAGTCTGCCGGTTTCGTCGTTGATATTGAGTTCGTAATACATCTAGCGATGACAAAGCCAGTGGCGACTCCGAAAACGGACGAAATTACCAAGATTTGAGTTTGCGAATTCAATCTGTTGATGGCTTCCTTTTCGTTTCGAGGAGGTTTCTCAGCGACGTTAATGCCCAAGACAACGGCGAGCGCGAGCGGTGCGAGAAGAAAACCGGCCAACATCGTGAAAGAAAAAAGCAGAATGCGCATGGCTAGGTACTCCTACTGGGATCCGCAAAAAAGTCACTGGTAAGTAGTCGGTTTCAAGTATTGCTGAATTAACGCCAGCAGCGCCGGCCCCGCCCCCAGGAAGTCCGCGACGATCTTCTCGAAGCGGGTTGGGATGTGGTGGATTTCTTTCAGCCAGCCGATGAGTCGCTTGACGATGTTGCGGCGGCGATCAGGGCGATGGCGGCAAACTTCAGGCAAACATCGAACTTGAACATTTCGATCGACCATTGGCGTCTTGACGCAACCTAAGCAGATACGGCGGTCGCGAGTTATTAGGGGCAACTCGTTGCTCTAACTAATAACTAATGCATTTCGGGGCCTGAGAGCTGCAATGAAATCTGGAAATCATTTGGGAGAGCTTTCCGTCTGCAGGTTTCCAGTGATTCGATTCGTTACTGGATGGATAAGGTGCCAGAGTTTTCAGCTACAGGGGAATGCCGACCGCCTACTGTTCTAAGGGGGTTTGCGGACAAGAAGGCGACGGAGTTTCAAGATTCCCAGACCACATTCTGATGGCGGTGGAGCAGAAGCTGGGGACCACGCCAAGGGCAAACTAGAACGGAAGAAATCGTAAACCTAGAATTTGTAATGGGTTCGGGCTGCAAAACGCGATCAACGTTTCCATCGCATTCTCATCTGAAGGCCAGATTTTGGATTGAATCATGGTCAATCTTTTCTTACGTACGAAGTAAGTGTTGTAGGATTCGCCGATCAAAACGTTTAGCGACAGGCCGCGCCATCAAGGTATCCGTCAGGTCTTCATCAAAGAGCGCGGAATTCGCTGGCGAAGCAGAACCCAAAGAAAACGCTACCTTTACGCGGTGGTTTGCCTGAACCGGTGGGAGCGTCCTAAAGGGCGCTTCCATCGGTCTTTTTTTATATATCAGCCCCTGTCTCAGTCGGGCATTGGGTTGACGGAAGATGGGTTGTCATGGTCGGCTCAAGCTGCCAGCAGCATTGGGCGAAAGCGTTCGACTAGTTGCTCTCCTGGCGGTTCTTTGGCCGACGCAACGATCCGTCGAAATGGGGACGGAACTCCTCTTCCAGTTTTTCGTGGAGCAGGAACGTCGTGACGTCGTCCGTTGGATCGGTGGTCGCCGATTCTTGCAGCGCCCAATCGGGAACGAACGAGGGACGCCGCGAGTCGCGGTCGTCGGAGATCGCTTGGACGATCGGGTCGTCCGCCGCGATTTCTTCTGCGAATTGCCAGCTATCTTTCTGTGGGTCGAGAGTACCAAACGCGGCGTCGATGTTGGCGGCGTCAAAGCTCTGCGGCGGCGTCGTCGGTTGGAGAAGAACCATCTCGCCTTCGAGGAGAGAGCTTCCAGCTACCGGCGCAAGGGGCTCGACATACGCGATATTTGGATCCGCCGACTCGGCGGCAGTTTGATCCGAATTGGTTTGCGAAGAGATCGACTCGCTTTCCAAGGGGGCTGTGAGCGTTTGCGTCTGCGGTAGGGGAGGCAATCTGACGCTATTTCCGTCGTTGGAGTTGATCCCGACGTTGCGAATGAAGTACGCCAGATCCACAAGCGAGACGACGCCATCTCGATCGAAGTCAAATCGATAGGCGGCCGGCGTCGAGTTAACGGAGTCGCCAATTCGCCGAATCAGGTGGGCCAAGTCGACCAACGAGACTACGCTATCGTCGTCGACATCATACGGGACGACCCGCATTTGCGTCGTCGGCGAAGCTGTCTGCTCGGCCGCCACGTTTCCGTCGTTGGCGAAAGCCAGTTCGATATTGGTCAGCCCAAACTGCAAATCGGTAACGGTTTCCGGATAGGCGCCAACGACGTTATTGGGCAGACCGCCGCTGGGATTGGGCTGGAAGCGGAAACTGCCGATCAGGAAATACACATCCCTTCCAGCGTCGGCGGCGGAAAGTTGACTAGCCGTTACGACGAGAGAGTCGCCGTTGTCGACGACCGACAATTGCCCGACTCCGCCGCTGCGGGTCGAATTCTTCAGCTTGAACCATGTGTTGTTGTAGTTCAGGTTCAAAGTGACGCCGGTTAGATCGTCCGAATACTGTTCGTCGTAACGTATCCAGACGTTGACGGTAAAGGTCTGCCATTCGTGAATGAATTGCAAATCGCCAGGCAGGGAGATCACCTCACCGGAGGCGTCGGTCGCCGCCGGTGCGTCGCTAATCGTGAGAAACGCCTCGGCGAGCGGCAGAACCGTCAATTCAAACGTCGCCTGCGTGACTCCGTTGTCTCCGTCATTGACGGTAATGGTTACCGTCTGGCTATCGCTCAGCTGTGCATTGGCCAGCGACCATGACCAGGTGCCGTCAAGATTGTCGACGACGTCGCCAATCGACGCGGTGAAAACGAGTTGGTCATTGCCGAGATCGCTGTAAACGCCGGTCGCTACCGCCGTGCGACTAGCCGATGCGACCACCGAGGCGGCGTCGACCGTCAGAGTCGGCGCTACGTTGTTAACGACCAGATTAAAGGTGACTTCGGTCGTTTGGTTGGTTGCGTCCGTCGCTGTAATCGTGACCGTCTGCGACTCAGCAGGACCGTTTGTGGTGGCGAAGGACCAGGTCCACTGGCCGGTTTGGTCGTCTTGGAGAACCGTTCCCACGCTGGATGAAAGCGTTACGGCGCCTCCTCCCGACGTGCCGAACGTTCCGCTGTTGGTAGCGGTCGAGCCTTCGTTGACCGTCACCAGGTCGTTATCAATGGCGACTTGCGGCGCGACGTTGGCCTCAACCGAGACCGACACGCTCCGCGTCGCCGACCTGGGAGGAACTCCGTTGTCCGTCGCGACGACGTAGAGAATATGCGAGCCGAGATCGCCTGACTGCGGCGTCCACGAAATCACGCCGGTCGTCGGGTGAATCGATGCGCCGGCAGGACTTCCCGCTCCGAGCGTCCAGGTGATCGAATTGGCGGGCGCGTCGGAGTCGGTAGCCTGCATCGTCAGGTTCCAGGCCTGTCCGACGCCGACCGTCTGCGATGATACCGGCGTGATCACCGGAACCGAATTCACTTCATCGACCGTAACCTGGAAGGTCACGACGGTTGATAGCGGTTCCGGCGCATCGTCGGTCACTTTGATGCGAATCTCGTAGACGCCAGGCCCTTGCCCTTCGGTCGGTGTCCAAGCGAAAAGACCGGTAGCCGCGTTGAGCGTCGCTCCCTCTGGTGGAGTCGAATCAAACGCGTAGGTCAATGTTCCTTGTTCGGGATCGGTGGCGGCGACTTGCAGCGAGAGTTCGAGCAGCTCGGACACGCGCTTGTTGGTTATCTGGGGCACGACCGGCGCATTGTTCTGTTCGCTAACCTGAACTTGCAGCGTCGTCGAGGCCGATAATCCGCCAGGGCGATCC
Organism: Blastopirellula sediminis; assembly: GCF_020966755.1. Classification (NCBI taxonomy): domain Bacteria; kingdom Pseudomonadati; phylum Planctomycetota; class Planctomycetia; order Pirellulales; family Pirellulaceae; genus Blastopirellula; species Blastopirellula sediminis. The sequence goes on from NZ_JAJKFT010000002.1 coordinate 25,741, forward strand.
TCGGTGGCGAAGATCTCGATCGTAAAGGTTCCCGGGCCTTGCGATTCCGACGGCGTCCACCGGAAGACCCCAGTATTCGGGTCGATGGTAGCGCCTGAAGGAGCGCCCGTTCCTAGGCTGAAGATCAATGCGTCTTGCTCAGGGTCCGTCGCCGACGCCGTAAAAGTTAGTAGGTTACCCTCGACCACTTGCTTGTCGGAAATCGACGCAATCTCGGGGGCGCCGTTAACTTCGTTCGCGGTGATTTCAAGGGTGGCGCTAGCAGGAAGCCGGAGTAGGGAGAGATCGGTCGCGATCACTTCGATCTGATACGAGCCGGGCGCCTGATCTTCGGACGGCGTCCAGCGGAATTCGCCGGTCATCGGGTCGATCGTCATGCCGGGGAGCGCTCCCTTTCCAAGCGAGTAGCGCACGCTATCGAGATCCGGATCGGTCGCGGAGATCGTCAGGACCAGCTCGCTTCCTTCGTCGACTACCTGTGGGCTTGGCTGAGTAATTACGGGAGGACGATTGGCGATGGGCTGTTCGCCACCAGGATTGCCGTCGTTGTCGCCGTCGAGCTTCAGACCGGCCAAGTCGTGAATGGTCGAGTCGGCTCGCAGGAGAATCTCCAAGGCAGTGCCGTTAAGACTGGCGGCGTCCGTCAGCAGTTGCAGCGTGACGGTAGTGGATCCCGCTTCGTAGTGCGGAATCGAGGCGATGATCAAGTCGTCGCCGTCGCCGAGCACTTGATTCGCTCCACCGCTACGAACGACAAAGTTGGCCGGAGCGTTCGCGTCGATTGGGTCTAACGCTTCGCTGAAGGTGAGAACCATTTGCGGGCCGTCGGCCGTAATGATTAGTTGACTGTCGAGCAACTTGGGGGGAGTTTCGTCGAGCGACGAACCTTGAAATTCGTAAGCGCCGATGTCCACGAACGAAGCTTGTTTCGTTAACGTGAGGGACGAAGCGCTGCTTAGATCCGTACGCTCGCTGTAGCTGGCGACGTACGAATCGCCATTTCCGTACCCGATCCCGATCAGCGGGGTGGCCTCGCTGCTGATCGGGCCATAGCCGAACGTCACTGAACCGTCCGCGTAGAGAACGGCGGCGAACAAGGCCTGGGCGCCGCTATAGTCGGATGCGTCCCAAACGACGGTGATCTGCCCGGGGACGTCGTCGACGACGTAAATGTTATTCTTGTCGGAGTCGCTCGTGTTGAACGAGCCCCAATAAGGTGCGATTCGTACGTCGTCGCCGAGGGCGTAGGCGATTTGGCTGCCATCGCCGACGAACGTCAATGAACCATTCGCAGCGACTTCTACCTGGGTGTAGGAATCTCCGGCAATGGGGAAACTGAACGGCAGGTCGAGCATCCAGGTCGATCCCGCGCCATTCCAGTTCATCGGTTGACCAGGGATCTGATAGAACTCGTTCTTGCCGAGGGCGCTTTCCGAGTAGACGGGCCGCGTCACCGGTTGAACGACAATTGAGTTCGCGTTCTCCAGCGAGGCCGCATTGGAATACGATTCGATGTCGACGACATGTTCGTACGATGCGGAATTGAAGCCGACAAACATGGAATCGGCGGCGTTTCCTGCTCCGTAGTCGAATCGGAAGGAGCCGTCGGCGAACAGCGTCGTCGAGAAATTGAACGGGGAATCGTCCGAATAGTGGGAGGCCTTCCAGCGGAAGGTAACTTGCTGAGACTGGGCGTCGATAAAGATGTCGTCGCCTGACAACAGCGTCGTCAGGTCGGTGTTCAGCGGCTTGATCGACGCGTAGGCCCCAAGCTGAGCGTCGTAGAAGGAGAGATCCCCGTTTAGTCCAACGAACACGGCGTCAAACGACGTTCCATAGAACTCGAAAGCAAAGGGCAATGCGTATTCAAACTCTTCGTCGTCCCCAATCCAGCCCTGCGGTTGTCCGACCTCTTGGAATTGATTGTCCTGCTGAATGTTCACCTGATACGTGCCGATAGTAGCGGTGAATTCCAGGGAAACCGCGTCGCGTAGGTTGGCGGCGCCATCGTACGAGGAAAGGAGCACGCTGTCCGACGTTCCGCCAGAAAGTCCCACGGTAGGCGTAAGATCGGAATTGGCGGCGCCGTAGTCGAACAGGATGGCGCCGTCCGCCTTCAAGGTCGCCGCAAACTGGACGTCGCTACCGCTAATCTTGTGCGTTGCATTCCAACGAATGGTCACTTGGTCGGCAATGGACTCGTCGATAAAGATGTCGTCCCCAGTTCCATCGGTTCGCAAGTCGTCCCACAGCGCCGCGATGCGTACGCCGTCAGCCAATGCCGCAGCGCTGTTGTTCGGATCGGCCGCGCTGCCCGTTCCTCCAAATTGCAGCAAGCCGTTGGATGAGACTTGCAAGCTCGACCAGTCGCTTCCTTGGTAGGGGAATGCGAAAGGAAGAACGTACGACCAGGCTTGGTCGTCTCCCTGCCAACCTTGGGCGACTCCCTGAGCCCGCGCCGTAAAGAGGGGCGCCGAAATCTCCTCAAACGTGATCTCCGGCCCGAGGTTAGCGGTACCGGGATCGTCGACGCGGGAGTTGCCATCCAAATCGATGGGAGATGCGTACGCGGGATCGCCTGCGTCAATGGCGGCGGATTTGGCGGATAGATGGAAATTGTCGTCGCGGCCCCCGTCGATTTTCAGGCTGCGGTCATAGCCCAATTGGTTGTCGGCCCCATTCGGATCAATCCACAAAGGATCTCCGAAAAACGAATTGGAGTCGCCGCTGGTCGCCGTTTGCCAGTCGAGCAACGTCGACTGTTCGGCGTCGTTCCATAGGCCCACGCTGCTGCCGACGCCGACGGAGAAGAGATTCCGGTCGCTACGGAAATTGTTTTGGCTATCGGCGGCGATGCGAACGGCCAATCCAGAATCGACCCGAATCACGTTGTTGAGGAGCGTAACGGCGTTCGATTGGGATTCAACTTTTACGGCGTCTCCCAGACCCTGATAGATCGTATTGTTTACGACTTTCAGGTCGTTGACACGAATGATCTGCAAGCCGGCGTCCGCGTTGCCGTAAATCAGGTTGCCGTTGACTTCGATATCGTAGTTGCCGTAACCCGGCCGATCGGCATACACGCCGATGTCGTTTGAAAACGCCACATTGCGGAGAATCAGGCTGTTACTGCCTGCTTGAATACCCCAGTGATTGCCGAAGATGCGATTCTCTTCGACAGTCGACCCGTTGGAGAAAACGCCGACAATGTTTTCGTATATCTGATTGTTGGACACGTCTGACAGAAAAGATTCGATACCAATACCGCTCCCCGACGTGTGAGCGTATACCTCGTTGTTGGCGATGAAGGAATAGGAGTCGCGAATGCCGTAGTCGCTATTGTGGTGGACTTTGTTGCCCACAATCTGGTACGGCATTGCGTAGGGGCTCGACGTAGCGATCCCGGTTGTGTTGCCGAAGACTTCATTTCCGCGGATCTCTACCGCGGAACCGCCGCCGACGTCGATCCCATAACTCTGGTTTTCGTAGACGCGACTTTGTTCGATGAGGACGCCTTGGGCGTTTCGCGCGTAGATTCCAACCCCGTTGGAGTAGGCGTCGACGTTTTGAATCGTCAAACCGCTGGTTGCGGAGTCTTCGCTAAAGACGCCCCATTCGCCGCCGGTTAAGGCAAGATGCGAAAGCGTGACGTTGGTTGCGCCGAGCAGTTTGAACACAGCCCCTTGAAGAGCCTGTTGGGCCGTTCCGCCGGCCGTGATCGTCGGCTGGTGCTGGTGATCAAGGATCGTTGGATGCGCAGGGTTTGTTGAACCCTGAATGTTTACGCCGCTATCGTCCGCTAGGAGCGTGATATCGGTGAGCAATTGGTAGCGACCAGCGTCGACGTAAATGGTATCCCCGGGGACCAAGTCGTACATCCGCAGTAAAGCGCCCAGACTGGCCATCGGCGCGTCAGGCGTCTTGCCGCTGTTGGCGTTGTCGCCGGCAGCGGTGGTGTATTCGTTGTCGGAGAAGTCGACGTCGCCAGCGATGTTAACGTAGTAGGACTGCCCGGCTGGCGCCACGAAGAGCGGCGCGGAAACTTTCGACTGCAGCGTCTGGAATCCCGCCTTGGACGTTAGCCGCAGGAGCGTCGCTGAGCCGACATCCGCATTGGCGACGTTCCAGCTGAAACTGCCGTGCCCGGTTACGTCGAGCGACAGGTTGGTCGCGAGCGTCCGCCAAGAGCCGCCTCCGTTGGTTGAGATTTCCAAATCGGTGCTGACGTTGGCTGGAGCGTTGGGAACCGACCGCCAGAGTTCCAATCCGGAAAGGATGGCCGGCCACTTGCCTGCTTGATTCGCCAGGAAGACCTCGATGGGGGCGCCGCTGGTCGTTACGTCGAACTCCAGCACCAACGCCTTGTTGAGATCGCCGGCAATTGCAAATACATCGACGTTCGCCTGACGAAGTTCGCCGTTCACATATACGTCAAAGACGCGATTGCCGACTCCGGTCAATTGCGTCTCGGCGAGGTGCAAGCGAACGCGGTAGGTTCCTGCACTAGCCGGCAGCTGGTAACGAAGTCCCTCCCCGTTGTCGAACCGGAACGACTGATAAACTTGCTGCGGGGCAGGCGACGTAACTCCGCTGAGATTGACCGACTCCGCTTGGGTGTACACCGTGCCGACATTGACGAACGGCGAATCCGCAACCCAGGCGCTCGTCGGATCGCTTGACGCGTCGATGCGCGCCGCAATCTCATATGACGTCATTCCCGCCGCTTGCCACTCGATGAGATGCGTCTCGCCAACTTGGACGCGATCGCCTGGTACGGGGAAGAGGTACTGAATTGCCGGCGAATTGCTGGAGGTCGCCTCGCTGGTGTTGCCGTAGGCGCCTAGGTTGGCTCGCAGACCGTTGGGCTGCGGCTCTCCCGCGAAATAGGCGGTGGGATCGGCCCGGTCAATCGCCGGTGAAGTCGATTGAAGATGGAAGTCGTCATCCAGCGAGTAGTCGACGCCGCCGGTCCGATCGAATCCCAAGCGTCCATCGGCGCCAACTGGAGCGACCCACTTCGGATCCGTGGAAACGCTTTGGACGTCGCGGCCCAATTCGAGCATCCACCGACTGAGGTCGTTGATTTCATAACCGGCAAAATTGGCCAGCGTTCCTGATGGTCCCACGAAAAGCAGATTCCAATTGCTTTGGAAATCTTCTGCGGCGCGTCGTCCGACGTCAAACAGGATCCCTTGTTCGACCGCCAGGATGTTATTGGCGATGTAGACTGCGCCCGGGCTGTCGTTTACCTGGATTGCCGTGGCGACCGGTTCAAAGATGGTGTTGAACTGGAAGTCAACGCGTCCGTTCCACTGATTCATCACACTGACGGCGACGTCATCATGTCCGTAGAGGAGATTGTTCGTAATCCGGCCTTGGAAAGTCGATTCCGTTTGGATCCCAATTCGGTTGGAAAAGATCACGTTTCCAGCGACATTCCCTCGTACCGCTACCACCCCAAAGTCGTTGTCGAAGATGCGATTGTCCTCGACTTCGCTGAATGACCGGACGCCGGTTTGGTTGCCGTGAATCAGGTTGCCGCGGGCGATACCTTCCCCGAGATAAAGTCCCGTTTGATTGCCAAACAGGTCGTTTTCCAGGACGCGCACATTTAGCGTGGTACGAACGCCGACGCTGCTGCTGTGGATAATGTTGCCGACGATGTTGGTCCAATCGCCGTCGGGAAGCGCTTCGTAATAGCTTGTGCCGGCGCTCGCGACGATTCCTTCTTCCTCGCCAAAGATCGTGTTGTACGAAATCGTCGCTCCCAGGCCATTGCTCTCAATCCCGGCGGCGAAGAAGTTCGTATGATTGCCGTGGATCAAGTTGCGGGTAACGGTTGCGAGCTTGTTACCGAGCCCAATGAAAATCCCGCCGTCGGCGTTATCAAAGATTTCGCTATCCTGGATCGTGAAGTTGTCGCTTCCGCTATCGCCCGCGATATAGGTCCCGTAGCTGGCCCCAGTCAGTCGCAAGTTGGAGATTGTTACGTTGTCCGCATCGATGAGCGTGAATACGTAGCTGCCGCTATTGAGATTGCCACGATCGAGCGTCGCCACCTTGCCTGGCTGCGTGGGTCCTTGAATCGACACGCCGGAGTCGTCGCTGCCGATCACGATGTTATTGGGCACGACGTACGTGCCGCTGTCGATATAGACGACGTCCCCGGGATTGAGATCGTACGCCGCGAGCAGTGCGGCGAGGCTGGCCATCGGACGGTCAGGCGTCTTGCCAGAATTGGCGTCGTTACCGGCGGCCGTCGTGTACTGGTTGTCGCTGAAGTCCGAATCGCCCGCGAGGTTCACGTAATACTCGTTGGTATTCGCGACGATCAAAAAGCCTTGCTCGCTGGTCGCCTGCGGGTAGGTTCCATCTTTGCTGGAAACGCGGATTCGCGCCGTTGGGGTCGCCAGATCGATCTTCGACGGTACCAACCAGGTAAAGGAGCCGGATCCGAGGTGATCGACCGATTGGTCTTCCGCGATCAACTGCCAGGTAGCGCCGTCGTCGAGCGTCAACTCGATGTCAAAACGGGGATCTGCGATTCCCAAGGGATTCGCGCGCCAGATCTCGAGGCCGGAAAGAATCGCTTTATAGGACTGATTGGGCTCGAAGGTTGCAAGCTCTAGATCGATTCCGTCTTGGCCATTGGCTTGGACCGTCAGCTCTACGACGACTCCTTTTTTTCCGCCGCCAGCGAGTTGAACGATATCGACCCCTTCGACCGCCAATTCTCCTTGGGCATAGACGTTGAATACCCGATCCCCTGTGGACAAAAAGGCGTATGGCTCGGCCAGATGTAGTCGGATCTGGTACGTTCCGGCCGGCGCATCAAAGTGATAACGAATTTGATCGCCGGTCCGATAGGATTGATACACGCCGGATTCGGCCGGATTGATCGTCTGGGATAAGTCGACCATCGGGTCGATCGTGCCGGCGGTCGCATCGCTTTCGTAAGCTTGCTCTTCCAACCAGCTGCCGATATCGTCTCCCCCTACGTTCATGCGCAGGGCGGCGGAATCTAGCGATAAGCCGTCGCTTTGCCAGGCAATCTCCACCGTCGAACCCGCTTCGATGCGTTCGCCCTGGCTAAGAGTCAGCAACTGAACTTGTTGCAGCGGGCCGGTTGTCGCGCGGCTGGAATTTCCATCGGCGCCCAAGTTGGCCCGTCCCCCGGCCGGCGTCGGTTCCGCCACGTAATACGACTGCGGATTGGCCCGATCGATACCCGGAGAATCTGGTTGTAGTGCGAAGTCGTCGTCGGCCGAGCGGTCTCCAATGATCTCAACAACGCGAATTGCATCGGCCACGAAGGAGGTGGAGTACGAAGAGAGCACGTGAACGGTCATCGACGTTGACGTTGCCTGGAAGATCCCCAAGCGATTCCACGCTTGGTCGTCGTCAACAAAATCATCTGGAGTATACCGCTGATCAAAGTACTTCAGGCCAATAAGCTTGCCGTTTTCGACTACTTCATAGCGAACGTAATTCGAGTTGTAGGAAGCGGCGGCCCAAGTCGTCGACAAATCGTACCAAGCGCCCGGCGTCAGGTTATCAATCGTAAAGATCGCCTCCTGGCTGCTGCGGTAACCATTTTCCGACCAATCGTCAAACGAATCGTCGGGCGACGTGGGGGAGCGATGATAGTCCCCCGCATAGTATTCGTTCGTTAAATTGCCTTGCACCGAATGAGGAGTCTCGCCATTGGCCAACCCCACCGCAATTGGACCTCCGCTGATACTGAGTTGCGCCATGGACGCGATCGAAACGGAAGGCGTTCCGCTGACCGAAACCATGACGCTGTTCTCACTCGATTGATCGACGCTGCAACTGGCGCTTCCCAAGTCGGCAATGGCTAGTTCGCAGTACTGGGAAGTCAATTGCGGATGATTTGGCCACTCCACGAACACTTCGAATTCAAATGGAACGTCCTTTACCAATTGGACCGGCCATTCCCAGTACGCGCCGCCGGTTCCCTCTAGGAACGGACTTTGCATATTGCTCCAAGGATCGTCGCCACGGAATTCCGCAACCTGGTCGTTGATGATCCGGGGGGCGGCCGTCGCCACGGAAGAGAAGCCGAGCGTGCTATCCGCTCCTTGCGGAGATACGAACAGCGGATCTGCGGCGAGGCTATTCCGATCGTAGGGAAGCGTTCCCATCCAATCGGCAAGGGTCGCGAACGAGTTGCCTCCGTAGACGCCCAATTCCGTTCCTGCCTGCAGATCGAACAGGTTCCAGTCGCTCTGGAAACCAACCTGGCTGTTGGCTTCGACCTGGATCGCGACGCCGTCGCTGATCGAGAAGATGTTGTTTCCGACGTTCACGTTTCGCGATTGTTCGCTAACGCTTAGCGCTGCCGTTCCTGCCTGGTGGAACGTATTGAATTCGATCACCAGTCCGTTGTTAACGCGTGATGCGCGGAGGCCATAGACGTCGTTGCCGTAGAAGACGTTGTTGGTGATCCGCCCCGTTACATAGTACGTGCTTCCGGCGTCCGCCCCAACGACGTTTGAGTAAACGCGGTTGTTGGTGAATGACCCCGAGACTTCGCCCAGAAACCCAAAGAAGTTTGCGAAGATGTCGTTGTCGGTTAATTCTCCAGGGGCTCCATAGATGCCGATTTCATTGTCGAACACGCGATTGTTGCGAAAGATCGTATGGTCCGACAATTGGGCGCCGGTTCCGCCATTACGCGATGCGGCGACGTCCGCGTAAGAGAAACCTCGCCGATGTCCGTAGATGTCGTTTCCTTCGGCGATGGCGTTCGCGTTTAGAACAAGCCCCACATATTCGTTGGCGAAGATGCGGTTATCGAGAACCTGAATCCAATCTTGCAGCTGGATCGTTTCGTTGAAGTCGTTATTCAGATTCGTCCGAATGCCGGTGTACTGGTTGTAAATGGAGTTCTGCGAGACAAGCGTCCGGTATCCGAAGGCTTCGATCCCAACGCTGTTGTTGTCGTGGATCGAGTTGCCGACAATTTGCACGGAACTGTTGATCTTGCTCGCCATGTTTACGCCGTAGTAGGCGTTGCCGAAGATGTCATTCCCGGATAACGTCACTTCGTCACTGTCATTGACGGAACTGAATTCGACGCCGGTATATGCCCCTGTGATCCCCAGGTTGGCGATGGTGACCCCATCGGCGTCGTTCAGTTCAAACACGAAACTGCCGTACAAATCGTTACCTCGGTCGAGAACGGCATGTTTACCGGAGTCAGTGGGACCCTGGATGACGATTCCCTGGTGCTGCGTCGACAGAATCATGTTCCTTTCGCTGGCGTAGATGCCGGTGTCGATATAGATCACGTCGCCTGGCTTAAACAGAATTCCGCTTGCCAACAGCGTTTGCAGCGAATCGACCGGCGTGGACGGCGAGAGACCGTCGTTGGCGAAGTCCCCTGGCGCCGTGGTGTACTGATTGTCGCCAAGGTCTACGTCACCAGCGACGTTCACAAAATAGGCGTTCACCGGCGGACTGATTTCGAGCGTACCGCTGGTTGTCGTCACTCCATCGGCATTTCGAGTCACGCGCAGCGAGTAAGTCCCAGGTTCGATCCCTGCAGGAACGACCCAGCGGAATTCGCCATTATTGGCGGCGCTGTCGGTTAGAAGTTGAACCACGTTTGCGCCGTCCATCAGTTCGATCGTGACCGAGCCGGCCGTGTCGTGAGAACGCCACGCGATAAGTACCTCGCGGTCTATCGGCCAGACAGCGCCGGTGGCCGGCCGCAACAGCGTCAGGTATTGCGTTGGACTCAGCGAGGCCTGGTTCGTATTGCCGTACGCGCCGAGGTTGACGTAACCGCCAGAAGGAGTCGGCTCTTGCGAAAAGCCGCTCGCCGCATCCCCGCGATCGAGCCCAGGCGAATTCATGGCGTCTGGCGTTAACGTCGCGGAGAGGAATTCCGGCAGTCCCGATGTTCCTCGAACCGGCGCGAGAGAGCCGCCGTGGAAACTTCCCGTGGCGCTTTGCAGGTGAAGGTCGTCGTCGGCGCCGCTGCTAGCGCCCGCCGCTCCCAATACGCCGTCGGCGCCTTTGGGGTTTACGAACAGGGGGTCGGTCGAAAGGCTATTCGCGTCGCCAGAGGTGGAGGCTTGCCAGGATCGTAACGTCGTTCGGTTGGCGTTCTGCCAACGTCCTACTACGCCGCCGCCGGTCACGTAAATCAAGTTGTAATCGCTGTCGAATCCACGATGCGCGTTACTCCCCACCGAGATGCCGACGCCGTTACCGACAACGACCACATTGTTGCGGACGCGGACGTTTTGCGATCCCGTAATTTCGATCCCGTCGGCGACCGGTTCGTAGATGGTGTTGTTTTCCAGCGCAAGGCCGTCGCCATTTCCGACTAACAGACCGACGCTGCCGTTTCCATAAACGACGTTGTTGCTCACGATCCCATCGACAGGAGACGAGTATTCGGAATATCCGCGGATATTGAGGCCCACGTCATTCGAATAGGCGACGTTCCCCACCGCGGAGATTTGATAAGTATGAGTCAGGATGCCGGTATCGTTTCTGTAGACGCGGTTCTTTTCGACTCGGCCAAACCCGAGAATCTCGATCCCCGTCGTATTGTCGTAGACGACGTTCTGGATCGCGTCGATCGCGTAGCCGGTAATGCCACTGACGTTCCAACCAAAATGGCCATGGACCGTATTGCCTGCGATCAGAACAGAGCCGGAAGCGGAGATCCCGCTCCGACCGTTGAACGCGACCTGGTTGCCAAGTCCCAGCGTCAGATCGAGATTGCCAACAACGGTTGTGGAGTCAGCCGCGTCGTTGATGAGAATCCCTTCCTCACCATTCAAGCGGACCGTATTTGCAGCGACGATCGCGGAATGGGGCATTTCGAGGTAGATGCCGCGCCCTTGATTGTTTTCAAGGATGCTGGACGTCACCTTTTGAATCTGACCGTACGCCGCGATCCCATCACCGCCGGCGCCGGAGACTCTGACCGATTCGATGGATGCGCCGGTGGAATCCCCTTGGATCAAGATGCCGCCGAGTCGCGGATTCTGAATGGTCAGGTGATCGATCCGTAGATTCGTGCTGGAGTGATCGACCAACAGCCCGTGGTCGCCTCCGATCAGCTTTAAGTAGCTCATCTCGACGGAGTCGGCGTCATCCAGTTCGATCAAGTTGAACAACACGGAACTTCGATAGGTTTGTAGCGTGGCTTGTCCGTTCCCCGTCGATGGGCCGACGATTCGAAATCCTTCGTCGTCGCCGCGAACGCCGGCGCCGGAGATTACCAGCGTCGAATACAAACGATAATTGCCGGAATCGACGTAGACGGTCTGATTGGGAGTCAGCTGATACGTGCGAAGAACGTTCGCCACGCTCGGCTTGGGCGCGCTGGCGATCTTGCCGGTGTTTCGATTGTTCCCCAGGTTCGACGTGTATTCGTCTGCGGCCAGCGATCGATCGTTCACGTAGTAGTTCGCCGTGTTCTCGGGAACGGTGAACGACTCGGCGGAACGATCAAAGACCATGCTACTGCCGACGAGCGAAACTTGGATTCTCAGTCCGTAAGTTCCGTAAGCGACCAAATTGTCGATCGGCTTCCACAAATAGCTGCCGTCATCCGCCGTGGCGGAGGTAATGTTCGCGACGAAGGTCGGACCATGGGGGCCGTCCTGCAACAAGTCGATACGGACGGTGGCGCCGGCGTCGTTGCCGAAAGTTTCCCAGCGAATTTCCTTGAGCTTGTCCCGTTCCCAGTCGACGTACAGGTCCGGCGAACGGAGCACGATTCGCGGCGCCGTGGCGGCCAGGTCGTCGGCCGTTCCTGCCGAGGCGCCCAAGTCGGGGGCCACATTGCGGGGAACAAGTCGCACCGTAGCTTCGTCGAGGAACGCCGTATTCGCCGGTCCGGCGCCCCGAGTCGCTACATATTCGAAGCGGAGGAAACGCGTACCCACCGGAATATTGGCGCGGGTTCCGATTAGATCCCAGTGATCCACCGAGGCGACGGAATTGGTTTCGATCCGCCCTAGCTCCTCTCCCAGCGAGTTGAGGTAGACCAAAGAAATCTGACCCGTGTCGGGGTTTGACTCGTTCGACGTACGCACGCGACCGCCGAACACGACGCTCCACTGGTCGTCGTCCAATTCGGCCGTGGAGTATCCCCAACTGCTGAGGTTGATCATTTGTTGCAGCGTTCCCACGGCCACATCGCCAGGACTGAAGTATTGTGCTCCCTGATAGGCTGCGAAGAGGGACGATGTCGTCGTCGATTGCGCGCTGGCGATCCAGCCGGTCAATCCCGATTCAAAACTGGGGTTGGCGAGCAGATTCGCATAGCTTTGTTGGATTCCGGCGCTCGACAAAGCGCTGTTGCGATCGACCGTTACGCTTGACGATTCAAGCGTCGCCAGGGGGTTCCAAACGGTGAGATCGCCGTGATAGGGATTCTTCCAAGCCGGCAAGGCGCCCAACGGCGCCAGGACCGTGGTTCCGATCGAATGTAGGTCGTAGCGGTTAACGTCGACTTGCCAGTCGAGAATGTCGATGAAATCGGTATCGGCGAAGTGGACCAGAATCCCCGCCTCGCCCCGATGCAGCAGGTTGAAGTCGCTGGCGAATCCGGTTTCGCTGTCGGCCGCGACGTAGATGGCGTACCCATTCTCCGCCCAGATGATATTGCCGCGGATTTCAACTTCGCGGCTGGACTGAAAGGCGTGGATTGCGTTTCCGGTGGGGGCGAAGATGCTGTTGTCCAGAATCAATACGCGCGTCGCTCCGCCAATCTCGATGCCGTGATTGGTGTCGCCGGAGAACCAGTTCCGCTCAATCTGCTGATTGTTGGTCGCCGAAATATGGACGGAGTTGGCGACAAACTTGTTGAAGCGAATCGTTCCGTTGAATTTCGCTCCGACTTGGTTCCCCTCGATAAGATTTGCCGTCTCGATCGAGCTTCCGCCCAGTACGCCGCTGCCCGTAACGCCGGTTCCGTTTCCGCGGATGTGCTGGCGCTCGAGCGTACCGGCAACAATCGAAACGCCGACTTGATTTCCGGAAATGAGGTTGGCGCCGCTCTGCGAGGAGCCGAGTCCTCCAGTGGCAAAGTCGAGGATTACGCCGGTCTGGCTGCCGGTGATGAGATTGTCGTGCAAGGGTATGTCGGCCCGATATTCCACCGCGACGCTTCCGCCGCCGATCGTATTTGCGGAAATATCGCCGGTGAAGTTCGCCAGCGCTTTGAGCGAACCAATTGTGTTGTGGACGACTGTGACGTCGCCTGCCGTCAGAAGCTGCAGCTCGGCGATCTGGTTGTCCTTGATCGTGTTCGAACTCCCACCATGGACCTTTAAGGCGCCGAGAGTTTGGCCGGTCGCCAGTAGGTTGGCCGTTCCGGAAAGCGTTAGATCTCCGGTTACGATGTTGCCCGTCAATTGAACGCCGGTTCCGCCGGTGATCGTCATATTGGTCGCGGCGGTGTAGCCGACGGTCAAGTTCATCGCGTCGTCCGCCGTGACGTTTCCTGCCACCGTCAGTCGTTCGATGGTGACGTTTGCGGCGCCCTGGACTTGGAGGCTTCCGTTGAGGAGGCTCTGCCCATCGCCGAAGATAGTGACGCCGGAATCATCCGGGCCGATCACGACGTTTTCTGAAATGGCGCCATGAACCAGAATGATGTCGTTCGTACCCAGGCTAGCGGAGTTCAAAATATCCTGAACGGTAAGTCCGGGAGCGTTGTACGCATGGTGAATCGTGATTGGCGCTGGCTGTTCGACGCGGATTTGCAACGGTCGCGATTCAGAGCCCAACAGACCGCTGAGCGTCAATGCGGTTCGTCCCGTGGCGTCGATCGCTCCGGCCAAATGGACAGCGTTCGACGTGGTTGTTCCGGGGACGCCGAGCGTTGACTCTTGCGGCAGCGCTTCCGCAAAGCTGCTGCCGTTCAGCACCAGGCTGCGCACGGACGAAGGTTGATCGACCTCGGCCGATTGAGATCCCGCAACCCACAGCAACCGCAGCTTGCCGCCGCCAGACAACAGCAACGGTTGGCTGGCAATCTCGCCGGCCATGGAGATATTTCCGGGAGCGCTTGTGCCGGCGCCAATCGCGGTCCAGGCCGCGCCGGTGAATCGCGAGGCGAACAGGTACGATCCGGCTTCCCCTTCGGCGATGCTCGTTTGTCGCCAGGCGACGACCGGCGCGCCGGCGTAGTAGGCGACGCTGGGCGTGACTGCCGCAAGGGCGGAGCCGCTGATTCCTCCATTGGAGGCGCTGCCTGCGAGCGCTGACCATGCGCTGCCGGCGAATTCTTTCAGATAGATGGCGCTCCCACCGGACGTCGGTTGCGACCACGCGACGGCTATTTTCGTACCGTCGGTCGCCAAGCTAAAGGACGTAACGCCGGTGGCGGAAGAGGTGACGCCGCCTGAGGAGTTGCTGCCGGCCAGTTCGACCCACTGGGCGCCGTTGAAGCGAAGAGCCTTCACGTTGGCGACGCCAGACGACGAATCGACCCACGCGGCGACAACGCCCAGGTCGGTGCGAACCAGTTGCGGACGTTCCGCTGCGTTTGTCCCGCTGATCCCGCCGGCGCTGTCGGAGTTATCCAAAGCGACCCAGGCTCCGCCGCCGCTGGCGTCCCAGCGCAGCACGCGGATATTGGAACCTGACTCCGTCCATTCTTCCCACGCCACGACCGGTTGTCCCAGACTGTCCAGGACGATCGTTGGGCGTACCGATGCGCCAGTCGCCTGCGAAATTCCTCCCGCGGTCGCGCTGCCGCCCAGGGAGTGCCAACCGGCGGCGTCTTGGTACGCGACATAGATTTCGTGATTGCCGTCGCGCGTGTCGCTCCAGGCGACATATTGCGTGTTGTCGGCGGTGGCCACGGCGACGTCCTGAGCTTGTTCGGCCAGGCCGCCAAGCGGACCGTGCACGGCCGGGTTCGTCCAGCTTCCGTACGTCACGCCGGTTGCCGGCAATTCATAGTCGATCAGGTCAGCATTTTGCACCGGCAGCAGTGCAGGGGAGGGAGTCGCCGCTGGAGCTATAAAGTCCGAGGGAACGGCCGTTTCGCCGCTACCGTAGTTCACGCTGTCGTTGGTTCCGCCTCCGGCCACGATGAGGTCATCTCCCCCTTCGCCGAAGAGGAAGTCGTTGCCTCCTTGACCAAAGAGTTGATCCTGACCCGCCGTCGGTTCATTACCATTGGTACCGAAGTCGCCGTACAGGTAGTCGACGCCGTTGTCGTCACCAGCGCCTGATTGCGAATGGCCATACAGCGTGTCGTGATGGCCTTGGCCGAGCAGGATGTCGGAACCAGCGCCACCTTCCAGTAAGTCATCGCCGTCGCCGCCCAATAGGATGTCGTCTCCTGCATCGCCTGACAGGTGATCGTTGCCCCCGCCTCCGGACAGGCGATCGTTCCCATCTCCGCCGAACATTTCGTCAGCGCCGTCGTCCGAACCGAAGAGCGTATCGTTGCCCGCATCGCCGAAGAGCTGATCGCCGTTTCCGCCTCCTCCATGCAGTTCGTCGTCGCCGGTCCCACCGTGAATCACATCGGCGTCGCCGCCGCCATCCAGGATGTCGTTATCCGCGCCGCCGTCCAATTCATCCTGACCCCCTTGGCCGTACAGGGTGTCGTTCCCTGCATCGCCGAACAGGCGATCATCACCCACCGGCGAACCGTAGATAACGTCGTCGCCGAGCCCGCCGTAGATCGTGTCGCCGAGATCGAGGCCCGCGATCAAGCGATCATTGCCGTCGCCCCCGAGCACATAGTCAGCACCGGCGCCGCTGTCGACGAAGTCGTCACCTTCGCCGGCGTCGATATAATCCGCTCCAGCTAGCGCATAGATTCGGTCGTTGCCCCGCCCACCATAGATTCGATCGCCGACATAAATCGCATCAAAGAAATTGGGATCGATTGGCGGGCCATAGTCGGTGCCGTAGATCACGTCATCGCCGTCGTCCCCTTGCAGAATGCCAGGCAGTCCCAGGCCCGCCACGAGAACGTCATTGCCGCTCCCGCCTGAAAGATTGTCGGCGCCATCACCCCCGTCGAGTTGGTCGTCCCCTTCGTCGCCAAACAGTTCGTCGTCACCCGCTCCGCCATCGATTCGGTCATTCCCCGAATTGCCGTGGATCGTGTCGCGTCCGAGTTCGCCGTAGATGCGGTCGTCGTCGGCGCCCCCTTCGATATTGTCATCGCCATCGCCGCCGTAGATGAGGTCGTTCCCAGCGTCGCCGCGCAAGATATCGGCGCCAGTCAGCCCATAGATCTCATCATCGCCGTCGCCGCCTGAGATCGTATCGTTGCCAACTTCGCCGAAGAGGAGATCGTCTCCTCCTTGACCTTCGATCGTGTCGTCATCATCGCCGCCGTAGATTTGGTCGTCGTCGTCGCCGCCGCGGAGAATGTCTTGGCCTGCTCGACCGTATATGACGTCGCGGCCCGCCTGACCATCGACCTCGTCATCGCCTGCGCCTGCATCGATCCAGTCATCGCCGTCACCGCCGTAAATCTTGTCGCCGCTTTGATCGGTATCGTTCGTAGGAGAACCGCCCCACAGCGTATCGTCGCCGCCGAGACCGAGTAACACATCCTTGCCTAGGCCCCCAACGATGAGGTCGTCTCCTTTGTCGCTGCCGATCAGAACGTCGTCGCCGCTTCCGCCGTCCAGATTAGATCCGACAAACAGCGGTTGTCCGTTGACTAGAAGCTTTCCACTGCTGCCGACCAATTTGTCATCACCATTACCGCCAAGCAGCACGTCCCACGTCGACGTTGGATTGGCGCCGTCGGGACCGGGGCCCGCGCTCAAGTAGTCGTCACCGTCGCCCCCTTCCAAATAGTCGCCGCCGGAATCTCCTGACATCACGTCAGGACCCGATCCGCCGTAGAGTTGATCGTCGCCAGATCCGCCGCGCAAGACGTCGTACAACAGGCTATCGGGTTGGTTGCGATACTTACCGAGGCCTGGGCCGCTCGGACCGGCTCGCAGAATGTCAGCGCCGCTGCCGCCCAGCAGGACGTCATTGCCGTCGCCTACCGCCTCTTCGTCATTTTCATTGGCGCCGATCAGCAGGTCGTTTTCACTTCCCCCGTCGAGATAGTCCGATCCTAAACCGCCATAGAGTTTGTCGGCGCCCTGGCCCCCTTGCAGCAGGTCGTCACCGGCTTCGCCATACAATTTGTCGTCGCCAGTTTCCGCGCCAAGGCGGTCGTCGCCGATGATCGTATCGTCGTCGGCGCCGCCGTAGATCGTATCGTTTCCACCTTCGCCGATAATGACGTCGGCCCCGATACCGCCATAGATCGTGTCGTTTCCGTCTCCGCCCAAAATTGAATCCGATTCGGCGGTCACATCGTAGTTGACGGCCAGAAGCGGGCCGCCGTAGATTATGTCTATCCCAGCGAAACCGTGGATCTTGTCGGCCCCGTAACCGCCATCCAGGAAGTCCCCACCGGCCGATCCCAACATGGTGTCGTCGCCATCGCCGCCGTACATCATGTTCACTTCGGACGTACGATCGATGGAAACCTCGCTCCCTTCAAAATCGTAAAGGCGCGATTCGTCCAGAATGTCGTCGCCGTATCCGCCTTCCAGCGTATCGTTGCCGGTCCCGCCGACGAGCAAGTCGTTGCCGAAGTCGCCACGCAGCGTGTCGTTGCCTGCGAGACCAAAGATCTTGTCATTTCCGGTTCCGCCATCAAGCAAGTCGTCGCCGGCGCTGCCGATCAAAACGTCATCACCTCCCAGGCCGTACATTTCAACGGCAAGCGAGGTAGGAACGGACGCATCGGCAATCAGGTAGTCGCCGTAGCTGGAGCCATTGAGGACCACGCGATTAAAATCGGTCATCTCAATTTCAAATCGATTGGGGTAGACCACGTCCACAACTAACAGTTCGACAACCTCCTTGGTAAAAAGGCCTAAAGTCGGATCGAATTCATAGCGAACTCGCTGACCTATGACGGTAGGTACAACAAAGTCGGCGCCGTCGACGACAATCTTGCCGTTTTCAACAGAAAGTCTCAGTTGGGCGCCTTTGAAGCCTCCTTGTTCGTAAAGTGCGACATCGATGTTTTCGTCCCAGTCGATAAACAAGGTTCCCTTGGACTTCGTGATATCGAAGGTCGTTTGCGCTGAAATCGTTTTCTCCGACGACTGCCACAAAGGCTTGCCGACTTTAATGCCGCCGGTGGGGTTGGAAAGGACGCTGACAGCTTTGTCGACGCCTTGGCTTCCTGCGGTGACGAGGTCGGCCTGGGCGTCAGCGATCTCCTGCGCGGAGGGAAAGCCGAGTTCGGGCGGAAGGTAACTGTTCAGCGCGTCTAGCGACTGGAGTGGTTTGGTGGGATCAAGCAGCCACTCTTGCAGCTGCTTGACGGTAACAGGAAAAAGAACTCCGTCTTTTAAATCCTCTTTGATCTGGTCGGCCCTTTGCTGGATCGCCTTTCCAGCTCGCCGGGCCGCCTCCTGAGCGATTTCGATATCCCGTTTGATCTTGTCGGCCGCGTCTTTCAGGAAGCCATCTACGCCTTCCTTGACCTTCTCCGGATCGATCATGATTTCGACGGGACAGAGATTGTAATACTGCGTCGCCCCGATCGCGCCGCACAATCGCAAAGAGTCGATTCGCTGCTTGAGATCTTCCTTCGCTCCTTCGAAGTCGTTCGGAATCAAGTCCGCTGCGTTGATGGTTCTCTCATAAAGGCGTCGCGTGCCATGGTATTCCTTCGTTTCCCTTTCGAAGTTGGTTCCCTCAATGAAGACCTTGCCTTGAAGCGTCCAGTCGAGATCGATGTGGATCGGGATCACGAAGAAATTGTTATCGGCTCCTTCATCGAACTTGATGCGAAAACGGTTCTTCGACGAGTCGTACTCGTAAAGGTCGCTGCCGCGAATCTTGCCGTCCGTACGTTCGCCAAGTTGCGCCGTGGGGATCCGAACGTCGATGCCGCCGGTCGCAGATAAGGTTACGGTTCCTAGCAGTTCGACAAACTCGATATTGAGGTCGATGTCGTCGACGTTTGTCCCCACATTTCCGGCCAGTCGCGGTTTGCCGGTGATTTCGCCGCGGATATAGATCGCCTCTTCTTCGTCATCGCGAATGAAAAAGCCCTTCGTGTCGAAACCGAGTTCGACGTCGACGCCGAACTCGAAACCGAATACCAGATCCAGACCAAAGGTCGCGTTAACGACCCCCATGTACGAAGCGATCGTCGAGTTCGGAACGATCGTGTAGGGATCCGACTCCCGCACGAAGATCCGTTTCAGATCCAGGCTAAAGATGTCTGCGGTTTTGCCGCTCAAGAAATTGATGATGTTTTGCGGGTCCTCGAACCCGTACTTCAAGATCGTATGTTCGCCGCTGTTCTCGTCGCCGTCGTTGACCGATTGTTCGACGTTGGATTGCCCTTGATACGATTTGGGGTTGATCAGGATTTGAGCTTCGCTCCCCATTCCGGCGAGCTCGGCGAGAGATTGATCCCAGAACGGGAGAGGCTGCGTCAGAAAGTCGCGGAGTTCTTGCGGGAGCGGATTGTAATTGTCCAACTGCTCCAGGAATTCGTCGCGGAGTCGATCCTGGATTCCGACAAAGATTGGCGCCGTTTCGATGTTGTAGTCGGCGCTGCTCGTCTCGTCCGTGTACCAAAGGTAGTCCGCCGTCGCCTCCCAGCTGAAGGCTTGTTGAAACGCCGCTCGTAAAAACGAGGGCAACTGCGTCGAAGGCGAATCGACCGACAAATGCAGATCGAGATGGACGCTCCCCTCGGTCTCGACCGATCGTTCGTCAAGGCGATTCTGTACGAAGACGCTCAGCGTCGATACGTAAAACTTCTCCGCTGGGTATCCGTCAAAGTCGCTCAGGACGTAGATTGCCGAAGCGTCGAAAACCGCCGTTCCCGTCGCCGTTACATCTACCAGGTCGCCGATGTCCACCTGCCCGGTAACAGTGACCGTGCCGGCGACGGTGCCCGTCAGCGTACTTCCCTCTCGGAGATAGACCCCACCGGAAGAATCGATCCCAAACGTCATGTCGAAGAAGAGTTCGGGATGAAGGCTGCCTGTTGCACTTAATGTAGCGTCAATTTGCGCACTGCCGCTTCCCAGCGGTAAAGTCCCGCTCGCCGAAAACTGCGGAAGATCGACTCCGACCGTTTTTTGGAACCGTAGCTCTAGAAGATTTTCGCTCTTGTAGTTGCCGTTTAGGAAACTAACGGGGTCGATCACGCTGACGATGGTCAATCCGCGTTCCGCCAGATAAGTAGTGGCGGAGCCCAATTCGTTGTCGTACGAGAAGGCGTCGACCACGCTGCTCGTCAATTCACTTTGAAGTTGGTCGCCGATTACGACGATGTCGCCAAAGCTGTCCAGCATTTGACTGGCTTGGGCGGTCAAGTTATTTAGTCCGCCCCCAATCGTATCGGCCAGCGAGTTGACCAGCCCGATCGTATCGAAACCAGAGCTATTTTGATCGAGCGTGAATCCGCCTCCGTTGGGGTCTAGATCCCAAACCCAACTGCCGTTGAACCGCAGGCCGGTTCCCGTGTCGCGTACTGGATAGCGAAAATCGAGATCGACCGCTGCGTCGCCGTTCATCTCGAAGCTGACGTTCGAATTGAATTGGGATGAATCGGTCCCCAAGTCGGACAGCCGCAGTCGACCATCCGCGGAATTCGTAACGAGCGTAACTTGAGGAACGAAGCTAAGCGAAGCCGCGCCTTTGATCTCGCCTCCGTTGGCGGTTCCAGAAATATTGCCGCCCACCGCGAGTTCGGCCGTCAAACCGTTGCCCGGAATGAAATAGAAGCCGCCCGAATCGACGCCGAACGCGAGCGTGAACGAAATGTCAGCCATGACGTCCAAGTTGCCGCTGAGGGAGATGCCGGCCAGGTCTCCCAACCCTTGCAGAGCGCTGCCCGAGAAGGCGGTGGAGCGAACGATCTGAGCCAGCGTGTAGGTTCGACTGAATCGGACAAAATCGGCTGGCGCATTGGTCGGCAAACCGGCGAGTTCGCTGTCGGTCAAGGAAAAGTCGACCTGAAACCCAGCGCTTGTCATCATCGACGAAAGTTGCGTCAGGCTCGAAGCCGACGAAACGTCAACCGAGCCGATCGCCGACGTTAGCGCCTGCGGCAAATCAAGGAGCGTAGCCAGGTCTTCCGTCATCATCGGCAGCGCCCCCGACGGAAGATTCAACTTTGCCGCGAATTCGGCCAGGTAATCGTCACGCAGCGTTGTGAGTCCTGTCGTTACCAGCGCCGCAATATCGGAGGCGGTCGTTCCGTCGGCAGTTCCCTCCATCGATGCAGGAACGTCAGTTTGAACGGAAGTCGCAGTGGAACGCTCTCCGCTGTTCAGACCGCGAAGTGGAGGAGATTGGCTGTATTGAGAGGGCGCAGATACGGATGAGTTTGGGACGATAGTCTGTACATAGTTTCCGTTCGCGTCGGTGCGAAGAGATTCGCGAATTTCCGACGCAGCATTGACATGCATCAATGAGCCGGAGCCAACGGGCGGCGCAACGTACATGACGTGCTGAGCGTCATCCAGAAATCTCGCGGTCGCTGGATTCGAATTCGCCAGCGTATTCATAATATGGTTGTAGTTCGCGGGAGACACGGGACTCCCTGGCGAACTCTCATATTCATCCTCAAGATCCGCAAGTCCCCACAGGTGCCCCAATTCATGGGCGACCGCATAAGCGACTTGATTTGTGAAATCGATCGTGGAGATTTGCGCGGTACTCTTCCAACGATAGTCGCCGGACGCCAGGTAGTCGGCGACTTCCCCAGCGAAGACGTAACCGTAGAACTCAATGTTTTGCCCGGTGTACGCCTGGTAGGCGAATCCGATCTGCCCGTCTTTGTTCAGCGGATGCTGATCGCCGACGTAGATTACGTAAACGTTGTCTTCGTCGGACGCCTGCCCTAATGCGAGCCGCTTTTCCCCCGCACCTGGATCGGCGTCGCTTTGCAGGTCGCGGGTATTCATGACGACCAGATCGATGTCCGGGTCACTGGCGAACGGCTTGAGCAGCGTCGTCACGCGGCTCGCGATTTTCTCGGCTGCGAGCTTCGCATCCTTTTGGTCAAGAACGTTGTCTTTGTCGTAGTAGTTGAGAAATTGATTGCTCGTCGTCACCGCGCTGCCGTCGAACACGTCAGCAAACTTTCCAACTGCGTACTCGCCCGTGATGACGTCCGGGGTGTAATCGATGATCACGTAATTGGTAAGTAGTCGGCGTTGTTCTAACTGCTCGACTTCGGCCCGGCGATGATTGGAGATAAGCCGGTTTTTCGCCTTCAGAGCTTGACGGCGTTGTTTGCGCACACGCTTGCTGTCATGAGACGACGAATTGCGCTTCATATAGATTCCGCGGAGAGGAACGAAGGTGTCGGTGCTACGAGAGAAGAAGCTCTCTCTGGAAGTCGTGTTTGTTCAACGACGAACGACGGCGAGACAGGTCCCGCGTCGAGCCCCCTCCAGCGAGTTGTAGATATCAAGCGACTTTGATTGGTCGCTTTGAGCTTGATGTTAGCCACCCAAAATATGGGCGTCAATTAGCAGAATCGATAGAATTTGCACGCTCGGGGGGGCTGCATAAACCCAGAAATGGAAGGTGGTTAGGGGGGAATACGTAGATCCGATCGATGGACTTGTATTTGTTGATCCGATGCAAATGCCAAGGTTCGAAATGGACCGCCAAACCATTCCTTTTGACGCCGGATCCGAACGAAAGCTAGGGTCGGCGCGGTATCGATGGTCTTGTCCGTGTGGTTTGACAGGGTTGGTAATTTGGGCCGCGGAGCAATTGATGGAATGGTGGACCGGCCTCTTCTTCCATTTCTTCGTGCCACTGTCGCGTCGTACCGTCAAGAATGTCGATGATCGCCGACTCGTGCAGCACCCAATCCGGGACGTACGAGAAACGCCGCGGATCTTGGGCGTCGGTGAGCGTTTGGACGATTGGCTCATCCTCTTGCGATTCCGCCTGTGACGTTGGCCAATCATTCGGCGAGTCGAGATTTCCAAACGCCGCGTCCACGTTGGCGGCAAAAAAGTGCGGCGCCGGCAGCGTCTGCTGGGGAAGAATCATTTCTCCTTCGAGGAGCGGGGTTGAGCTCGCGCCAGGCAGAATCGTATTCGTCGCAAGCGAAATCGACTCACTTTCGAGCGGCGCCGACAGCGGTTGCGTTTGCGGCAGCGGAGGTAAGCGTACGCTGTTTCCGTCGTTTGAGTTAATCCCGACGTTCCGAATGAAGTAGGCCAGGTCGACCAGAGAAACGACTCCGTCTTGATCGAAGTCGAAGCGATACGCGGCAGGAGTAAAGTTGACGTTATCGCCAATTTGGCGAATTAAGTACGCCAGGTCGACTAAGGTGACCGTGTTGTCGTCATCAATGTCGAACGGCACGACGCGCATTTGAGTCGTTGGCGAAGCGTTCAGCTCGGCCGGCAGGTTCGCAGCGTTGACGAACATCAGTTCCACGTCGGCCAGCGCGAACTGCAAGTCGGCAACGGCTTCCGGATAGGCGCCGACGACGTCGTTGGGAAGGCCGCCGGCCGAGTTCGGCTGAAAGCGAAAACTGCCGATGAGGAAGTAAGCGGTACGGCCGACGTCGCCGGCCACTAGTTGACCAGCCGTCACCTCCAGCGCGTCGCCGGTGTCGACGACCGACAACTGCCCAACGCCGCTGCTGGGCGTAAAGCTGTGCAAATCGAACCACTCGCTATTGTAGTCCAGCTTCAGCGAAACGCCGGTTAGATCGTCGACGTATTGTTCGTCGTATCGGATCCATACGTTGACGGTAAACTTTTGCCACTCGTGGATCGATTCCAAGTCGCTCGGTAAGGTGGCCGCTTCCCCGGAGGCGTCGGTCGTCGCCGGCGTGTCGCTAATCGTGATAAACGCGTCCGCTTGTGGGAGAACGTTCAGTTGAAAAGTTGCCTGGGAGATTCCGCCATTGCCGTCATCAACCGTAATTTCGACCAGCTGGCTATCGCTAAGTTGCGCGTCAGCCAGCGACCAAGACCACGTGCCGTCGAGATTGTCGACGATATTGCCGACGGATGCTGAGAAAGCAAGCAGGTTGCCGCCGGGATCGCTGTAGGTTCCCGTTGCAGTCGCCATGGCGCCGGGAGAAATGATGACGGAGGAAACGTCGGCCGCAATCATCGGCGGGACGTTTTGAACCGTAAGAATCGCCGCGGCGTAGCGGATGACTCCTTGGTCGTTGGCGTACTTCAAAACAATTTCGTAGACGCCGGCGCTCCCCAGTCCGAACGATGCTAGGGATGCCGCCGAGATTGTCGGCGCCACGCCGCTCGCGTCATCGTACTGACCGTCCCCGTCCAGGTCCCATTCGTAGCTGACGACGTTTGCGCCAGCGGTGGAAGCGTCGAGCGTTAAATCGGCGCCTTCGTCGATTGCGTATGGTCCACCGGCTTTTGGGAAGAAATGGAACAGTTGGGAGTCGATTTCGTAACTGCTGCTCTCCAGCGAATACGTTGACCAGGCAATGACAAATTTGCCTTCCGCGCTGACCGCGGCCGATGGGAGATACTGATTGCTCGCAGTGGTAGAATTGACGCGAAACTCTTCACCATCGGGCGTACCGTCAACATCGTAACGCTGGGCGTAGACGCCATAGCCGCTGCCGTCCTGTAGATTGCTCTGCCAGGTGATGACGAACCGGCCGTCGACGCTGATCGCCACCGTTGGGTTGGCTTGATGGTCTTCCGTGGTGGAATTGACCTGGAACTCGGGGCCATCGGGAGTGCCGTCGGCCAGATACCGCTGGGCGTAGATTCCCCCGCTGCTGCCGTCTTGCGAATTGCTCTGCCAGGCGATGACGAACCGATCCGCGTTCATCGCTACTGATGGGAATTGCTGTTCGTTTTCGGTGGTGAAGTTGACGCGGAACTCGGGGCCATCGGGCGTTCCGTCGACCCTATATCGCTGGGCAAAGACGTCATTGCTGCCGTCCACATGATCGCTTTGCCAGGCGATCACAAATCGGCCGTCGGCGTCGATTGCCGCCGTCGGACTGGATTGACCACCTGAGGTAGTGGAATTGACGCGGAACTCAGTTCCGTTAGGCGTGCCGTTGGCCAGGTACCGCTGGGCGTAGACGCCCAAGAAGCTACCGTCTTGTTGATTACTAGACCAGGCGATGACGAACTGGCCGTCGGCGCTCATCGCCACTGTGGCGGCGCCTTGATGGTTTTCGGTCGTGGTATTAACGCGGAACTCGGGGCCGTCAGGCGTGCCATCGGCGAGATACCGCTGGGCGTAAATGCCATCGCCGCTACCGTCCTGCGAATCGCTCTGCCAGGCGATGACGAATCGGCCATCGGCGGACATTGCCACGGTGGGGAGCTGTTGATTGTTTGCCGTGGTGGAGTTGACGCGGAACTCGGGGCCATTGGGCGTTCCGTCGGACAAGTACCGCTGCGCGTAGATCCCCGTGCCGCTGCCGTCCTGTAGATTGCTATTCCAAACGACAACGTAATCGCCGACAGCGTTCGTCGCGATCACAGGGTTCGTTTGTTCGTCTGTCGTCGTCGTATTGACCCGCACTTCCGGTCCTTCGGTCGTGACGCCATCGACGAAGATCGTTTTCCTGGCTTGGCTGCTCCCGCCTTCTTGATCCGTGACGGTCAGTACGATGTGGAAACTTCCTCCGGTCGTCGGCGTGAACTGGAAGGTCGTCAGATTGACGCCAGAACCGGTGAACGCGGGTACCGTGACGCCGTCTTGGAAGACTTCGTAACGATAGGTAAGCGTCTCCGGAGGATCGGCCAGATCGGTGGCGCTGCCGATGACGTTGATCGGTTGGTTGGGAATGCGAACAAGAGGAGTCGAGTAGAGGCTCGCCTTCGGCGGGGCGTTTACTACCGTGACCGTCGCCGGAGCGACGCGGAAGTTCCCTTCGTCGTCGGTCATGCGGAGCGCGATGGTATGTACGCCGCGAGCGTTCAAGCCGAGCGTCGCCAAGGTCGCCGCCGAGATCGTCGGCGTAGCCCCGGTCGCGTCATCGTATTGACCATCCCCGTCGAGATCCCAGGCGTAGCTGACGACGTTGGCCTCGGCGACGGAAGCTGCGAGCGTTAAATCGCTTTCCTCATTGATCACGTACGGTCCGCCCGCTTCCGAGACGAAGAGGTACCGCTGGGCGTAGATGCCATAGCCGCTGCCGTCCTGCAGATTGCTTTGCCAGGCGATCACGAACCGTCCGTCGACGCTCATCGTCGCAGTGTGAGCAAGTTGCTGATCTTCCGTAGTGGTATTGACGCGGAACTCCGGGCCCTCGGGCGTGCCGTCCGCGAGGTACCGCTGGGCGTAAATGCCATACTCGCTGCCGTCCTGCAGATTGCTTTCCCAGGCGATGACGAATCGACCGTCGCCGCTCATTACCGCCGTGGGGTTGGCTTGAGTGTTCTCCGTCGTGGAGTTGACGCGGAACTCCGGTCCGTCGGGCGTGCCGTCGGCCAGGTACCGCTGGGCGTAAATGCCATAGTTGCTGCCGTCCTGCAGAGCGCTATCCCAAGCGATGACAAATCGTCCGTCGCCGTCAATCGCCACGGTAGGGTTAGATTGAACGCTTTCCGTAGTCGTATTGACGCGGAATTCTGGTCCGTCGGGGACGCCATTGGCAAGGTACCGCTGGGCGTAGATCCCCGTGCCGCTGCCGTCCTGCAAATTGCTTGTCCAGGCGATGACGAACCGGCCGTTGGCGCTCATCGCCAGTGTGGCGTACAGTTGACTCTCTGCCGTGGTGGTATTGACGCGGAACTCCGTGCCCTCGGGGGTTCCGTCGGCCAAGTACCGTTGGGCGAAGACGCCCTGGTTGTCGCCAGATCCGTTACCCCACCAGGCGATGGCAAACCGCCCGTCGGGCGTTATGGCGGCCGTAGGGCTGAGTTGCGGTCCAGCCGTGGTGGAATTGACGCGGAACTCGGGGCCGTCGGCCGTACCGTCGGCCAGGTACCGCTGGGCGTAGATGCCAAAATCGCTGCCGTCCTGCTGGTTGCTTTGCCAGGCGATGACAAACCGGCCGTCGGCGCTCATCGCGACCGTGGGAGCTTCCTGGTAGATTGCCGTGGGAGAGCCGACGCGGAATTCCTGACCGTCGGGGGCGCCATCGGCCAGGAACCGCTGGGCGTAAATGCCGAAGTCATTGTCTGGGCCGTTGCCGTACCAAACGACAATGTAATTGCCAACTGCGTCCATCGCGATGACGGGGGACCGTTGCTCGCCGATCGTGGTCGTGTTGACCCGCGTTTCCGGCCCAACCGCGGCGACGCCATTGACGAAGATTGTTTGACGGACCTGACTGCTCGCGCCTTCTTGATCGCTGACGGTGAGTACGACCTCGTAACTTCCTCCGCTCGTCGGCGTGAATTGGAAGTTGGTCAGGTTGACCCCCGAGTCGGTGAAGGAGGGGACGTCGGCGCCATCTGCGAAGATCTCGTACAGGTAAGTGAGCGTTTCCGGCGGATCGGCCACGTCAGTGGCGCTGGCGACAATGTCGATCGCCTGGTTCGCAACGCGATCCGGCGAAATCGCATCGATGCTCGGCGTTGGCGGCGCGTTTACCACCGTGACCGTCGTCGGAGCGACGTGGAAGTTCCCTTCGTCGTCGGTCATGCGGAGCGCGATGGTATGGACTCCGCGAGCGCTCAGGCCGAGCGTCGCCAAGGTTTCCGCCGAGATCGTCGGCGTGGCCCCAGTCGCGTCATCGTATTGACCGTCGCCGTCGAGGTCCCAGGCGTAGCTGACGACGTTGGCGTCTGCGACGGAAGCTGCGAGCGCTAAATCGCCTTCCTCGTCGATCACGTACGGTCCGCCCGCTTCTGAAACGAAAGTATACCGCTGGGCGTAGATGTCCCAAAAACTGCCGCCTTGCAAATAGCTTTCCCAGGCGATGGCGAACCGGCCGTCGGCGCCAATCGCCACACTGGGCGATTCCTGATTGTCTGCCGTGGTGGTGTTCACGCGAAACTCCGGGCCGTCGGGCGTTCCGTCGGCCAGGTACCGCTGAGCGTAGACGCCAAACGCGCTGCCGTCCTGCAGTACGCTTTCCCAGGCGATGACGAACCGACCGCCGGCGTTCATCGCTGCCGTGGGTTGGACTTGATCGTTTGCGATGGTGGAATTAACGCGGAATTCGGGACCATCGGCCGTGCCGTCGGCCAAGTACCGCTGGGCGTAAACGCCCCAGCCGCTGCCGTCCTGCAAATTGCTGGTCCAGGTGATAACGAATCGGCCGTCCATACCGATCGCCACACTGGGCAAGGCCTGATTGTCTGCCGTGGTGGTGTTCACGCGGAACTCTGGCCCTTCGACAGTACCGTCGGCTTGGTACCGCTGGGCGTAAATGCCCAATTCGCTACCGTCCTGTCGATAGCTCTGCCAGGCAATAACGAACCTTCCGTCGGCGCTCATCGCGAGAGTGGATTCCTGTTGGTTGTTCTCCGTCGTAGAATTGACGCGGAACTCGGGGCCATCGGGCGTACCGTCGGGCCGGTACCGCTGACCGAAAATACCATCGCGGCTGCCGTCTTGGTTGCTACTCTGCCAACAGATGACGAACCGGCCGTCGGCAGCCATTGCCGTAGCAGCAGCCGTTTGCCCTCCTGTCGTAGTGGAATTGACGCGGAACTCGGGACCGTCTGGCGTGCCGTCAGCCAGATACCGCTGGGCGTAGATGTCGTAGCCACTGCCATCGGTACGTTCCCAGGCAATGACAAACCGGCCGTCGGCAGTCATTGCCGCCGCAGGAAACCCCATAGCGCCTTCCGTGCTGGAATTGACGCGGAACTCCGGGCCAATCGGGGCGCCGTCGGCCAGGTACCGCTGGGCGTAGATGCCGTAGTCATAGTTGCTGCCGTCTTGTAGATAGCTCTGCCAAACGACCACGTAATTGCCAACTGCGTCCATCGCGATGACAGGGGACCGTTGGTCGCCGAGGGTGGTCGTATTGACCAGCGTTTCCGGCCCAACCGTCGTGACGCCATTGACGAAGATCGTTTGACGGACCTGGCTGCTCGCGCCTTCTTGATCGCTGACGGTGAGCACGACTTCGTAGTTTCCTCCGGTCGTCGGGGTGAACTGGAAGGTCGTCAGGTTGACCCCCGAGTCGGTGAAGGAGGGGACGTCGGCGCCATCGGCGAAGATTTCGTACAGGTAAGTGAGCGTTTCCGACGGATCGGCCACATCAGTGGCGCTGGCGACGATGTCGATCGCCTGATTCGCAACGCGATCCGGCGAAATCGCATCGATGCTCGGCGTCGGCGGCGCGTTCACCACCGTGACCGTCGTCGGAGCGACGCGGAAGTTCCCTTCGTCATCGGTCATGCGGAGCGCGATTGTATGGACTCCGCGAGTGCTCAGGCCGAGCGTCGCCAAGGTTTCCGCCGAGATCGTCGGCGTGGCCCCAGTCGCGTCATCGTATTGGCCGTCCCCGTCGAGGTCCCATGCGTAGCTAACGACGTTGGCCTCTTTGACGGAGGCCTCGAGTGCTAAATCGCTGCCGTCTGCGATGACGTAAGGCCCGCCTGCTTCCGAGACGAAGAGGTACTGCTGGGCGAAGATGCCATAGCCGCTGCCGTCCTGCAGATTGCTCTGCCAGGCGATGACGAATCGACCGTCGATACCCATGGTCGCCGTGGGAGCAAGTTGCTGGTCTTCCGTAGTGGAGTTGACGAGGAACTCGGAGCCGTCAGGCGTGCCGTCGGCTTGATACCGCTGGGCGTAGACGCCATAGCCGCTGCCGTCCTGAAGATAGCTGCGCCAGGCGATGACGAACTGACCGTCGGCGCTCATCGCCGTTGCGGGAGCAATTTGCTGGTCTTCCGTCGTGGAATTGACGAGGAACTCCGGTCCGTCGGGCGTGCCGTCGTCCAGGTACCGCTGGGCGTAGACGCCATAGCCGCTGCCGTCTTGTTGATAGCTATGCCAGGCGATGACGAATCGGCCGTCAGCGCTCATCGCCGCCCTAGGGAAAGCTTGCGTGTCGCCGGTGGTGGAATTGACGCGGAACTCGGCGCCGTCGGGCGTGCCGTCGTCCAGGTACCGCTGAGCGTAGATGCCCCAGCCGCTACCGTCCTGTAAAAAGCTCTGCCAGGCGATGACGAACCGGCCGTCGGCGCTCATCGCCAGTGTGGCGTACTGTTGACTCTCTGCCGTGGTGGTATTGACGCGGAACTCCGGTCCGTCAGGCATACCATTCGCCAGGTACCGCTGGGCGTAGATGCCATTGTTGTCCCCTGGTCCGTTGCCGATCCAGGTGATGACGAACCGCCCGTCGGCAGTTATTGCCGCCGCAGCGGAGAGTTGTTGGGCGTCCGTCGTGGAATTGACGCGGAACTCAGAGCCCTCGGGCGTGCCATCCGCTTGGTACCTCTGGGCGTAAATTCCCCAGCCGCTACCATCCTGCAGATCGCTCTGCCAGGCGACGACGAATCGGCCGTCGGCGTTCATCGCGACCGTGGCGAACTGTTGATTGTTTGCAGGGGTGGCATTGACGCGGAACTCAGGGCCATTCGGTGCGCCGTCGGCCAAGTAACGCTGGGCGTAGACGCCGATGTTATTGTCTGGGCCGGCGCCATGCCAAACGACAACGTAATTGCCAACTGCATCCATCGCGATGACGGGGGACTGTTGGCCGCCGAGCGTGGTCGCGTTGACCCGCGTTTCCGGCCCAACCGCTGCGACGCCATTGACGAAGATCGTTTTGCGAACCTGACTGCTCCCGCCTTCTTGATCGCTGACGGTGATTACGAGTTCGTAGTTTCCTCCGGCGGTCGGCGTGAATGCGAACGTGGTCAGGTTGACCCCAGAGCCGGTGAAGGAGGGGACATCGGCGCCGTCTGCGAAGATCTCGTAGAGGTAGGTCAGCGTCTCCGGCGAATCGGCCAGATCAACTGCGCTGGCGACAATGTCGATCGCCTGGTTCGCAACGCGAACCGGCGAAATCGAATCGATGCTCAGTGTCGTCGGTGGCGCGTTCACCACAGTGACCGTCGTCGGCGCGACGTGGAAGTTCCCTTCGTCGTCGGTCATGCCGAGTTCGATTGTATGGACTCCGCGAGCGTTCAGCCCGAGCGTCTCCAAGGTCGCCGCCGAGATCGTCGGCGTGGCCCCAGTCGCGTCATCGTATTGGCCGTCCCCGTCGAGGTCCCAAGCATAGCTGACGATACTTGCGTCTACCGTAGACGCTTCAAGCGTTAAATCACTTCCTTCTTCAATCACGTAAGGCCCGCCCGCTTCCGAGACGACGACGTACCGTTGGGCGTAAATGCCATGGTAGCTTCCATCCTGCTCAAGGCTCTGCCAGGCGATGACGAATTGTCCAGCGGCGCTGATCGCCACCGTCGGGTCGTATTGGTGGTCTATCGTCGTGGAATTAACGCGGAACTCGGCGCCTTCTAGCGTGCCATCGGCCCGGTACCGCTGGGCGTAGACGCCAAAGCCGCTGCCGTCCTGCGAATTGCTATCCCAGGCGATGACGAACTGACCGTCGGCGTCGATCGCCGCTGTGGCGCGGCCTTGACCGTTGACTGTGTTGGAATTCACGAGGAATTCTTCACCGTTGGGCGTGCCGTCAGCAAGGTACCGCTGGGCAAAAACGCCGTCGGAGTCTCCAGGGCCATTGCCATGCCAGACGATGAGGAACTGGCCGTCGCCGGTCATCACTGCCGTTGGGGCAACTTGACTGCTTGCCGTGGTGGAATTGACGCGGAACTCGGGTCCGGCTGGCGTACCGTCAGCCAGGAACCGCTGGGCGTAGATGCCGTAGCCGCTACCGTCCTGCAGATTGCTCTGCCAGGCGATGACGAAGCGTCCGTCGGCGCTCATCGACGCCGTGGGAAACTGTTGATCGTATTCCGTGGCGGAGTTGACGCGGAACTCCGAGCCATTTGGCGTGCCGTCGGCCAGGTATCTCTGAGCAAATATGCCAGGGTAGTCGCCAGGTCCGTTGCCATGCCAGGCGATAACGAACTGACCGTCGGCTCCAATGGCCGCCGTGGGGGCGTATTGAGTGTATTCCGTTGTCGAATTTACCAGAAACTCTGGTCCGTCAAGCGCGCCATTGGCTAGGTAACGCTGGGCGAAGATGCCCCCATCGCTGCCGTCTTGCCGATCGCTTAACCAGGCGATGACGAACCGACCGTTGGCGTTCATCGCGACCGTGGCGAGCTCTTGGATGTTGGCCGTGTGGGCATTGACTCGGAACTCAGCGCCATTAGGCGTGCCGTCGGCTAGATACCGCTGGGCGTAGATGCCGGAGTTATCATCTGGGCCGTTGCCGTACCAAACGACCACGTAATTGCCAACTGCATCCATCGCGATGACGGGGGACAGTTGGTCGCCGAGCGTGGTCGTGTTGACCCGCGCTTCCGGCCCAACCGCGGCGACGCCATTGACGAAGATCGTTTTGCGTACTTGACTGCTGCCGCCTTCTTGATCGCTGACGGTCAGTACGATTTCGTAGTTTCCTCCGCTCGTCGGCGTGAACTGGAAGTTCGTTAGGTTGACCCCAGAACCGGTGAAGGCGGGGGCGTCGGCGCCATCTGCGAAGATCTCGTACAGGTAGGTGAGCGTCTCCGGCGGATCGGCCACATCAGTGGCGCTGGCGACAATGTCGATCGCCTGGTTCGCAACGCGAACCGGCGAAATCGAATTGATGCTCAGCGTCGGCGGGGCGTTCACCACCGTGACCGTCGTCGCAGCAGCGCGAAAGTTTCCTTCATCATCGGTCATGCCGAGCGAGATTAAGTATTCCCCACGAGCAGCCAAGCCGAGCGCCGCTAAGGTAGCCGCCGAGATCGTCGGAGTCGCGCCGCTCGCATCGTCGTACTGACCGTCCCCGTCGAGGTCCCACGCATAGCTGACGATACTAGCGTCCGCGGTGGAAGCGTCGAGCGTCAAATCGCTCCCTTCGGCGATCACGTAGGGGCCGCCTGTCTCGGGAGAGAAGAGATACCGCTGAGCGTAGACGTCATAGCCGCTGCCGTCTAATGGATTGCTGGGCCAAGCGATGGCGAAGCGACCATCGGCGCTCATCGCAACCGACGGAGCGGTTTGAAGTCCTTCGGTGGTGGAGTTAACGCGAAACTCGTCGCCGACGGGCGTTCCATCGGCCTCGTACAGCTGGGCGTAGACGCCCCAACTGCTACCGTCCTGTACAAGGCTTTGCCAAGCGATGACGAAGCGGCCGGCGGCGCCGATCGCCAAGTTGGGAAGAGACTGATCATTTGCGGTGGTCGAATTGACGAGGAACTCGGGGCCATCAGGGGTGCCATCGGCCAGGTATCGCTGGGCGTAGACGCCATAGCCGCTGCCGTCCTGCACATTGCTGGTCCAGGCGATGACGAATCGCCCGTCGGCGCCCATTGCCACCGTGGGGCTTGTTTGATCGTTTGCGGTGGTGGAATTGACGAGGAACTCCGATCCGTCGGGCGTACCGTCCGCCACATACCGCTGGGCGAAGATGCCGTATCCGCTACCATCCTGCAAGTTACTTGACCAACTTATAATGAACCGTCCGTCTGCCCCCATCGCCGCCTTGGGCGCGGTTTGACTGCTGTCTGTGGTGGAGTTGACGAGGAACTCGTCATCGACAGGGGCGCCATCGGCGGAGAAGCGTTGAGCATGGATGCCGCGGGAGTCCCCCTGGCCATTGCCATACCAGGCGATGACAAACCGGCCGTCTGCGCTGATCGCCACCGCGGGCAAGGCTTGACTGCCATCCGTGGTGGAGTTGACTTGGAACTCCGAGCCGTCGGGAGTGCCATCTGCCAAGTATCGTTGGGCATAGACGCCGTTCCCGCCCCCATCCTGCAGATTGCTCGTCCAAGCGATAACGAACCGGCCGTCGGCGGTCATCGCTATCGTCGGTTGCTGTTGATGGTCCTCGGTGGTGGAGTTAACGCGGAACTCTGGGCCGTCGGGGGCGCCATCAGCCATGTACCGTTGGGCGTAAATTCCATACCCGCTGCCGTCCTGCAGATTGCTCTGCCAAACGACGACGTAGTTGCCAATCGCATCCATCGCGATGACCGGGGCCGTTTGGTCGCTTTCCGTGGTCGTGTTGACCAAGTATTCGCTCCCCACGGTGGAGACGAATTCAGCGTCGATCAGGATCGGATCGACCGTCAGCATTGCCCGGAGTTCCAATTGCTCGAAAGCAGGCGAAGTGCGACGCGACGTCAGGGAGTTGCGAAGTCTAAGCGGACGAGGATTCAGGGACATATAGGGGATGCCGCGGTGAAGCTGACTCGAAGAGGGAGGTTGGCTAGAAGATCGGGATCCATTCGACCCAAAGGACATCGAGCTTGGATTATGGGAACATTTTGACCAAAATGCCCCAATCGGGGGTTATGCGTTGGCTCTTATTGCTGGTGTGATAGTAACCAGCTTTTTTTGTTTGATCAACGGTTTTCAATATGTCTCTGTCGCTAAGAGCGACATTTTGCGGATCAACGGCGACGTTTGCGGCGCTTTGGGGGCGAGGAGCCAGGGAACAGATGAGAGGAACAGCGGCTCTACGAGATATGCAAAGTCACAATGCAGACGAATGCGTTCTTGCTGCCCGCTTGTTCACGAGCGACGAGAAAGAGGGCGGATTGGTTTCGGGCGCGTTCGCCGATAACGCTCGTGATGGCCCTTAATCGGGAGTGCGGCGATCAGTGGTGGAGCTATCGGACCACTTGGTTGAAGTGGCCTTACTTTCTCTGCTCTTAAGGAAGCGATACGCCTTTTCCGTAGATTCCGGTGGAGTTTGCTGCGCGTTTACTCGTTTAAGAACTGATTGGGAGAGTAGTTGGGTTCATTTCTCGCCATCAAGGTTTCCATATGATTCTCATCGATCAAAATTTCGTTTGAGACGTTGCCTATCGGAGGTTTTTGATGCAAACTACTTCGAGCTGATCAGCGACCCCTTCTAATAGGCGTTTCGCAGTCGGGAAGGGGCGACATGGTTATGCCTCTTGTTGCGAAAGTTAGCGCATGGACGATGTGCAGCCTGACGAGACAATCGCGCGAGTAACGGCCTTTCAAGCGATTTGCGAGCGATTTGAGGAAGCGTTCGTCGACGGCGCTATGCCGGCGATTGAAGACTATCTTCCCTGCGTCAGCGCCGACGAGCAGGCCAAACTCTTGGAAGAGCTTGTCTTCGTCGAATTGGAGCTTTTGCAAGCGCCGCTTCCCCCAGACGTCTCGAGCTACTTGGAACGGTTTCCTCAGCACAGCGATGCGATCCTCAGCGCAGCGGAGCAATACGAGCGGGATAGCGGGAAGAAGGGGAGAAACGCCCCTTGTGCGACGATCTCAGGCGGAGAAGTCGCGGAGTCGGATTCACAACAAGATTTTGAGATCGCCGCAGAAGTCGCTGAGCGAGCGCGGGTCAAACCGCCTTCCATTCGCCGCTTTCGGCTTGAGAAGCGACTGGGGAAAGGAGCCTTCGGAGCGGTCTATCTGGCGGAAGACCTTCGTCTGCATCGCAAGGTAGCGTTGAAGTTTCCGTTGCGAAGTTCGGAATTGTCCGCCAGCGAACTCCAACGGTTCTTTCGGGAAGGTCAGGCCGCCGCAGCACTTCGTCATCCGAACATCTGTCCTGTCTATGAGTTGGCCCAGGAGGATGGCCAGGTCTACATCGCCATGGCCTATATCGAGGGGGCGACCCTGGCGAAACGAATCGCCGAGAAGAGGTGCGAGCTTCTCGAAGCGGTCTTGTTAGTCGAAAAGCTTGCGCGAGCGCTGGAGTACGCGCATCGCAAAGCAGTTGTTCACCGCGATCTGAAGCCTAGCAACATCATGTTCGACGCCGAACATGATGAGCCGGTCATCATGGACTTCGGACTCGCACGTTACCAAGAAGTCGACAATACGGCCCTCACGCGGAATTCCGTCATCATGGGGACCCCAGAGTATATGTCTCCGGAGCAGGCCCGCGGCGACGCCAACAAGGTGACGGGACAATCGGACGTCTTTTCGCTAGGAGTGATTCTTTACGAACTTTTGACAGGCGAGGTTCCCTTTCAAGGGAGACTGATCGAGATCCTGAATCAGATCCTCAGCCATGAGCCGACGCCTCCGGCCGAGAAGAACCCCAACATCGACGACGCGCTGCAATCGATTTGTCTAAAGGCGATGGCGAAGGACCCAGCGGAGCGGTTCGCGTCGATGCAAGAGTTCGCCGACGCGCTACAGGGATGGCGCCAGGAGACCAACCAAGACAATCGTTCGATCGCTCTTCCCCCGCCGTCTTCCTCGCTGAACCTCAAGGGGCCGGTTAATGGCAAGGTTTTGGCGGCGCTTGTGGCCGTCATCGCCGTCGTCGCCCTGATTTTCGTCGTCAAACGACTTTCTACCTGGTACGGCGGAGAGAACAACGCGGCCAGCGTTACCGCACCGATGACGACGAAGGCGATCGCTGAGCCAAACGATCCAGGCATGACGTCGCCGGTCGTCGACGAGTTGGAAGTCCGTCACTTTCGCCATGAAAACAATCGAGAAGTCGCCCTGGGAACGCTCGGTACGCAGACCGGGCGTGTGCAAGTGGGCGACGATCTTCGCGTTCTCGTTCGTTTTCAGGAGCCGCAGTATGCGATGTTAATCGCGGTGAATACTGATGGTTCGGTCCAGCTATGCTTGCCTGAGGAAGAAGCGGCGATTCCTCAAGCGACCCAAGAATTGAACTTGTACGAGAACCCCAACGATTACTTCACCCTGACCGAAGGGGCCGGGGGACAATTGTTCTTCGTCGTCGCCTCTAGCCAGCCGCTCCCTTCCTTTCAAACCTGGAAAGAACGTCTCCAGCGCGACTTGGTTGCAATTACCGAACCGACGTCGATCTGGCAATTCAAGAACGGTCAGTACCTGCGCACGAGCCTCGACGCCGCCGGACGTCCGATCGACGCGTCCATCTCACGCGGTACCAAAACCCGACGAAACCCACCCAGCCAACTGCAAGAGGCGCTAAACGTCTTACAAACGCTCCCCGACGTCGAAACCGTCGAGGCGATTTTGTTTCCAGTGGTGGAGCCTGAAGCGAACGGCGGAAATTAGTCGGCTCAATCGAAAAGCTTCCATGTCCCAGAATGCCTGCCATGATAAAGCGTCTATTCTTGGTCATTCTCGGAGGTTTCTTTACCGCGAGACCGCTTGATCACATTAACGCTATCGGTATCAGACCGAAAATCGAAATGAATTCCCAATAAGCCGTAAACTGCACTCATTGACTTTTATTTCGCAGTCGGCGTCCGGTTAAGCGTGAATCGAAAAGCCGCGGCTTTCGAGAGGCGTCCAGGTCGCTTCGCAGATTGCTTTTCAATACCCGCCGATACAATAAGCCTTGCTGAATAGGCCGTGTCTCTGGAGTCTTCTAAGTGGAGCAGGCTATGTGGAAGAGACTGTCTCTTGCGATCCTTTCGGGAATCTTGGCTGCAGGATGTGGGAAAGCCCCCATTGCCGACAAACAGGAGCAGGCAATCGTTGAGCAGCAGGTCACTGAGGAACAGGGAATTGTTTTCTTAGCTGAGGATGGCATGACGCAGCGCGTCCTAAAGCTTCCCGACGATCAAGCCGAGTTGCTGCAGTTGGTGAGCTACTTGGACACAGCGACTCAAAATGCCCGTGATGTCGGCGCTTGGACCAAGGAAAGCGAGAACCTTGAAAAATCGATTGCCGTCAGTAAATACCTCTTCGAGACTTATGAGCGTTTAGGCTACGAACGAGAAACTGTTGACTCGTGGTTAGATGTTTATTTTGCAACGGCTGCATCTCTATCCATGTCCTACGTGCGCCAAGGTCAGTTTGAGAGGGCGACGTCCGTTTCAGAATCGTGTTCTCGTTTAGCCCGCATGCACTACGGTGCATCACATTGGAAAGCCACCGACCAACAGCTAAACTTAGAGGTGGTGACAAAGCTCAAACAGCTTACGTCGGAGGATCGCACAACCTATTTCCAAATGTGGGCCAAAGATGCTCAAATTGACCGCCTGGACCGTGAGGGAAAGAGCGGCTTGGCGGTTGATGCTGCCAAAGAAATCGCAGAGTATCATCGCTCCGTCTTCGGCGAGTGGCATCCCGACTACGCCACCAGCCTCGAAAACCTGGCTTGGCTGCACCACTCGATGGGGGACTACGCGCAGGCCGAGGTCCTGTTTCAACGAGCCCTCGAAATCCACAAAAAGGTACTTGGCGAGCGGCATCCACGCTACGCCGCCAGCCTCCACAATCTAGCCTGGCTGTACGGAGCGAAGAGGGACTACGCCCAGGCCGAGCCCCTTTATCGGCAAGCCCTGGAAATCCGCAAAGAGGTACTCGGCGAGCGGCATCCCGACTACGCCGACAGCCTCCGCAACCTAGCCTGGCTGTACGGCGAGAAGGGGGACTACGCGCAGGCGGAGCCCCTTTACCGGCAAACCCTCGAAATCCGCAAAAAGGAACTCGGCGAGCGGCATCCCGACTACGCCGCCAGCCTCCACGAACTGGCCTGGCTGTACGGCGCGAAGGGGGACTACGCGCAGGCGGAGCCCCTTTACCGGCAAACCCTGGAAATCCGCAAAGAGGTACTCGGCGAGCGGCATCCCGACTACGCCGCCAGCCTCCACAATCTGGCCACGATGTACGACGCGAAGAGGGACTACGCGCAGGCCGAATCCCTTTATCGGCAAGCCCTGGAAATCCGCAAAGAGGTACTCGGCGAGCGGCATCCCGACTACGCAATCTGCCTCCGCAACCTGGCTGAGTTGTACCGCGAGATGGAGGACTACGCGCAGGCCGAGCCCCTTTCTCGGCAAGCCCTGGAAATCCGCAAAGAGGTACTCGGCGAGCGGCATCCCGACTACGCCGACAGCCTCCACAACCTGGCTATGCTGTACGGCGCAAAGGGGGACTACGCGCAGGCCGAACCCCTTTATCGGCAAACCCTGGAAATCCGCAAAGAGGTACTCGGAGAGCGGCATCCCCACTATGCCGCCATTCTCCACAACCTAGCTGCGCTGTACCGGGACATGGGGGACTACCTGCAGGCCGAGCCACTTTTTCAGCAAGCCTTGGAAATCCACAGAGAGGTACTCGACGAGCGACATCCAACTTACGCCACAAACCTCGACAATCTGGCTTTGTTGTACTACTCGACGGAGGACTACGGCCAGGCAGAGGTACTTTATCGACAAGCCCTGGAAATCCGCAAAGAGTTACTCGGCGAGCGGCATCCCCACTACGCCGCCAGCCTCCACAACCTAGCCCTGCTGTACGGCGCAAAGGGGGACTACGCGCAGGCCGAACCCCTTTATCGACAAGCCCTGGAAATCGACAAAGAGGCTCTGGGCGAGCGACATACCCTCAACGCTACCAGCCTCGACAACCTCGCTAAGCTGTACCACGAGATGGGAAACTACGCCCAGGCAATGCCCCTTTTTCGGCAAGCCCTGGAAATCCGCAAAGAGTTGCTAGGCGAGCGGCATCGCCACTACGCCGGCAGCCTCCACAACCTGGCTTTGCTGTACCACGCGATGGGGGACGACGCCCAGGCCGAGGTTTTAGCCGGCGAAGCTTTGAAGATTGTGGCAGCGAACTTAGACTCCAGTTCGATGG
This sequence comes from Blastopirellula sediminis, assembly GCF_020966755.1. Classification (NCBI taxonomy): domain Bacteria; kingdom Pseudomonadati; phylum Planctomycetota; class Planctomycetia; order Pirellulales; family Pirellulaceae; genus Blastopirellula; species Blastopirellula sediminis. The sequence goes on from NZ_JAJKFT010000002.1 coordinate 65,338, forward strand.
TTCAGTCACAGCGGCAGCAGATAGCCATGAATGACGACGTTCGATATCATCTGAACAGCTATCTGTCCGTATCGCTGAGCGATTCCGTGAGCGCAAACGGTGATCGAACTTACGCGAACGTCTCAGGCTGGAAAGGGGCTGTCCTTGCCCGTCAAAACGAATACCGGCAATTAGCTGCTGATCCGGCCCTGGCGTCCCAATTTACCTCGCTCCGGCAGACAACCGCTCACTGGTCGGCCCTCTCCTCTCAGCCACCGACCACGCCGGAAATGCTCGAATCCTGGCGTGATCAGGTCGAGAAGCTTCGCCAAGTGAAAGAACGATTGGAAGCCGACCTGGGCCGCCAAAGCGCTGCGTTTCGGGAAGCAAGGACACCGTGGAAGCCAAGTCAACTACAAGAGTTGCTTCCCACCGGGACCGTGCTGGTGGATCTGCTGGAGTATACTCATTTTGATCGCGATCCGAATCAAAAGGGAGAGGTCAAGAAAACGCGGTCGCTGGTGGCTTTCGTGATTCCTGCTTCTGGCAAGATTCAGGTCATCCCGTTGGGGCCCGCGGCCGAAATCCATTTGGCCATCCAAACCTGGCGGCAATTGTTGGGAACCGCACCCGCTGCCCAAGCCGCCGGAAATCTTCTTCGCGAGAAACTGTGGGAACCAATCGTTCCGTACATCGGCGATGCCGAAACGATCCTCATTTCGCCCGACGGCCAATTGGGAACCTTTCCGTTTGCGGCATTGCCCGGAAAACAGCCAGGAACATATCTGCTGGAAGACCATCGCATCGCCATGCTCCCCGTGCCGCGCCTACTCCCCAAGCTGATGCGCGAAGAAACGACTGAACTGCCTAACGACCTGCTCGTCGTGGGCGGGATCGATTACGAACGACGAAGCACCGAGCAGCAGCAGCTCGCGGATAGTGGAACCAATGGCCATGCATTTTCGGTACGGGGTATCACGGAGCATCTGGTTTGGCCGCAGTTGGACGGCGCCCAAAAGGAAGCCGAGTTCATTCGCGGTCTGTACCAACGAAGTTTCTCTAAATCGGTCGAGCGACTGCAGTTTGTCTCAGGCGCAGCCGCCACGGAGGACGCATTTCGCCGTTTGGCTCCGAAGTGCTCAATCGTGCACGTGGCGACCCATGGCTTTTTTGCTCCCGCCAAGTTCCAGTCGGCGTTGAAGGCGAACCCGCAGGATCAGCAGCGCCTGCTTGGGCTCGGCAAGGACGAGGTGATCCGCGGTTACGATCCCAATCTCCTTTCGGGACTGGTCTTCGCCGGGGCGAACCATCCGCCGGAACTCGATGCAACGAAGTCCGAAATTCCCGATGACGGCATTTTAACGGCCGAGGAAATTGCGTTTCTCCCGCTCAATGGGGTCGATCTGGTGGTCTTGAGCGCCTGCGAAACAGGTTTGGGGGAAGTAGCTGGCGGAGAGGGCTTGTTGGGCTTGCAGCGGAGCTTCCAGATCTCTGGCGCCCGCTCGACGATCGCCAGCTACTGGAAGGTGGACGACGTGGTGACGCAGCGTCTGATGGAACGCTTCTACACGAACTACCTGGAAAAGAAATTAAGTAAGCTGGATGCCTTGCGGGAAGCTCAGCTGTGGGTTCTGAACAATCCCCAGGAGTTCCCGCACATCGCAAAACGCCGCGGCGACAAGACGCGACGTGATGTTCCCGTTGAACAGCAAAAGGAGTTTCTCCGCCTGCCCCCGGAATACTGGGCCGCATTCAGCTTGTCTGGCGATTGGAGAAACTAAGAAAGGAAAGGCTGGAGCGTTTCATCATTACTCTTAGCCAAGAGTATGCGACCCTTTCCGGAAGTCTCCGGTTCGAGCAAGGTCCAGTCAATCGGCGAGCGCACCCTTTTTGTAGTGAAGCCGTGCCAGGACAGCGGTTGTGACGCCGGGGACTACTCAATACCCGTCAGTGTATCTCTTTGCAGCGTCTTGTTGTCTGGAGTGCATTCAACCCCAATGCGGCGGAGATCGTAACGCTAGTAACAGTCGATGGTTATGCGAGGTAATCTGATCAAGGTTTCCATACGGTTCTCATCCGATAACCTGACAAATACCTTGATGACGTTGTCGGCCAATTTGAAGGCGATCGCTTCCCAGGAAACGAGAGGATCAGCAGCCAGTCGCCTGCGGCGAATTTTAATTACGTAATTAGAATCTCCGCGTCGCCTACCCCGCCGCCCGCGTCTTCAGCTTCTCCAGTGCCAACCCCGCTCGGATCTATGCCGAGTTGTTCGCCCGACGGCTTAACTCCTGCTGGATATCCATGCTCTCGATGATCGCATCCATAAACTCGTTCTGCAGGTCAGTCTAGCCGCCGCCTAAGCCTCATGACCTTCTAATTTGCAAGGAGTATTGGAAATCGATGCTTCTCAGCATTTTAGACCTGTGACTCTGAATCAATCTTGCGCTATCAACGGCGCGTTCTAATCGAGTTCAGCGGTCATATCGAATCGTCAAAAACTCGCTGGGGGCGGTCGCTGTGACTTCCGCTCTCTCGTAGCCAATGGTTTCTCGCTCACCGGGGGTAGTGAACTTGGTTGCATCTGGGTCACGTAAATTTCCCGTGACAAGTCGACACGGAAAGAATTGCAAGTGGATGGCGCCGGCGTGGGGTGGCCGGGGGAAGCGAACTTCCGGAGAGTTTGAATTTCCGTAACTGGAGACCAGAAAGCGAGCGGAATTGTTCGCGCCCGTCGCGCTCAATATCCACCCTGGTAAAGTAGTTGTCATGGGAATCACCTGGCCTTCGGCGTTCGCTTCACCGGCACGAACCAATTGGTGCTTGATCGCAAGTCGTTTCGTGTTTGGATCACGACAAGTATCATCGGCGAAATGAAACACGCTTAGTCCATCAATCGACGTCGCGACAGCGAACGGCAGCGTCCCATGGTTGGTCACTTGAATCTTGTATTCATGGCCCAGCGGAATGCTCACAAAGGGTTGTCCCTGCTTGACCACGGCGGAAAGCGGCTGGAAATCGCCAGAACTGCCGGCCCGCCGCGAAACGATCTGGACTTCGATCTTGCTGCCGGCATTCGACTTGATTTTCGCCTCACTGGCAAAACCGGTAGGAGTCAAAGCCAACCGGGCGAGTTGTTCACGCGAGAGGTCGCTTGGAGACGCGTCCACGTTCGCTTTCGTCGTTACCATTCCGTTAACGCCCAGGGCCTCGCCAAGTACGTTCGGTTCGTCAATCTTTACCGTCGGCAATTTCGGAGAGTCGACTCGGATCGGTGCGATTTCGACGGGACTCCTTCCCCGTCGCGTTTTGAGCGAGAACTCCACTTCCAGCACAATTGGGTCATCGGCTTCGATCGACTTTCGATCATTCACCGAAAAGGTGGCCAACAGCACATGATCGGCCTGATCGTTTTGACGGACGCCCAGCTTTTCGCACGCTTCGAGAAACTGCGCCTGCAACCCTGGAGCAATCCGTCCGCTGACTTCCGTCTGCGCGTTGATGTCGGTAAAAGCCCGGACATCGATGGTCGTCGCTCCTTGAATCGATTCTTTAACGACAGTCGCGACTCGTTGAAACTCTTCCTCGAGCGACGCCGCTTCGACCTGCTCTTGACTGGCGAACGCCAGACCAACGGCCAAGCTGAACAGGAACGATTGATACCAGACTTTCGACATGAGAATGTTATCCTTCGACTGCCAATAGGATCCAATGCTCTGAGAAACGTCAGCGCTATTGAACAGGCGTGAATCCGACCTCGAATCCCAAATCGTGAGCAAGCGACCTTCCCCCCAATCCACTACGAGACTTCGTCGCTTCCCAGAGATTTCGACTGATGGTCGCCTTGCCGCGAAATACCGCATCCAACCCCAACACGCGAACCCGTTCGCTGCCAATCAGCGACCGCAGTTCTTGCGTCGTGGGAATATCAAGTTCCACGGCGATATCCTCAACACCGAGATAGACGAGACGGTATTTTCGCACCACTTCGCCGATCGGTTCGGGCGCACTGGGGCCGGTCAGATATTCCGTATCTGAGATGCCTTCGACAGTCTTGGCTAACGCCTGCTGGAATCGCTTTCGATCGGCATCGACTAACGGTCGCATGACCTCGTGCGCAAGGTAAATGCGATCGACCTGTTTCGCAGCATCCCCAAAGACGCCGCTTGCGCCACGAATCTCGTCGCGAAAATTAATCACTCCCTCGCGATGACAGGCCATGCACGATTGTCCATTGACGATTGCCGGCGTGCCGGACGTTTTCAAGGCGTCGCTGACGACATCAATTGGTCCTTCATCGATTCGCCCCCCGTCCCCATTGACCAGCAAGTACGCTTGCAGCCCATTGGGAAGGGAAAAAATGATTTCGCCGCCATCGTGTTCGAAGGCCATATCGTCGAACGATTCCTGTCCGGCAAGACCGCGCGGCCCAAGCGGAAAACGCGTCAAGCTTCCCCGCTGCGTGTTGGGCTTGAAGTCATAGCTCTTCCAGTAATAGCCAAGCGAGCTTTGGCTTCGTTCGACAAGGCGGTTTTGTGCCGAGACTCCACTTCTGGAAAAGCCGCCTCTGGCGATCGCGGAAGGTTCGGGACTTGTCAAGGCTTTGGCGATATCAACTCCTAGCGTCTGTTCCAACTCTTGCGCGGTTTTCGGCAGATCCATCAAGTCGTGATAGAGAGGAGGCCTTGTCGCCGTGGCGATAAACCAATCGGCACGTAAGACGGGTAGATGAGTCGAGATGCGATCACCCAGCAATTGCCGAACTTCCGTCAGCAGGTCCTGCCGCTCATGACTGTGAAAGTCTGCATACGAGAACCCGTAGGGATACGCCCGAGAGAGTGCGGTCCAGTGATCCAGTTCGCTCCAGGACTGACCAGACCGAATGACGAGGTCGCGAAGATCAACGACGTAAACGAGGCGAGTTTCGTTGTCGAGCGCTCGGGGAGCAATGACTTCAGGTCCCCAATTCAGGCTGTTGATCGCTTTCGACAACGCGAAACGGTGCAGATCCAGATCAGCGTCGCTCGTAAATTTGCGATTGGCGACCGTATGCAGGGTAAAGAATCGAAAATAAGGGCGATCGGCTTCGTCTTGCGACTTTAGAAAGTCGCGAATCGACCGCAAGACTTTCTCGACGGAGTGAAAGCCGCGCTGCGTCGAGGCGATCGTAAAGTCTGGGGCGCCGATCTCGACCCAAGCTCGCAGTTCGGCAATCTCCTCGGGGCTGATCGGATTTCTTTGGCGTTGCTCAAGCGGCGGCATCGACTGCTGAACGAGCCGTTGAATCAAACTCGATTCATCGGGAATACGGGGAACGACTATTCCTTTCTCCACCAATTCTTGACGGGAAAGAAAGTTGACGTCTCCACCGGGGGAGCCCGGCCCATTATGGCATTCGTAGCAGTAGCGGCGTAAAAACCGGCGAGCGTTGACGGAAGCGTCTGGCTCCGCCGCCAAAACGACGCTGAGCAGCGACAACGAAGCGACAATCGCGGAAAAGAAGATGATTCTTGTCATTGCAAAGTCTCGATCTCACCCACACACGTTATCGAACTTGATCGATACACGTCCGCCAAGCTGAAATCTTCCTCTTCGATTTCGGCGATTATGCACGCAACGTCTCCAATCGGTTCACGGAATCACGACTGGCGCGAGGACCAATTTGCCAATTCCCAAGCGATTCTTCATCGAGGGATGTTGCACTATGCCCAGTTCCGAAGCCAGATTCGGCACCTTATTGTCTAAATAGACGGAGATTTCCTTCAAACTAATCCAAAAGTCGCCGTCATAGTCGGCCACGGAGCCTGACAGCGCCTCGAGCATCGCCTCGGTAAACGCTCCGTTCTCCCACAGGTTCGACTCGACGCTTTCTTGGTCATCGTTGCAAGACGCAATCACCAAGGTATTCGTCTCGCGCCAAATGTCTTTCTCCTGAGGATGCCTGGGCAGAAATCCCATCTCTCGGACAGCCTTCGTCGCGTGACACGTATCGGTGAATAGAATCTTGTCGCACGGAAGCTCGTCATCGAGCCAGCCGGTCAACTCGTCATGACCAATCCCCGTCGCACGGAGCCGGTCTCGATCTAAATTCACTGCGCCGAAAAACCATCCGGCGCGACGTTCGTAAACTGCGTGACCAGCCAGGAATACGAAGGCCAGATCCTTGTGGGGGCGGACGGAACGAGATAGCCAATCCATCGCGTCGCGAATGTTGTTCGTCGTCGCTTCTTCATCGACCAGAACCTTCGAGATTACTTTCGAGTAATGTTGGCCTTCGTAGCGACGCCAAGCGTTTGCAAAGTCGATCGCATCTTTATGTGCAAATTGCAATTTTAGACTTGGATTTTGATACTCTGAAATCCCGATCGCCAGGATGTAAAGGTTGGGGGTTTCGTCGTTCATTACTTCCGCTGGCTTAATGTTGATTTCGCGGCGTTCAGTGGTTTGGGTGCTCTCCCCGATTGCCTCAACCGTGATGACGTTCTCCCGAGTCGGCAGCGGCACCTCGTGCGTCAAGACGCGAATCCGCTGATTGCCGACGACCTGCTCATGCTCGTCGATGGGGAGAACCAAAACCGGTTGGCCGTTCGAGCGGACATCAATCTTCTTGACCGGCTTGTCGACGGCAGTTGCGACTCGCGTTTCAACCAAGACAGAATACCGCCCTCCATTGGGTGGCAATGGCTTGTGCGACACGGCGACCTCTGGCGGTCGATGCGCTTCGACAGTGTCACGATTGCGAAAATCGAGATTATCGTCCGGAGGATTGGGCATTTCACGGAGCTCCCCATTGGCCAACTGGATCGCTTCGCTTTCGTCGGCCAGGCGAATCGTTTCACGTACAATATCCGGGCGATATAACTGGTCAAACTGACCCACCGCATAGAACTCAGCCGTTTGATGACGCGCTCGGTTGAGGTGCCAGCCGACGTACTGTTGTCCTTGCGGGGTGCCGTCAAAATAGCCGCGCGGCGTGTAACCGACCCACTCCCCATGTCGATCTAAAAACAACGTCAGATACGGCTCGACAATTTCAGGAGCAGGGCTCAGACGGATCGTCTTCGTCATGACCTTCCACGGGGACAAGGGGTCGCTCTTGCGAGCGATCTTGAGATCAACTTCGGCGCCCGGCAACAGCGAGTCTTGCGTGAATAGGTAGTTTCGTTCAAAGAACGAGCCGTCATTGAACTTGACGATCACATCGCGAGCAATAATCCCGGCTCGCGCCGCTTCGCTGGCCGGCGGAACATTCGTGACGCTAGAACCGTCGCTGGCGAAATCGACGTCGCCCTGGGGCGCTATGGGGCCCAACTTCCATAATCGGATCGTGCCATCCCAGGACGATGTCGCCAGTCGTGTGCCGTCGGGAGAAATTGCGACCGATGTGACTGCTCCCGTGTGTCCGACAAACTTGCGAATGACAAGCATCACCGGAGGCCCGGTACCTTTCACGGGAGCGATCTCAAATTGCATTACCTGTCCTGTCTTCGAGCCGACAATAATCGAATGAGGACCGCCCCCTTGACCGCTATGGGGATTCGCCGCGTAGGACCAGGGAGAGCCAAACTCGCTCTCGCGAAACAGACGCGTTCCTAAGATCTGATTCCGAACAGGGTCCGGCAACAAATGCGGATTCAAGTTGTACCTTTTGTCATTCACCTTCAGCGTCAGATCGCGCGTATCCGCCGGTGCGTCGGGGCTGTTGCGGAGCGAAGACAAGACGCTTGCAGGCCCGCCTGACTTCGGATCGACAATGTCGATCGCCTCGGCCTTGTCAGGAACCGGGGCCGCATCACGGAAACGCCTCGTTTCCAGGTCGAACGCTAACGAGACCGGACCAAAATGATTGAAGTGGTAACGGGAAGGATCAGAGTAAAAGGAATCGGCCAGCAACAATGTCTTGCCGTCATCCGACCAGTCGGCCCGATAAAGCTGCTTGTTTTCTGGACGAAGGCGTTTGAACTGCGCACCGGTCCGCGCGTCCCAAATGTGAACCTCGCCAAACGCATCGCCGCTAGCGACCAAGCCCGTGCGTGGGTTGTAGTCGATTGAGGTGGGGTCAATTCGATGCTTCCTGTAGACCGTTGCAGGGAGATCCGAATCTTCTTTCCACACGGCGGCCCAAAAATTGGAATTGTCCGATGTGCCTGCCATCGCCGTCCAGTAAGCGCTGCCGATAGCGAAATCCGACGCGCTTGCCGCTCCCCCAACCCCTGGCAATTGTTGACGACTCATAAGGTGCATCAGGTTGTGTGCGGCATTTGGCCAATTGTCGAAATGCTGTTCGATGCGGCCGGTCTCGGTCGAGATCATGCTGCACTCCGTCGGCGACGTCCACATTATCCAGTCATCATCCAAGGGCATGATGAAGTTCGGTCTCAGCGAATATCGTGGACCATGCTTTTCATCAAAAGGAGCAGGTATCCCCTCCAACGATCCGTACACGAAATTTCGGTTCGGCTGCCACCTTTCTCGATCACGGTCCCACCGCAAGACATAAAGCATGCCGTCGCATCCAGTGGTAGCCAGCGTTTGTCCCGAAGGAGAAATCGCCAGGTTCTGCGTACAGCCGAGATGACCTTCGATCAATTGGTGAATCTCGTTGGGATTCGTCAAATCATAAACGCGAGTCGAACCAAATTCCGAGTTGTCGGTAACGGCGACCAGCAAATGGTGGCTGTTGGGCATGAAGCGGACGACGTTGATCGTACCGGAACTGAAGCCGCCCGGTTCTCGATAGCCGCGCAATGTCGTAATCAGCTGACCAGTTTGCAGGTCCCAGACCACCACCTGCTTGCCACTGGCGGCCGCAACGTACTGACCGTCGTCACTCATCGAGACCGACACGACCGGCTCGCCGGTAAGCCCTTTGGGATCGATCACCAATTGCGGCATTACGCTCTGCACCGATTCGTAGGCGGCCTCGCCGGCGGCTGCAAACCCGACGAAATTGTCGCAGCCGACGATAATCGCGAGGATGGTAAGAAGTGATCGGATGCGATCCATAGCGAAGACTCCTGAGGCGATTTCAAGCGATCGTCGTATACGGTCAGGAAGCATGTTGGCGCTTTCGAGAATTCTCTTCAAGCCGCGCCCTTCGTCGATCGTGGGAAAATGAAGGCGGCGGCGAACCTGAAGAAACAGATAAACTACCAATCAACGCTAAGATATGCGAGAAAAAAAGCCTCCCACTCTATCTACAGAGTGGGAGGCTCCCCTTTCGACCGCACGCTAGTTACCTTCCGCAATCGTCACGGTCTTCTCCGTCGAAGTCTTCAAGATCGTTCCGTCAACGGTGGAAGTTTCGGCGATTTCAGCTTCTCCCCGAGACGGAACCGCGAAGCCGGGATCAGGGTTCTTGTAAATGACGATTCCAGCTTCTGGGGTGAGCGACATCGGCAAAGCTCGCACGATGCGGCCATCGGGACGCACGACTTCCAGTTCGATCGGCGTGGCGGACCGCAGTCCCAGCTTGGGAATGTTGAACGCGACGCTGTTGGTTGACCACTCCAGGATTTCGCACGTATGCGTAACCGGTCCGATATGAAGCAGGACATGTCCCTTTTCCGTGCCCAGGAAGCTAACGGCCGCACGGACCGTTGAACCAACTTCCACTTCCGGCAGCTTCACTTCGATCTGCGGTGGTGCAGCGACCTCAGTCTTCACCGCACGAACCGCCGTAACAGTTGTGCTTTTGGCGACGGTCGCGACGCTTGCCTGAACCGTCCGCACAACCGGCGGCGGTGAAGTATGCGAATAATAAACGATCTTGCGTCCGTCGTTGGGGCAAGCGCTGGCCGCCGAAGTGGAAACAATGACGCCGGTCAAAACAGCAGCGAACGAGAAAAACGAAATGCAACGAGTCATGATTCAGTTCCTTGGAATGTAAGCTATGTGCTTCATTAAATGAAATTGCGAAAAGGGAAGGCTCGATCCTGAGTGCACAAAGCAGCTCAGTCTCTCGAAGATTCGCCGCCGTTTTTCTCCTTTCCAATCGTTTGGCGGCCCTGTTTGGTTACCGATTGAAAGGGACACGCGGCCCGCGGAGAAATCTTCCCGGCGAATTCCCAAAAAAAAAAGAGAAAGTCGCTTCGCCACGCCGCATAGCGAGAGAAAGCGATGCGGCAAATCCCTTAAGCGGCAATGAGTTAGATGCGCCGCTCGACGAACGCTACGACTTCGCAGGCCGCAGGCGTAATTCGTCTACCATGTCGCGGACCAGATTATCCATCGACTCGCGAACTTCTGCGGCGGGGTCCCCTTCTTCAAGACGCACGATGTGATCGTCGATCTCGCCCGCCCAAAGTCGACATTGGCGATAGAGCCATTGACGATCCTTGTCCGAAACGACGCTATGCTTGGCCAGCATGATTCGCGAACAGCCGCCCCGAAATTCGGCCAGTCGCTGCGACAGATCGGCGGCATCCACAGGACGCTGATCAAACCACGCTTCGGCTCCATCGGCCAGATGTTCAAAGTAGGCCTGGGGAGCCTTTGCGTCCGCGAGCAAGTTGGGGTCGGACCATCCCCAAACCGCCGAGTCCTTCGTGGGAATTTCGCTTTCGGGCCAATAGCGGCCAATCGCGATACCCAACGCCAAACACGCCGCCAAGGCCAACCACCAACCCATCGTGCTGCGGCGGGAAGAACCAGTAGCCGCAGGCGGCTTCGCCGGAGAGGAACTGGAGGAATTCACCTCGGCTTCCGGCGGGGGGGACGATATCCTGGCCTGCAGCGCGAGCTTGCCTCGCGTGCAACTCTCCCGCGTCGTTTGATCCAAGGCAGCTTCGTTCCACCAGCAGTCCCCGCCGTGTACGACAATTTCGTCGTAGAGATCGATCAAACGCCGAGGATTCTGCAACAGCAAAGCGATCGATTCGTGAGAGACCGAGCTAAGCCCGTTCTCCCAAATCAACGAACGATCCGCTCCCAGAATCTCGCTTAACGTCGGCCCGTTTTCGTTGATTCCGTGACAAGCGGCAAGTTCCGAGACTAGTTCAGGCAGATGGAGACTTACGAGCTGCAACTCCAGCCAACTCGCCAGTTCTTCATCTTCCACCGGCATATCGATCATGTGGAGCTTCATCCTTCCGCTCCTTGAACGCAATCCGACATGCGCCGCTTGGCGTCAAAGAGAATCCGGTGGGCCCTTTCTTTCGAGATCTCCAGGACGGCGCAAATCTCCCCAAATCTCTGGCCGGCCATCCGCGACCGGAAGACTCGCGCCCAGGTAATATTCGCCTTTTCCAGCCGTTTCAGGCAGTTTTCCAGAATCGACATCCGCTCCAATTCAAGCGTCAGCATTATTGGATTGGCGTGGTTGTCAGCGGCGTTTTCCCATTCCGAATGGCCATCCGCATTTTTGAACTTGCCTGCCGCGCGAAACATATCCATTCCGCAATTTCGGGCGACATGGAACAACCACGGGCGAAACCAGGAGCCTGACTTATAGCCGTTTTCCGGCAGCTTATCCCAGACCTTTTGCCACGTTTCCTGGGCAGCATCCTCGGCGCGACTATGATCCAAGCCGAGACGACGCAGGAAAGTGAGGACTCTTGCCGAATACCTCTCGTAGAGCTGTAGAAACGCCGCTTCAGCAGCCGTTGTACGCCCGTCGTCGGCGACGACCGCCGCTAGCGACTCGTCCGTCGTGATTTCCAGCGTGGATTGATTTTGCGCGCTCATAATGCCGGATTATGGAAGATCGCTACTTCCTTGGCAACTAAAGAATTTTGCCTTCCTGGCGTCATTATTGGCGGTCACGTCGTCTGATGCGCACCGTCCCGCGCGTATCGTCAATTAATCGTTCCGTGCGCCGGCGTTGGAATTTAGCTCCGGGAGTTTCGGTCAGCACTTCGTGCACACAGACTCGCTTTCGATGGAGTAGAGTGCGGATCCAAGTATAAAATCCGTCCGCAACAAACGCGAAGCGTTTTGCTACCCAAGTCGGCGCCAGCGACGGACGCCGCTAAAAAGTCGCGGCGATCGTGGCATAATAGAGAAAAAGGCTTCACGTCCGTGAGCCGATAAGCGGCGTCGCTGCGCTAAATTTTGGCCGGCTTTGTGTCATAATACTTGTTGGTGATGTTTAACCATCGGACCGAATCACCCGCGTTGCGCAATGAACGGAGACGCCTGGGATGTCGAATGGATCGGAGTCGTTTGACGAGTATCCCTATTTCTTCTTGCCGCGTCCTGTCGGGCAGCTAAACTCACTGCCGGTTGAATTGAGGTGGGAGGTTACGCGACGACATCCCTTCTACATCAGCTTTTGGTCAGCCGCGCGAGATCATTTTGCCCGCGTTCCTAATCAATCGTTGCAGGTGCAGGCAGTTCGGCAGATTGCCGCTGGAATCGTTAACGCAGTGGGGGTGACGGCGTCCGTGCCTGATCCTAGGCTGTCGTTCGAGGAATTGGACGAAGCGACGAATCGTAGTAGCTGGTTAAACAGGGCGATCACTCCCGTTTCGTGCCGGGGTTTGCTTGGGCGTTTGTTGGCTATTCTCCCACCGGCGGAGTTTCTGGATGTGATGTCGCGAATTACGAATGCCATGCAGGCGGAATCGGACGAGATCTCACAGCGGTATGCTGGGCTGCTTGAAATGCAAAGTATCGAGGGGACTTTAGACTTTGGCGGGCCGGAGCCGCTGGTCAGCATCAACCCGCGACTGGCCAACGGAATCATTCAGCGGGACCTCGATAATTTGCTGGAGGAGTGGCGTGACCGGCTTGAGATTACGGTAGGTCGCGATCGGTCCGATAGCATTCCCGACTTTTTGCAAGTCTGGGATTCTCGAGAAGGCTGGCGCGAAGGGGCTTATCATAGCGAGGAAGAGCACACGCTGAAGGAGGTTGCCCAACTTCTAGATATATCCGAATCGAATGCGAATAGTCGCTATCGCAGGGCCTTCGAGCTAATAACGGGCTACGAATACTCGCCGACGATGTGGGTTCGATTCATGGGCATCGTCAAGATTTCGCAGGTTAGTTTGAAAAGACTCGGACGCGTTGCGAGAAGTCGCCCGTTGAAGGAGCGGGGGCCGCGCGAGGTTCCCGAATCAACGTTAGCCAGCTCGGGCGATTCTCGTGGAGTCATAAATGGTCTCTCCGAGCAAGTCGTCCAGGATAACATTGAGATAAGGGACCTGATGATCGATATTTCCGAATGGGCGGAAGCTGGGCTTACTGACGCTGAAATTCACGACAAACTCAAAATCAGCGAAGACATCAGCGATGTAATTCAGTTCATCAGGACGCGCGGCAACTGAGGGGCCTGCGGCGTAAAAAATAAGCCGCTCGTTATTTTGCAACCGGAAGAGGATAGGAAGTTCATCCTCTTTTTTTCCGGTTGAAGCATGTCCGATTTTTCAGATGAAGCAGCGCAACTGCTTTCGATTCAAGAGCTAAGCGACCGCTCCGGCGTTTCCGTCGTCACTCTGCGGCGATGGGTGAAGTCTGGAGCGATTTCGTATTTTCAGCCAGGCGGCAAGAACGGCCGCCTTCTTTTTCCTGCGGATGCGATTCAGGCGTCCGCGTCAAATCTCCCCGCGTCGGAGCGTCCATCGCCCCGAGCGGGGCGACGTCCGAAGTGGCAATCGTAGGTGGCGAAGACCATTGCGGAGTCAGAAATGCGCAAGACACTAGACGAGGCTTTGAACTACAACTGGCGCGTTTTTCAGCGTCGCCAGATGTACTACGCGGACGGCAGGTCGAATTCTCCCGATTTAGGGCGACATTCTCTCGGAACGCGCAACCGAGCCGAGGCGAATCAACAACTCCACCGGCTAGATCGCAAGCTGGCCATCGAGAACGGCATCGTTGTTGAGCACCTTGGCGAAACGGCGTTTCCTGCGATTCCGATCGAAGTCGGTATGGGCCAATACCTTGATCATTGTCGTCGCCCGCGAGTGATGGGGGGAAAGACGGAAGGGACGATCAAGCGATACCGGTCCGTTGGCGACAAGTTCGCCGCCTATTGTAAGAAAAAGGGGGTCGCTTCCTGGCAGGGCGTCTCCAAAATGATCATCGAGCAATACGGCGGCGACTTGGACCGACAAGAGTACGCGCAACGAACGATCTCGTTGGAAATGCATCTCGTCCAGCATGTCGTCCATTGGTTCATCGACGAAAAGCGACTTCCCGAGCAGATGCGAATGAAGTTGGGCCTGAAGAAGCTGACTGGCAGCGATACCTACTGCTATTCGCGCGCGGAAGTCAGTGCGATTCTCGATCACTGCAAATCCGACCCGGATTTGGCGTGGTTGTACGACTTGTTGGCGACCCTGGCGATGACCGGAATTCGGATCGGCGAAGCGGTTCAATTGCGGCACGCCGATATCGAATGGGAGCCGCGGCCGATTTTGAGAATCGCCGACGAAGGGGCTAGTCATCGGAAGGCGAAAATGAAGTCCGCGCGAAAGACGAAAGGGAAGCGCGGGAGAATTGTCCCGATTCATCCCGACCTGGCGCCGGTCCTGCAGCGGATTGAACGGAACCGCGACGGGTACGTCTTTCACGGTCCTCGGGGTGGGCGGCTTAAGGCCGATACGGCCCGCGTTATTTTTAAACGTGACGTGGTCGAACCGCTCGCGGACCAATTTCCGACGGAGGTGGGTGACATCGGCTTCGTCCATGCCCGGTTCCACAGTTTTCGGCATTACTTCGTCAGTCAATGTTCGGCCGCCGGCGCGTCCGATGGACAGATCATGGACTGGGTTGGTCATAAAGATTCAGAGATGGTGTCGATTTACCGGCATCAATTCGACGCCGCTGGCCAAGAGCGGATGCAGTCGATCCAATTCACTTCTCCCTGACGGATTTTTTGGCAGGGCGTCTGCCGAACGTTTGGGAGAGCGTGTTGTTTGTTGAGGAGGCCGTCTAGAACGAAGAATCGAGAAGAAACTAACCGGCGGTTTTCTCCGTTTTTGGCCCAATCTTGACCCAATCGATTGGGACAAAAAATAAGGCTCGTCGTAAAGCCTTTTTTATCAGGACCTTACGGCGAGCCTTATTCGTAAAGCGGAGAGAGCGGGATTTGAACCCGCGGAACGGTTTTACACCGTTCACCGGTTTAGCAAACCGGCGCATTCGACCACTCTGCCATCTCTCCTTGGGGAACGCACAGGTTAACTTTTGCCTTCGGTTTCGGCAATGGGGAGACGCAGAAATCGTTGCCCAGGTTCGATGGTTTGCGGTGGAATTGTCGGACTAATCGGTACAGATTCCATGGTTTAGATGGGAAAACACGGGCAAACTGGCTTAAATATGGCGTATGGTGGTTTATCTTTCGATCCCGCCTATTGGCCCCCGCTTTGTCGAAATTTTCTCGGACCGTTGCGGTGGGTAAACCAGTTGCTTTCCCTCGGAGCTTCCGAATGACCCGCCTGACCTCGATTTTGGCCCTGCTGCTGTTGTCACCCCTGGCGGTTGCCGGGGAGGCGAGCCTGGGGGAAGCCGTCAATTCGATCCAAAGCGGCGAGATCAAGCGGCATGTCGATACCCTCGCCGATGACTCGTTTGAGGGGCGCGAAGCGGGGAGCCGCGGCGGGCGAGCGGCTGGAAATTACATCGTCGAGTTTCTGAAGGCCCACGGTCTGAAGCCGGCCGGCGACAAGGGGACCTACTTCCAGTGGTTCGGGAGTGAGTATCGCAACATCCTGGCGATGCTGCCGGGCAAAGATCCGCAACTGGCCGAACAGGTAATCATCGTCGGCGCGCACTATGACCACGTCGGATACGGAAACTCGACCAACAGCTTTGGCCCGACCGGCTACATCCATAATGGAGCGGACGACAACGCCAGCGGGACGTCAGGACTGTTAGAAGTCGTCGAGGCGTTCTCGAAGCTGGCTGAACCGCCGCAGCGGAGCGTCTTGTTCGTCTTCTGGGACGGAGAAGAGAAGGGGCTGCTCGGATCGAAGCATTGGCTGCAGGATCCGACCATCAACCTTTCGCGGGTGAAGTTTTACATCAATCTCGACATGATCGGCCGTCTGCGCAAAGGACGAGTCGAAGTGTCAGGCGGTCGTACGTCGCATGGTCTTCGTCGTCTGATCACCAATGCGAATGAAGGGACGCAGTTGGCGCTCGACTTCGATTGGGAAGTGAAACCGAATAGCGATCATCACCCGTTCTACGAACGAAGCATTCCGTTCGTCATGCTCCATACGGGGCTGCACGATCAATACCATCGCCCGCAGGACGACGTGGAGTTCATCTCGTGCGACGGCGCCGAGTCGGTCTCACGGATGGCCTTCCAGTTAGTCTGGATGTTGGCCAACGAAGAGACGTCGCGCAGCTTCCGCGACATGGCTCGCCGCGAAGGTCCCTCGCAACGCAAGCAGTTTGAAAGCGCCTACCTTGGTCGCGGCTCGCGCTTGGGGATTCGTTGGGCGACCGACGAAGAGATGTCGGACGGATTGACCGTGAAAGAGGTCACGCCAGGTTCGCCGGCTTCGCGGGCCGGTGTTCGCGCCGGCGACAAGATCGTTCAATTCGCTGGGCTTCCGGTCAATGAAGTCGAGCAGTTTTTGATCAACGTCCAGGCTTCGCCGAACGACACGACGATCACGGTCGCGCGAGACGGGGAAGCGGAGCCGCTCGAGTTGCCGCTGACGCTGAACGAAAAACCTTCGCCGCTAGGGATTCGCTGGCGAGCCGACGAGGCGAACGGCGATTTGATGTTTCTGACGTCGGTCGTGCCCGGCTCGCTCGCTTCGGCGTGCGGATTGATGACAGGGGATCGCGTCTACGAGGCGAACGGCCAGAAGTTCAGCGACGGCAATCAGTTCTATGAACTGGTGACCGACTTTACAAAACCGCTTCGCCTGGTGGTGGAACGTCAAGGACGTCTGAGCACGATCGAAGTCGAAACCTCGAAGCTGCACGCGATCCTTGGCATCGGTCCGATGACGGAAGAACCGACGACCGACGCAACGACGGTTCTGGAAAACCCCGCTCTGGAAAACCCCGCCGCTAGTGGGCAGTAATCCAGGCGTCGAGATTCGGCGTCTTTTCGACGACTAACGCTTCGTCTTGAAGCGTTGTGACGGCTGCGGCGTGATTGGCTTGCTGCGAGAGAGCGGCAAACCCTTTGGTCGGACCAAGCACGCTGATGGCGGACGCCCAGGCGTCGGCCTGCATCGCGGTTGGGGCAAAGACGGTGACCGTGCGACTTGTTGTGACGCCGTACCCGGTGTGCGGATCGAGAATGTGCGAATAGCGTTTGCCGTCGATCTCGACGAACTGGTAAGCGTCCCCTGAGGTGGCGACGCCGCAGTTGGCGAGTTCGACCAGCATCACTTCGGCGCCTTCTTGTTTCGATTGAGCGACCGAGATCTTCCAGCCGTCGGATGAAGGGGGCGGATCGCCGATCGCCATGTCTCCGCCGGCGTCGACCAACGCCTGTTTCAAACCGTACTCGGCCAGCTTTCGGAGCCCCGCGTCGATAATCGAACCTTTGGCGACTCCACCGAGATCGATGCGCATGTCGCCGGCGATCACTTCGGCGGTATGGGTAGCCGGATCAAGCTTCAGCTTTTGGTAACCGACCGCCGGCAGCAGTTCGGCGATCGCTTGGGAATCGATCTCTTGGCGGCGGCGCATCCGTCGCCAGGCCTTGGTCAATGGACCGACGGTCACGTCGAACGCGCCGCCCGTCGCGTCGCTAACCGTTTCGGAATAGGCGAGGACATCCCATAGCTCTGGTCCGATTTTCATTTTGCCGGGACTCGCGCGGCCAAGGCGGGTAACCTCGGAATCGGCTTCGTAGTCGCTCAGAATGCCGTTCTGGCGATTCATCTCCGCGAAGGCGGCGTTGATCCCTTCCTCGGCTTTCTCTTGCGTGGGAGCGTAGACGATGATCATCGCGGCGGTCCCCATCAAGGGACGGACGCTTTCGTAACGCTGTAACGGAGGCGCCGCGGCGGCAAATTGCCAAGAGGCGAAGAGAGCAGGGACTAGGAACAATACGGAGCGAAGCATCGGGAACTCTGTCAGGCGATCGAACTTGCGGATGCAGTATTATACTCTCCGCTATTGGGAAAGTCGCTTGTTACGCAAGAGTCGGCGGCGCTTGACTTTTCCGCTGCTTACGACGTCGGGTCGAGGGGGAGCTGAGGTCGTTTTCTGGCGGCGTGAGGGTGTGCTGAGAGGGGCTGGTGGTTATCCAGACCAATGATCTTCAATTGAAGCCCTTCACGTTCAAAATCGCGTTCCAGTTCGTGCAATTTTTCCATGACGGTGTGATCAACCAATCTGGCGTCCGTTAGATCAACCGAGACGTTATGTCGTTGAACCAGGCCGGCTTCGACGATTTTTCGGCGAAACGCCAGCCAGTTGCTGAATACCACGGAGTTGGCGGCGACGATGCGGTAGGTCCCGTCCTGTTCCTCCAGAACCTCGATCTCAGGTAGGAACAGCGATTTGAGCGGCGCACCGTTGAAAATGTGGATGCAAAATTTGAGAGCGATGCCAATGCCGACGCCAATCAACAAGTCGGTCGCCAACACGGCGACGAGCGTCGTCACGTAAATGACGAACTGTTCTCGACCGACCTTGAAGACGTGCACGAATTCACGGGGATGAGCAAGACGGAACCCGGTGTAGATGAGCATCGCCGCCAGGGCGGCGAGCGGAATCTGGTGAATGACGGAGGGCAAAAGCGCGACGCACCCCAGCAGGAACAAGCCGTGGAACAAATTGGCGAATCGCGTTCGCGCGCCGTTATCGATATTTGCGCGACTACGGACGATCTCGGAGATCATCGGCAATCCGCCGATAAACGAGGCGATCAGGTTCCCCACGCCCACCGCAACAAGGTCGCGATCAAGATTGGTCTTTCGCTTCCAAGGATCGATCATGTCGACCGCTTTCGCGCTTAGCAGCGATTCCAGGCTGCCGATTAACGCGTACATCGCCACCCACTTCCACGCGAACGCGTTTTGCAGTCCCGAAAAATCGGGGAACGTGATCGCATTCAAAATGTTAAACGGCACCGAGACCAGGTGCTGTTCGCCAACTTCGTAGACGTGGTGGTGCAGCGTATAGGTATGGTCATGCGCCAAATCAAAATACATCCCGAGCGGAATCGCCACCAAGATGACGACCAGTTGAGCGGGAACCAGCTTGACGTACTTGTTCTTTATCAGCGGCAACCCGAATAGGATCAGCAAGCTGATCGCGCCGATCAGGCCGATTTCGGGATTCATGTGCATCAGCTTATCCGGTATCTCGCGGAGCAGTTCCAGCGGCTCTCCCTTGGCGCTTAAACCGACTGCGACCGGGATTTGCTTTGCGATGATGATCACGCCGATGGCGGCGAGCATGCCATGCACGGCGGCGGTGGGGAAGAACTCGCCTAAAATTCCGGTGCGAAATATCGCGAATAGGATTTGAACGGCTGCGGCGGCCATGCCGACTCCCAACGCCATTTTGTAGGCTTGCATGTCGGCTGCCGGATCTTGGCCGCCCGTGTAGCCGAATTCGTTCATGCAGCCCAGCGCGATCACAATCAGTCCAGCGGCGGGGCCTTTAATCGACAGTTCCGAATCGCTGATGAACGTTGCGACGAGGCCGCCGATCACGGCGGTAAAAATTCCCGCAATGGCCGGGTAACCTGACGCCAAAGAAATCGCCAGGCAAAGCGGCAACGCGATCAAGAAGACGAGGAATCCGGAAACCAGGTCGAACTTGAGGTACTTGCCGAGGTTCTTAAGCGAGCCGATCGGGATCTCTTGATCCTGTAAAGCGTTCGAATCGGTCGCCATTGACGTAACTCCTAAGTGTTGTAAATCGTTAGCCGAACTTGGCTAGTTTGGTGGCGGAATATGCTAAATCGCCAATCGCCTGAACGCGGGGAGAGCGACCAGGCTGGCGATTCTTATGCAGGTTTCCGCCGAGGTAGGGGGGACGATCAGCGGCGAGGCCGCCAACTCGTACGGAGGTTTTCATTTGGGAGGGGGCGTTTCGGTCGCCTCTTGCGCGGGAAGAGTCTCCGTTTCCGCCAGTCAATCTGGCGAAAGTCGCGTTCATCAGAGGTGATGCAATTTTCCGTCGAGATGCAGAAAGGTGCAAACGTCGCTAAAATTAAAAAACATTCATATTCGGGCCGAAGTCTCTCTCCCGTACGGTAGATTTAGGCTTTTCAACGGCAAATCGCCCGCCGCTTGGAATGTTGAAACGACGCTCGGATCGCCGTTATGCACATTTTGGTAGTCGAAGACGAACAGCTATTGGGGAAGTCCCTTTCTCGCGGTTTGACCGAGGCCGGGCACGAATGTACCTGGACTCGTAGCGGCGAAAAGGGGCTGGAGTACGCCAAGACCCAGCAATATGACGCCATCCTGCTCGACTTGATGCTCCCCGGAATCGGCGGTTTAGAGGTGGTTCGGGCGCTGCGCGAAGAAGGAATTGGTACGCCGCTGTTGATCCTCACCGCCCTCGGTTCGGTCGATGATCGCGTCCAGGGGCTGGATCATGGCGCCGACGATTACATGGTTAAACCGTTCGCCTTTCCGGAGTTGCTCGCGCGATTGAACGCGATGTGGCGTCGCGCTAGTCCTCGTCCAGCGCTGAGCTATGAAGCGGGCCCGCTCGCGCTCGACTTGGGAAGTCGCAAGGTGACGCGCAACAACAAGGAGATTGATCTGTCGCCGTCGGAGTTCAGCATTCTCGAACTGCTGATGCGACATGCCGGCCAGATCGTGTCGCGCAAGATGCTTAACGAGCATCTCTGGGGACAAGACTGGAACGGGATGACCAACGTCATCGACGTTCACATCAACCATCTGCGGCAGAAAGTGGATCGCGGATTTGACGAGCCCTTGATCCACACGGTGCGGGGCCGAGGCTACGTGCTGCGGACTTCTTGATCCGAACGGCGAGCAGCCTGTCGCTCTCGTACTTTGCACGTCGATCGCGCCGCCGGGGAAACGCGTGAGGGATTCTATCCGTCGCGTCGTTTCGGCCATCTTCATAACCGAAGCTCGGATAGTAAACTACGTTATACGCTGGGAAGTCTCCGGGCGAACTTGCGGCCAAGACGGCGGCAGGCGAAAAAGTGGGAATGCATGAGCGCAATTCTCGTAGGTATAGCATGAGTTCGTTACAAAACTGGTTCGGCGAACTTTGGAAATCGTTACAAACGACGTCGCAAACGCTTCGTTTTCGGTTGATGGTCTGGAACGCCATCGTCGTGGTCCTCGCGGCTGGGGCCACGCTGGCGGGGCTCCGCGAAGGGGTACGCTTCGCCCTTTATCACGAAGTCGACCAGCTGCTGGCTGAAGATACGCGACAGATCGTATTGATGCTCGATGAACGTCCTGTTGATATCGCCGACATGTATCAAACGCTCGAACAGCATGCCGAAGGTCACATTCAGCACGGGTGGTTCGTCGAGTTCCTCGGGGCCGACGGGAAGGTCGTGTGGGCGAGCGCCAAAGCGCCGGAAGAAGCGCTGAATTACGCCAAGCCGATTTCCGACTCGCGTCCGATTGAAGTTGGTTCGATTCGTTTTGCGCAGCACAAACTCGACAAGCCGTCCGAAGGGATCGTCGCCATCCGGCTGGGGACCAGCATGTTGCCGATCTGGAACGATTTGGCCCGCGTCGATCGCCAGGTGTTGGTCGGCTCCGGTATCGTGCTGCTGCTCGCGCCTCTTTGCGGCTATTGGCTGGCCGGTCGTGCGACCGAGCCGCTGTCGGACATGATTCACGCGTCTGCACGCTTGCGTCCGAGTCACTTGGAGGAACGGTTGCCGTGGCGCGGCGCCGGCGACGAACTCGACCAGCTCGCCGCGACCATCAACGGCTTGCTTGATCGGATTGCCGTCCATGTTTCTAAAAAGCAGGACCTGCTGGCGAACGCGGCCCACGAACTGCGCACCCCTTTGGCGGCGATCCGCAGCAGCATCGAGGTGACGCTGAACGAAACGCGGGCGGTGGAAGACTACCAAGAATTGCTTGGCGAATTGATTGAAGAGAATAACCATCTCGAAACGCTCGTGAATCAACTGCTGCTGTTGTCCGAAACCGAATCGGACCGGCGATTCTTTCACTTACATCCGATTTCGCTCGATCAAGCGGTCCTCCGTTCGGTCGAAATGTTCCGCGGCGTCGCCGAAGAAAACGGATTGACCCTAAATTCAAAACTGGAGCCTAGCTGGGTCAAAGGCAACGTCGAGCATCTTCGCCAGGTGGTGAATAATCTGCTCGACAACGCCGTGAAGTTCACGCCCGAAGGAGGCCGCATCGACGTTACGATTCGCAAGTCCCCCGACCTGTCGACCGTCGAACTCGCGATCGCCGACAACGGCTGCGGCATCCGCGAAGAGGATCACGAAAAGGTCTTTGAACGCTTCTATCGCGGCGATCGCAAACGAGTCCCCGGCGAACCGACGCAAGGAACCGGATTAGGACTTAGCATCTGCGCCGCCGTGATCGCATCCCACGACGGCACAATCAGACTAGAAAGCGCACCCGACGTCGGCACCACCTTTCGCATCACCTTGCCGCTGTACGATCCCAATACTGCCGAAGATGGTCGGGAAGTCGACGAAGAAACAGTCGGCGAATCGGCCAAACAAGCGGCGAAGTAGGCGAACACTAGCCCGCAGCGCAAGCGAGGGAAATGCGGCCGCAAGCAAATGACTAATGTCTAAACCCTAATGTCTAATGACAGATCGTGTCTTCAGAATTAGACATTAGGGCTTAGTCATTAGACATTTCCAAATCCATTCCCTCGCTTGCGCTGCGGGCTAGTGTTAGACGTCTCTCTAGTTCGCCAGCGACCAGCAGTAGATCGTCGCTTCGTCGCGCAAGTAGAGGCGATCGCCGACCAGCGCTGGGTGCGAAAAGATCTCCGTCTTCTCCTGCGAGAATTTCTGCCGCGACAGCAGCGTGAACTTGTCCGCTTTGGCGTCGACCAGCAGCAGGTCGCCGTTGCCGATCACCAGCAGTCGATCCTGATCGGCGATGATCGCGCCGTAGTCGCCGAGAGCTGCATCGCGCTGGCGGTACGTTTCGTTCAGGTTGTTTTTCAGGTCAAGGCAGTAGAGAAACTTGTCGACGCAGAAGACCTTGTGTCCGACGACGACCGGCGAACTCATGTCGGGAGTCAACTTCTGATTTTCCAGCACCGGCGTCGGCTGGATCGCGCCGTCGGCGTTAAAGGCGAAGAGCCGGGCGCCGTTGTTTTCGGTGACGATCAGCAGTTTGTCGTCGACGACCAGGGGCGTCGGCACATTGAAGTCGCCATCGAGCGGCGGTTTGAGCTTCCAGAGGCGTCTGCCGGTTTCCGCGTCCCAGCCGCCAAGCGAGTCGACGTCGTGCCCAACGATCTGACGTTTGCCGCCTAGCTGGGCGACGATCAGGGATCCGTAACTTGGCGCCGCGCCGGGAGAACTCCACGCGACTGACCCGTCACCCAGGTTAAACGCGACCAGCGACGCTTCGGCGCCGCCGGCCTGGACGATTACTTTGTCGCCGATCACCAAGGGAGAACCGCAATAGCCCCATGGCAATTCGGCGGCGACCGAAAACTGCGAGCGGAGGTTGGTTTTCCAAACGACCGCGCCGTCGGCTAGTTTGACGCAGTGAAGGTCTCCCATGGCGCCGAGCAAGATCGCCACTTCGCCGACAAGATTGGGAGTCGTGCGGGACGATTGCCCGTAGTCCAAGGCGCCGATCGCGAGATACTCGAGCATCCAGAGCGACTTGCCGGTTGCGGCGTCAAAGCATTGGTAGACGTCCTGGAAGTCGTCGAAGTCGCGATAGCTGACCAGAACATATTTCTCATTGGCGGCGATACCGCCAAGACCGTCGCTCGCCAGATCGGCTTTCCAGATTTGCTGCGGCTCGGCAGACAATGACTGGGGAAGTTGCGGGTAGCGTCCGTCACGGTTCGGTCCGCGCCATTGGTTCCAGCCGGGAGCGGCGCTCGCGCTTACTTTTTTTTTACCGCCTCGCTTTCGTCAATCGGCATGAAACCGATCAGCGACTCGAGCTTGCCGCAGAGCTGCGAGTCCTTGACCACTTCGGCCAGGGCCGCGCTCAACTCGGCCTGATCGGTTTTCGTCAGAGCGCCGGTGGCGAAGGCGGTGACGAACGGCACTTCCTTCGTCTTGGCGACGACTCGCAGGTCTCCCTTTTTGATCGTGCCGCAACCTTCCAGCAGCGGCGCGGCGTAGCTGGAAATGACCGCGGCCGATTTGCCGTCGAGCTCCAGAATCTTACAGGCCCCGTCGCTGCAGGCCGCCGAAACTTCCAACTTCTCCGGAAGGGTGACGCCGGCGGCAGTCAGCAGATCGATCGCGGCTTGATGCTTTTCGGCGGCGTCAACGTCGCCGAAGATGACGTGATAGCCGGCCAGATCGCCGGCCGATTGAGCCGGGTCATCCTTCGGCACGACGATCATGCCGTATTGCGTGGTCGAGCCGGTCTTGTCGGTCAAACGCGCCAGCGCGGTGACGTCGATCCCACCCTGCTTCCCTTCATAGCGAACGACCGAATCCTTGCCGATGATCAGGCTGACCGAATTCAACGTGATCCCTTCCTTCTTCAGCGCGGAAAGGGTCGGGACGAAGTAAAGGCGAATCGAGCGATCTAGTTTCGTTTCGAGGAACGACTCGAGCGCTTCGTACTCACGCTGGGCGTAACCTTCGACGCAAGGGCAGGAAAGAGGAGCGGCCAGCGGATCCATCACCACCATCGTCAGTTCCGACTTCAGCGGCTTGGTTGGCTCGTCCGCATGGAGCGGAGCGAGGGTGAGGCCAAGGAAGAGGGCCAGCGTTGCGACGAAGAGTTGGGTACGCATGGATCGAACCTAAACAGCGAGAGTGAGAAAAGACGAGCGGCGCAGCGAGGCGAAAGATTTCGCCTCGCTCTCTTGCGGAGTCGAAATTAGAGCGTCGAAGCGGCGGTTTCGGCCGATTTGACTTCGGCAGGCTCCGTCGCTTTCGCTTCTGCCGACTTCCGCTGCATCAGGACAATGTGGTTGCGAGTAATGTCGAGCATGTAGACGCGATCGCTGTCAGGCGAGACGGCGATCGAGACATTCTTGCAACCAGGGACCAGTTTGACGTCGCCGACAAATTCTTTGAACGTGCCGTCGGCGGCGAAGCGTTTGATGCGGCCGGTGTTCGATTCGGCGGTGTAGACGTCGCCGCTCTTGTTGAAGCAAACGTTCATCGGGTTGCAGCAGCTGGTAAAACCATCTTCGCCGCTCCGATCGGCTTTGCCCCAAGTGACGCCGGCGGCGCCATCCGCACTGAAGCAAGCGACCCGATGCCGGGCGTTTTCAGCGACGAACAAACCTTGCTCACAGGCCTGCACGTCCATGTGTCCGCAGCAGCCGCGGAGATCGGCGACGACCACTTGGGCGTCGGTGAATTCGGGCGACATCCGCCAGACGTCGAAGGTATACCCTTTGATCGACGGCGCGGCGACGTAGACGTATTTGCCGTCGCTGCTAACCGAAGCGACGTGCAGCTTGCGCTGCATCAGCGCCTTCATCCGTTCGGTGATTTTGTCATCGGAGGGGCCTTCCGTTTTCGGCCGCGCGTCTTCCGCCGCCTTCTGCTCTTCCAGACGCGTGATATGATCCGGCAGAATTTTCAGGACGTTCTTTTCCTGTTCGTTCAGCTCTCCCTTTTCTTCCTTGGCTTGAAGCTGTTCCATCATCCGCGTGTAAGCTTCGATCATCGCCGCAGCCGGACGGGCCGTTTGCTTCAGCTGTTGTTCGGCTTCTTTGCGGATGTCTTCCTGGTGTTCTTTCACCGCGGCGGCGTGGGGCGATTCGGCCTCAGTCAGGAGCTTCCCTTCCGGCGAAAACCGCATCACCTTGCCGTCGCCGGCGACCAGGATTGTGCCGTCCGGGGCGGTGTTGATCGCTTCCGGTTTGATTTCGAGTTCCCAGCCGGCGACTTTTTCGCCTGCGGAGTTGAGGATACGAATTTCGCCGGGGCTGTCCCCCATGGCGGTCAGGATCTGACCTTTCGCATCCAGGCAGAAGGCGTTGACCGGAATCCCTTTGGGGATCTCGATCAGGCCGACTTGCTCGTGCGTCGCCTGTTCGTCAATGTTGGTTGGTTGTTCGACGGCATTGGCCAGATGAAGGCTGGATGCCGCAAAGATCAACGTTAGGACATATCCGAATCGATAGTTCCGCATAGCACGTCTCCCCACGCGTCAAAGAAAAGAATCCGTTTTGAAAAGCAGAAGCGTTTGCTCCTTACGTGCGATTATGTCGCTTGGTTGTTCAATTTCCCAAGCTTTTGAGGGTGAGAATGCGCACCTTTTCTTGAACTAAATCCCTACGAGAATCGGGATTTCTCTAACACCAGTTTTCGTGGACCACGGTTTGTGCATTTCCCTCATCATGGAGACGAATTAAGCACCAAGTCCGTTTTCTCTGCGCAATAGCGCACTGTCTGCATGCAGCTAGAAAGCAAATCGAGATTGCAGAGTTGCGGACTAGCGCCGGCCGAAACCGAAGCCGCCGCCGCCGGGAGGGCCAAAGCCACGGGGACGATCACCACCACGATCGCTGGAGCTGCCGCCTCGATCTGTCGACGAGCTCGATGCCGTCGACGTGGAGGAGCGGCTGGAGGACGATGAAGTCGACGAAGCCGTCGAGGAAGTCGACGGAACCGACTTGCCATCGGCGCCGAGCGCTTCTTTCGGCGTGATGAAGCCGTCGCCGTTCAAGTCGTAGCGTGCGAACTCTTCCGCTTTGCTTTCGGACCAGACGACGGAGTATTCGCTCATGTGGATCTGTCCATCTTCGTCGGCGTCGTTGGCGTTGAACCAATCTGGCAACCCCTTCGGCAAACGTTCCAGCGGGGTGAGGAATCGATAGGTATCGACTTTTTCACCATCGCCACGGCTGGAGAAAGAGGATCGGCTCGCGAATCTGGAGATGCGAGCCGCCAGTTCATCGCTCGAGATCTTGCCATCTTTGTTCTTGTCGTAGTCGGCCAGATCGCTTTTGAACCACTCGCTCTTTTCGAGGTAGCCGCTCTTGTCTTTGTCGTATTGATACATCATCGACTTGGCGTTCTTTTTAATGTCGTCGCCGTCGCCCGATTCGCGGCTGCCCCCTTCGCTACCTTCCTGCTTTGGTTCCGACGAAAAGCCGGAGACCCGCTTCGCCAGTTCCAGGCGATCGAGCTTGCCGTCTTTGTTCAGGTCCGAGCCTTCCGGCGGCGTGCGCCACCGTGCGCCTGACCATTCGTAGTTGTCGAGAAAACCGTTTTTGTCCTTGTCGTACCGCTCGAGCATGCTGTTGACGCTGTCGATCGTCTTTTGATCGAACTTGTTCTCCAGCGCCAGATCGCCAAGCGGCGGGGGAGCGTCAAAGCCTTTGGCCTTTTCCAGACCGGGATCTTCGCCGAAACCGGGTACCGTGCCGCCGTCGCCTGCTTCGCGCTGCTTTTTCATCGCGGCGGTCAGCTTTTCGATGTTGATCGGACCTTTGTCGGTGTAGCCAGCGCCTTCTTTCATCCGATCGAGAAAGCCGCGAGCCCGGTCAGAGACTTCGTTATCTTCCAGGACGCCGTTGCCGTTCTGGTCCATCCGCTTCAGCATTTCGGTCGGGTCGAAGCTGCGACGACGATCGTCGTCGCCCCGGTCGGATCCCCGATCGCCCCCCCGATCATCTCCGCCGCGTCCACCCCAGCTGCCGCGATCTCCCCCGCGGTCGTCGCCTCCACGGCCGCCCCAACTTCCGGGAGGGCCACCGGAGCCGCGATCCCCACCACGATCTCCCCAGCCGCCGGGAGGGCCGCCAGGTCCACGATCGCCGCCGGGGCCTTGGGCGCTGGCGAGAACGGGAAAGAGAAGGGTTAAGGTGAACAGTAGTAGGAGGTTACGCATTGCGAACAATTCCCGGGCAGGGCCCGCTATTAGGAAATGCGAAATAAGGGATCCCTATTATTAACCGAGGCTCGGCCAGCTTGTTTCGGTTTTCGAAGAATCAGCCTGAAAACGCCGGAACCTCGGGCCCTCTCGCGGGTTAGATTGCCATAAGAAGTTGTTCATAGCGCCCTGTAGCGCTTGGTCATAATCTAGTCGCGGAGTCTCAGGTCATGAATTTGCGGTTCGCTCGATTGTCGCTAATGGTTGCGGCGCTTGTGGTTACGATTAGTTCCGTCTCGCTGGCCCAAGGTCCCGGAGGCCCCGGCGGCTTCGGTGGTCGTGGACCGGGCGGTTTCGGCGGCCCAGGTGGTCCAGGGGGATTTGGTGGCGGCGGCGACGAGTTCGGCCTGCTGATGAATCCGCAAGTTCGCGAGGATCTCGAGATTCCCGAGGCTCAGTTCGAAGAAATCCAGGAAATCATGACCTCGGTTCGCGAGAAGATGCGGGAAGTCTTCCAGGGGATGGGGAACTTCCGCGACATGACCGAAGAGGAACGAACCGAGTTCCGCGAAAAGATGCAGGCCAAAATGGCCGAAGTTCAGGCCGAAGTGAAGGCCGACCTGGAAGAGGTTTTGCTGCCGCATCAGCTGACCCGCTTGAAGCAGATCGCGCTGCAGCAGCAGGTGGCTCGCGGGGGCGGTCCCGGCGGCGGATCGGGCGCTGCGAACGCTCTGACCAGCGACAAAGTGGCCGAATTGCTCGGCCTGACCGAAGAACAGCTCGCCGAACTGCGTGAGAAGCGCGAAGAAGTCGCCCAGGAACTCCGCGAGAAGCTCCTCGCCGCTCAGAAAGAAGCGGAAGAGAAGCTGCTGAGCGTTCTGACCCCGGAACAGCAAGCCAAGTGGAAAGAACTGCTGGGCGAACCGTACGAACTGCAGTTCCGTGGTTTCGGCGGTCGCGGCGGCCAGAATAATCGTCCGGGCCAGAATAATCCTCCCGCAGGCGACGACAGCATCTAGTCGTGCGAGTGAAGATTAACCAGTAATCAGCCCCTGGTTCGCTCGCACGAGCCGGGGGTTTTTCATTACGGTTTGCACGATTTGCGAAACTTTTGGGTGTTTTGCGGCGTTGGAGCATAGTAGACGCGCAAAGCGATGAACAAATAGACCCTCTCTAGGGGACGAAGGAGTACAATGAATTCTCCTCGTCTCATTCACCTCTAATCCCCCATCTGCCTCAATCATGGTCGAAGCCGGCGAAATCCTGGTGCGTCACGGACTGATCTCTGCCGAACAGCTGGAGATTGTGCGCCGTGAACAAAAACTGCCTGGCGACGCCGTGGAACGCGCTGTGGAGTTGGGGTTCGTTGATGAGGAAGACGCGCTCAAGGCGCTCGGCGTCGAAGTCGGTCTCGACTACGTCGATCTGACGACCGCCGATATCGATCTGTCGCTGCTGAAGACGTTGCCGCAGCGTTTGATCTATCGCCAGTCTCTCTTTCCGCTGCAGCGCAACAACGGCAGCGTGATCGTCGCGACCAGCGATCCGTTTGATCTCTATCCGCTCGATGAAGTCGCCGCGGTGACCGGACTGTCGGTCGTGCCGGTGTTGGCCGCGCGCAGTGAAATCGCCAAGCTGATCAAAGCGAATCTCGGCGTCGGCGGCGAGACGGTCGAAGGGTTGCTCGCGCTGAAGGAAGAAGAGTCAGGCGACGAAGTCGAACTGCTCGACGACATCGAGTCGGACGGTTCCGAACTTTCCGAGATGGCCCAAGAGGCCTCGGTCGTTCGGCTGGTGAATGAAATCATGCTCGAAGCGATCGAATCGCGAGCGAGCGACATTCACATCGAATCGCAAGGGAACGGCCTGGTCGTCCGCTACCGCATCGACGGCATGCTGCACTCGCAGCCGGTCCCGCCGGAAATCAATTACTTCCAAGCGGCGATCATCAGCCGTTTGAAGATCATGGCGCGACTCAACATCGCCGAGAAGCGTCTGCCGCAAGACGGTCGCATCAAGCTGAAGGTCCGGGGCCGCGAGATCGACATCCGCGTTTCGATGATCCCGATGATTCACGGCGAAAGCATCGTGATGCGTGTTCTCGACAAGGGCTCGCTCACGTTCGACTTGCGCACGCTCGGGATGGACGACGACGTCTATCAACAATTCAAACAGATCATCTCGCTGCCGCACGGCATCATTCTGGTGACCGGTCCGACCGGTTCGGGTAAGACGACCACGCTTTACAGCTCGCTGCTAGAAATCCAGGACGAAGCGACCAAGATCATCACGACTGAAGACCCGGTCGAATACCAGCTCGACGGGATCAACCAGATTCAGGTTCATCCGAAGATCGGTCTGACCTTCGCCGCTTCGCTCCGCAGCATTTTGCGTCACGACCCGGACGTGGTGCTGGTGGGCGAAATCCGCGATAAGGAAACGGCCGAGAACGCGGTGCAAGCGTCGCTTACCGGTCACTTGGTGTTCAGCACGCTCCACACCAACGACGCGGCCGGCGCCTTTGCTCGTATGATCGACATGGGGGTCGAGCCGTTCCTGATCGCCAGCACGGTCGAAGGAGTGATGGCCCAGCGTCTCGTTCGTAAGCTCTGCCCGCATTGCAAGACTTCCTACGTGCCGAAGCGGTCCGATCTGCCGTCCGACTTCCCGTGGGATGAGTTCATCGCCAAAGGAGGCGAGCTTTCGCAGCCTGCTGGATGTCGTCAATGTCGCGGCGTCGGCTATCGCGGGCGTATGGGTATCTACGAACTATTGATCACGACCGAAGAGATTCGCGAACTCGCTCACGAAGGACTCAGCACGCACAAGATCAAACAAGCGGCCCAAAAGAACGGCATGCTCACCTTGCGACAGTACGGCTGGCGCAAGGCTCTCTCCGGCGAAACGTCGGTCGAAGAAATCTTGCGAGTCACCAAGGGAGACGTCTAAGACGCCCCACACTAGTTTTTCATTCCTTTCGTACACACTCCACGCTCTTAGTCGCCGATGCCCGATTACAGCTATATCGCCCGAGATTCGACCGGCCGCAAGGTCAACGGCGTGCTGTCGGCAGCGACCGAGCGAGACGTGATCGCGCTCCTCTCCGGCAAGTCCCTCTTTCCGATCGAGGTAAAGGCCGAAACGAAGGGAAGTGCGTTTCGTATTGGCGGCAAGCGCGTGAGCGCTCAGCAAGCGGCGATCTTCTACGCTCAGCTTTCGTCCTTGATCCGCAGCGGCGTTCCTTTGATGCGCTCGCTGAAAGTGCTCCGCGAACAAGCGTCGAACGTTGCGATGCAGGAAGTTTTGGACGACATCGTCAGCCGGGTTGAAGAAGGCGCCGCGCTCGACGAAGCGATGCGTCGCCATCCGAAGGCGTTCAGCGAGATGGCGGTCAACATGGTCCGCGCCGGCGCCGAAGGTGGTTTTCTCGAAGACGCGCTCGATCGCGTCGCCCGGTTCACCGAAGACCAGGAAGACCTGAAGGGGCGCACGATGAGCGCCTTGGCCTATCCGGTCTTCTTGGGCGTCGTCGGCTCCTGCGTCCTCGGCTTCTTGCTGCTGGTCTTTGTGCCGCAGTTTGACGAGTTGTTCGGCCGCTTGCGAGAACGAGGACAATTGCCGGCGATCACCGACTGGCTCCTTTGGTTCAGCACATCGGTCAAAAGTTTTGGCTTGCCGATTTTGATCGGCATCGTTGGGCTGGGTTTCTTCCTCAGCCATCAACTGCAAACCGAATCGGGGCGTCGTCGCTGGGACTGGATCAAGATCAAGATTCCGCTGATGGGACCGATCTTCCTATCGCTGGCGGTGGCGCGGTTTTGCCGCGTGCTCGGCACGATGCTTAAAAACGGCGTGCCGATTTTGCGTTCGCTCGAAATCAGTCGTGACGCCGCCGGAAACGTGATTCTGGCGAAAGCGATCGAAGACGCTTCTGAAAACATCAGCGCCGGCGAATCGCTGGCGACTCCGCTCTCGTCGTCCGGCTACTTCCCCCGCAACGTGGTTGAAATGATCAGCGTGGCGGAAGAGTCGAACTCGCTCGATACGGTGCTGGTCGAAATCGCCGATGGTCTGGAAAAACGAACTTCGCGCCGACTCGATCTGACCGTTCGGATGTTAGAACCAATGATGCTGTTGGTGATGGCAGGCGTGGTGCTTGTCGTCGTCATCGCCCTCTTGCTGCCCATCTTCCGCATGAGCAGCAGTTTGTAAGGCCCCATTTCGTTTTTCAGGTTAGGAGTGACTTTAGAAATGTCCCAACAGCGCAATCGTCGTCGACGCCGCGGTTTTACGTTGCTCGAAGTGTTGCTGGTGCTCGTGATCCTCGTGATCCTCGCTTCGTTCGCCGGCGTCGCGATCTTCCGCGCCTATGATCAGGCGAAGGGAGACAGCGTGAAGGTTCAGGTCGAAATGCTGAACCAGGCCTGCAAGCAGTACATGCTGAACGTCGGCCAACCGCCGCAAGCTCTCCAAGACCTGGTGAGCGCTCCGGCCGGCTCGACCAAGTGGAAAGGTCCTTACCTGGAAAAGGCGTTGCCGGAAGACGCTTGGGGTAACCAGTTCAAGTACGAAGTGGTCAACGGAATGCCGCGCGTCTTTTCGGCCGGCCCGGACGGCGTCGAAGGAACCGACGACGACGTTCCGACGAAAGAATCGTAATCAAGCATGCAACGGAGCGCGACAATTCGAAGACTCGGCGGCTTCTCGCTGCTGGAATTGCTCGTCGTGCTGACGTTGCTGGTGATTTTGTTGTCATTGGCGGCGCCGAGCATCTTGGCGCCGCTACGCGGTTCGCGGCTGAAAAACGCCGCCGACACCATCTGCGCTGAGTTCGCCAAGGCGCGCGTCGAAGCGATGGAATCGGGACGCGTCCGCATGTTCCGCTTCCAAACCGATACCGGCAACTACCAGGTCGAGCCTTGGCTCCGCGCCAGCGATACGCAAGAGAATAACATCGTTGGCGAAGGAGAACGGGTCATCGGCAACGGCTTGATCGAGCAATCGGTCGAAGCGACGACCCGCCAAGGGACGTTGGCCGAAGGGGTCACCTTCATGGGAGAGCAGGTCGACGTCGACATGCGCTCTTACGAAACGACCGACGGGCAAATCGCGGACGGCCAAGCTGGATACTCACGGCCGATTCTCTTCTATCCCGACGGTACGACCTCCGACGCGGCGGTGGTGATGAAGTCGGAAGATGGCGGCATGACGATGGTCAAACTCCGCGGGCTGACCGGAATCGCCAAGATCGGCGAATACCAATCGACGGAGGACCTTTCGCAGTGATCGCGTCTCTTCGTCAAAACCAATCTCCAAATAGTAGCCCGAAGCGCAAGCGAGGGAAATGCGCGCTTTCGCTCACCGCTGGTTCGAATTGCCGATCGCATGCGCCTCGGTCGCGCTTCGGGCTATTACCGGCCAAACGCACGTCGCGCGGCTTCTCCCTCATCGAAGTCGTTTTGGCCTTCGCGATCCTCGCCGGTTCGCTCGCGGTGCTGGGCCAATTGATCAGCATCGGCTTCCGCGCCGCTCGCGAAGCGGAGGGGCTGACCGAATCGCAGATGCTTTGTCAGACGATCATGGACGAGATTATCGTCGGCGTTCGTTTGCCCGATCCGGTCAATGAGATCCCTATCGACATGCTGACCGACTCGAGCGTCATCCTGCCGAACCGGATGGCCGAGTGGGTCTACTCGATCGACTCGCAGCCGGCGACGATGGAAGGACTGCTCGCCGTCCGCGTGACGGTTCGCCGGATCAACGCCATTTCGCTGGCCGATGCCGATCAGTTTCAGCTGGTTCGCTGGATCCCGGATCCGGAAGCGGAATTGCTGGAGATGCCGGAGTCGAGCGATCCGAATTCAAGCAGCAGTAGCAGCGGAACGACGGGAGGCGCCCTATGAGTTCGCCTCGTCACAGCCGTCGTGGTTTGTCGCTGTTGGAATTGATCGTCGCTTCGGCGATCGCCGTCGTTTTGATGGCGGCGGTCAGCGCGGCGATTCATATGTACTCGAAAAGCGTCGACATCGGGCGGAGCGACGTCGAAGAAGCGCAGCTCGGTCGCGCCGTCATGAAGTTGATGGAAGACGATCTGCGGAATTGCATCTGGAAAAACGATATCGACTTTTCGTCGGTTGAAGCGCTCGCAGCCGATCAAGCGTCGAGCGCCGCGAGTTCGCTTACCGACGCCGCCAGCGGCGCTGGACTAAGCGGTGGAGCCGACCTGGCGAGCGAAGCGGACGCCGCGTCGAATACGACCGATCTCGCCGCCTCGACTTCGCCGGCGATGCAGATCGGACTGTATGGAAACGCGACCGAGCTTCAGTTCGACATGAGCCGCTTGCCGCGGGTTGACGAATACGATCCGGAATACGTCGGCTTTCGCTCGTTGGCCCTGGCCGACAAGCCGAGCGACGTGAAGACGGTCACGTATTACCTGCTCGTCCCCGGTACCGCTTATCAAGGCGTCGTCGGCGATCCGGCCGATCGGACGGCTGAGCAGACTGGCCTCGTTCGTCGCGTACTTGATCGTTCAGTCACGCAATGGGCGCTCGAGAACGGCGATACGCGGCAGTTGGACGCGAGCGGCGAGATCGTCGCGCCGGAAGTTTGCTATCTGAACTTCCGCTACTTCGACGGCTATGAGTGGTACGAAGAATGGGACTCGGCGGCGATGGACGGCTTGCCGCTGGCGGTCGACATCGTCCTGGCGATTCGCTCCGCCGACGATCGATCGAGCGCCAATCAAAGCGACGAACCGTTTGTGGTTGGCGTCGCCGAAGGGGACATGGTCTATCGCCGGTTGGTTCGCATTCCGATCGCTGTGCCGATTGATCCGCTGGCGGAAGAGGAAGAGACGACCGAATCTGGCTCCAGCACGGAGTCCGCACTATGAGCCGTTCGACGAACCGCGAAGGCGCCGTGCTGATTGTGGTGCTGGTCGTGATCATGATGCTGTCGCTCGGCGCGTATGCGTTCACCGAGTTGATGCAGACCGAAACCCACGCCGTTCAGCTAACCGGCCGGCAGATTCAAGCCCGCGCGTTCGCCGAGTCAGGCGAATCGTTCCTGGAAGCTTACCTGGCGCAAGAGCCTGATTTCATCACGGAGCAGGGGGGAATTTACGACAACCCCGCGATGTTCCAAGGTCAGTTGATCGTTGACGACGAAGAGGATGAGCGACAGCGTGGGCGATTTACGATCCTGGCCCCGCTGGTCGACGTTGATGGATACCTGAACGGAATTCGCTACGGCTTGGAAGACGAATCGGCCCGGCTCAACCTGAATGCGTTGTTGATGTTGGACGAACAATCGAGTACGGCTTCGGCTGCCGCCAGTTCCGCAGGATTGAGCGGCGCGAGCGGATCTTCGGGTTCGGCAGGATCGTCCGATGCGAGCGCCGCGGCCGCGATGTCGGCTTTATCAGGCTCGAGTTCGTCGACCCTCAGCGGTTTGGCGAGCGACGAATCGCTCACTTCCGGCAGCACCGGGCGCCAACTGCTGATGGGCTTGCCCGGCATGACCGAAGAGATCGCCGACTCGATTCTCGACTACCTGGACGAGGACGACGAGCCGCGCGAATTTGGCGCCGAGATCGACTATTACTCCGGGCTTGATCCTCCCTACGCGCCCAAGAACGGGCCGCTGGAAACGGTCGAGGAATTGCTGCTGGTTCGCGGCGTCACGCCGCAGCTATTGTTCGGCCGCGACGAAAACCGGAACGGCGTGATCGATCCGCAGGAGCAAGCTGTTTCGACGACCGACGATCGGACGGATCAACAGATGCTCGACGAGGTTCCGGAACGGGGCTGGTCGTCGTACCTGACTTTGTACGGGATGGAAAAGAACTACGGCGACGACGGGACCGAAAAGATCTTCATCAACGATGAAGACGTCGAAGCGCTCTACGGTCGACTGCAGGAAGTTCTGCCGCAGGAGTGGGCCGACTTCATCGTCGCTTATCGCATGTATGGCGCCGGATCCGCTTCGACGAACAACACGAATCAGAATTACGTCACCTCGGCCAAGTTCAACTTCAGCCAGCAACCGAAGGCGACCTTTTCGAGCGCGCTCGACTTGATCGACGCGGTGGTCAACGTTTCGCAGCAAAGCGGCGGCAACTCGCAGAGCGGAGGCAATAGCAGCGGTGGCGGCGGGCAAACGCAACTGATGAAGTCGCCGTTCACGCAGCTGAATGCGGCGGAGTGGATGCCCGACTTCATGGAACTATTGACGGTCAACGAGTCGCCAATTATTCCGGGCCGCATCAACATCAATCAGGCGCCGCGCGAGATCCTGGTCGCCATTCCCGGCATGACCGAGGAAGCGGCCGCGGCGATCATCGAGAATCGGCTGCCGAATGCGGACGAGGATAACCCCCTGAGGGCCTACGAAACCTGGATCTGGGTGGAAGGGCTGGTCACGCTCGACGAAATGAAGACGCTGTTGCCGCTGATCAACGCCGGAGGGGACGTCCACCGCGCTCAGATTGTCGGTTATTACGAAGGTGGACTCGCATTTAGCCGGCATGAGGCCGTAATTGACGCTACTCAGCCCCAGCCGCGCCTATTATTGTGGAGAGATATCAGCCATCTCGGGCGCGGCCATCCCCTGGAAGTGCTGGGTATCGGGCTCGGTTTTTCCGGCGCCGCCAACTAACTCGGAGCGTACGCCTTATGGCGAAGATGATTGGAATTGAATGGGACGGCAGCGAGATTCGCGTCGTCGTCGCGCGCCCACGATCGGGCGGCGTGACGGTTGACGCTGCGTTCGCCGCCCCGCGGACTAGCGATCTGGCGGATTCGATCCGCACGGCGCTGGCCGATCGAAATATCGCCGCCGGACCGGTCAGCGTGACCTTGTCGCGCAGCGCCGTCGAACTGCACGTGTTGACGTTGCCGCCGGCGCCGGAAGAAGAACTGCCCGATATGGTCCGCTTCGCGGCCCTGCGCGAATTCACGGCGCTGACCGACGATTGGCTGTTGGACTTCACCCCGATCGAACAGAACGCAGTCGGTCAATCGACCGTGCTCGCGGCCGGCATCTCGGGCAAAGGGCTGAAGGGAATTGAAACTCCTTGCTCCGGCGCCTCGCTGACCGTTGAGCAAGTGGGCGTTCGTCCGCTGGCCGCCGCGTCGCTGATGGCCCGCGATCCGCAACATGCTTCCTCGGTCGCGATGGTGGTCGAATCAAGTTCGGACGATATCGAACTGACCGTCATCGCCGACGGCGCGGTCGTTTTCTCTCGTTCGACCCGCTTGCCCGGCGAAGAAGGGAGCGAAGAGCGACAAAAGGCGCTGCAACTGGAAGCGCGACGCACCCTGATCGCCGCCCGCAATCAACTGGGCGCGCATAGCGTCGAGAAGATCATCCTGCTCGGCCAGGAAGAACTTTCGCCGATGAAGGCGAGCCTGGCCGCGACGTTGGGTCTGCCGGCGGAACTGTACGATCCGTTCGCCAGCCCGGCGGTGAAATACGCCGGCGCCGACAAGCTGGTCCATCGCGGACGTTACGCGGGTTTGCTCGGCTTGCTCGCCGATCAAGCGGCGCCATCGCTCCACTCGCTCGACCTGCGCAATCCGCGGAAGCGTCCGGCGCCTCCGAGCAAGCGGCGCATGTACGTCACCTACGGGACGGCGGCGGCGGTGATCGCGCTGTTGGTCGCTGGGGCGATCTGGATGCGACTCGGTTCGCTCGACACGCAGATCAAAGAAGCGCAGGAGAAGCTGGCCGGGCTCAAGGCTTCCAACAAAGAAGCGGTCCTGCAGCAGAACGACGTCGAGAAGATCGACCGTTGGCTCGATTCCAACGTGCAGTGGCTCGATCAGGCTTACTGGATGGCGAGCAAATTGCCGCCGGCCGAAGCGACCATTCTTTCGCGTCTGCAGATGGATGCGTCGCAGGTCGAAGGGGGCGTGATCACGCTCGACGGCTACGTCGGCGACGAAAGCGGCATCAAAAAGCTCGAAAGCGCCCTGCGAGACGAAACGCACCACGTCAGCAATCTCGGCAGTAAGCAGTCGGAAGTTTCGGGGTACGCGTGGAATTTCCAAGAACGGATCACCGTCGCCAAATCGGCGACCAATCCCTTTACCGACGAGCCGGAAGCGAAGCAGCCGGTCGAAGCGGCGCCTCCGACCGAAACGCCGGCGAAAGACGAATCGAATAAGACCGAGCCGGTTCATACCGAGCCGTCGGAAGACGCCGAAGCTCCGCAAGCGGCGCAGGAGGAGGCCAAGTCATGAGCAAACGTGAAAAAGTCCTCGTCGGCGTCGTCGGCATGCTGGTCGTGCTGGGAGTTCTCTACTTCGGCTATAGCCGGTACGCGTCGGCCTACGATCAACGGGCCAAGCAGCTCGAATCGCTCAAGCAGCAGATCGACCGGGAAGAGTTTACCGAGATCCAGGCGATCTTCGCCGCCCAGCGGTTGGCGATCTACCAGGAACATTGCCTGCCGGAAGATTACCGGACCGCGCAGTCGGTTTATTCCAACTGGCTCCACGAGAAGGTCGGAGAAGCCGGTTTTGAAGATGTGGTGATCAAGCCGCTCAGCGGGAAGAAAGTCGGCATGCATGCCGAGTACGCGTTCAGCATTCGCGCGAAGGCGCCGCTGGCGCGGGTGACGCAGTTCTGCTACGAGTTTTACTCGTTCGATGTGCTGCACAAGATCAAGTCGATCGTCCTCCGCCCGATGCAGGACTCGGAAGACCTGGAAGTCGCTTTGACGGTCGAAGCGGTCGGCATCAAGCAAGTCGCCGACGTGGTCGACCCGAAGAAGCAGCGGCACGAGTCCCTCTCGCACGGCAAGCTAGCGGATTACCAAAAGGCGATCCTGGCTCGCGACTTCTTCCGTCCCGGCAACAAGCCGCCGAAGCTCGTCTCGACCACCAAGCACACGGCCGAAATGGGAAAGACCTTCAGCTACTCGGTCAAAGCGGAAGATCCGGACAAGAAGGATAAGCTCTCCTTCCAGTTGGGAGAAGGTGCGCCGGAAGGTTTGCAATTGAGCGAACGAGGAACGTTGAGCTGGAAGCCAGGGGCGCTCGGTGAGTTCAAGTTCAACGTGATGGTGCATGACGATCGTCAGCCGACCGTGATGGACACGAAGGAATTCACCATTGCAGTCATTGAGCCGAAGCCGCCGGAGACCAAGCCGGAATCGAAGCCGTCGTTCGACGACGCCCAGCACGCCTTCTTGACGGCGACGATCATCTCGGGCGAACAGCCCGAAGCGTGGGTTAGTCTGCGGACCAAGAATAAGATGCTCCGCCTGAAGCCAGGCGAGACCTTCGAGATTGGTCAGCTCAAAGGAAAGATCGTGTCGGTCGGCGATAAAAACGTCGAAATCGAAATCGGCGGCGAGACGGTGCAGCTGCGAATCGGCCAGCCGCTGAGCGAAGCTCGTGGTTCCGGCGATCTCTAATTTTGCGACTTTCCATTCTGGAAAATGCCTTGAAGCACGCCACCCGATGGGGCGTGCTTTCTTTGTTGGTGCATGCAGTGCTAGCGCTGGCGCGACTGCGATGGCGCTACTTGGCTTGCCCATGTGTTATATCTTGACATTCGAAGTCAAGATGTGGCGCTAATACCAGCGGGAATGCTTGTAGGGATTCCTCCTCGTGTTCCGATCAATCCAAGTAGTAAAAGTGCGCGGTCGATTCGTCCATTGGGCGTCACATCCGAAGAAGGGTTTACTGATGCTTCATTGCATTTCGGGGCAGAGACTACCTCTCGTCGTCGCACTGCTCATTGCGACCTGGGTTTCGTGCGCGGCTAATCCCGCAAACGCCCAGGTTCCTGCGACTGCCAGCTCGCGTGAAATTCGCAGCTATTCAGTCGAGCCGGAACGACTCGGTAACCTGCTTGAAGTCTTCCGACAGCTCTACGCCCAGGAGCAAGGGGCCACATTCACTGCCGACGCTAGCGGCGGCATGCTGGTCGTTGCCGCGACGCCGGAAGTGCAGACGCAAGTCGAGACTTTCCTGAAGCGTTCCGGCTATCTCCGCGAGCCAGGCGCCAAGCCCGCGGCGGTTCGCATGGCGACTCCTGCCGTAACGAAGGCTCCGCAGCAAGTGACCCGCTCGCTTGGCAACGGCCAGGTCGAAGTCGAAGTCAAGCTGAATCAAGCCGATTGGCGTCAATTGGAAACCCGCACAGCACAGTTGCTGGGAGAACGCCCGCCGGTCGCCACGACGGCCGAAGGGGCGATCGCCACGTTGACGCTGCCGACCAACGGCGACAAGAAGATCGCCATGCAGATCTACCGTAAAGACAACGTCGTGGTCCTCCGCGGCGACGAAGCGGGCGTCAAAGCCTGGTCGCAGGTGGTTGGTGCGATCGACGCTCCTGCTCGCAATGATCAATACCGCACCGACCTGGTGTCGCTCCGCAACGCCAAACGAGAAGACGTCGCCGAAGCGCTCGCTCCGC
Source organism: Blastopirellula sediminis (assembly GCF_020966755.1). Taxonomy (NCBI): domain Bacteria; kingdom Pseudomonadati; phylum Planctomycetota; class Planctomycetia; order Pirellulales; family Pirellulaceae; genus Blastopirellula; species Blastopirellula sediminis. Next base: position 105,597 of record NZ_JAJKFT010000002.1, read on the forward strand.
TGACCGAAACCGAAGCGGCTACGACGAAGAAGGAAATTTTCGAAGCGCTGAAGAAAGTCGCCGGCAAGCAGCAGTTGCGCTGGAGCGGCGACATGGCGGCGATGATCTTCCAGCCAGGCGACCAGCAAAATGCGGACGCCGCCGATGACGCTCAACCAGCCGCCGACGCGCAGCCCGCCGATCAGCCGATGGAGCCGGTCGTTGGCGAGGAAGTGACTCTCGGTCCGGACGATGACGCCGGTTTGATTGGCCCAGTTCAGATTGAATTTCTGGAAGGGCTGGACGTGATCGTGGTGAAAGGTCACCGTCGCGACGTCGAGCGGATTACCCGCATCATCAACGACATCGAACGCTTGAGCGCCGAGACCCAACCGGTCATCGAAGTTCGTGAACTGCTGCATGCCAACAGCGAAGCGGTCGCCGCGACCATCCAGCAGCTCTACGAAGATTTGCTGCAAACTCGCTATGGCCAGGTCAGCATCACGCCGCTGGGGCGCCCGAACGCGATTCTGTTGATCGGTCGCCAGCAAAGCGTCGACGGCATCCTCGAACTGATCGCCAAGCTTGATCAGCCGACTACGCCGGATCGTCTGCTGAAGGTCTTCCAGTTGAAGTACATCTCGTCGGCCGACGCCCAAACCCGCGTCACCGAGTTTTACGCCGATCCGGTCAACCTGAACCCGCGCGTTCGTTCGACGGCCGACTATCGCAGCAATGCGTTGATCGTGCAGGCCAGCCCCCGCGACATGGCGGAAGTCGAATACCTGATTCGCCAGATTGACGTCCCGGCGGCGGAATCGACGCTGGAGCTGAAGGTCTTTGAACTTCGTAATTCACTCGCCGAAGATTTGGCGGCGGTGCTGCAGTCGGCGATCTCCGGAACTCCGGCGGCCGGAACCGGCAACCAACAGCAAGGAAACGCCACCGCGGCCCAAGTTCGCGCTGCGATGCTTTCCTTCATGACGCTCGACTCGCGCGACGGTCAGTTGCTGAAGTCAGGGATCCTGACTGAAGCGCAGATTACCGCCGATACCCGCTCGAACGCTCTCGTCGTGCGAGCCCCGCGGGAAAGCATGGATCTGATCGGCGCCCTCATCCAGCGATTGGATTCGCAACCGTCGGCCGAATCGCAGATCAAGGTCTTCACCATCGTCAACGGCGATGCGACGCAGTTGGCGACGATGCTCGAAACGCTGTTCGGCGTCGGCACGCAGGCCAACAATCAAACCCAATTGCCGGTCAACGTCGGCGCCGGCGGCGAAGGATCGCTGATTCCGATTCGCTTCTCGGTTGACGCTCGTACCAACAGCATCATCGCGTCCGGTTCGGCCGCCGAACTGGCGATCGTTGAAGCGATCCTGCTTCGCTTGGACCAGGACGACGTCCAACAGCGTCAGATGCTGGTTGTTCGCTTGAAGAACTCAAACGCCGAATTGGTCGCGGCTTCGCTGACCGATCTTCTGCAGACTGAAAGCCAGTTGCAGCAAATCGATCCGACGCTGACCAGCTCGTTCCAGCAGGTCGCTCGCGAAGTGATCGTGGTGCCCGAAACGTTCAGCAACAGCTTGATCATCACCGCGACGCCGCGGTACTTCAAAGAAATCGTCAAGATCGTGGAAGAGCTCGACGCTCGTCCGCCGATGGTTTCGATTCAAGTGCTGATCGCCGACGTCCAGTTGGGCAAGATCGAAGAGCTGGGTTTTGAGTTTGGTCTGCAGGATTCGCTCCTGTTTGACCGTAGCACGGTTTCCAACGGCAACTTCAGCCCTGGTTTTGACTTCAATAACCCCACCGTGGGCTTGGGCAACGCGGCGACGACCGCCAGCTTGTTGACCGCCAACCAGGTCGGTTCGCAAGGGATCTCGGACTTGGGGCTCAGCCGGACGAATTCGGGGCTTGGCTACGGCGGTTTCGTCTTCTCGGCCGCCAGCGAATCGGTCAACGTCCTGATCCGCGCGTTGCAACAGGACCAGCGGCTGGAAGTGCTCGCTCGCCCGCACGTGATGACGATGGACAATCAGCCGGCGTTCATCCAGGTCGGTCAACGCGTCCCGTACATCACCGATACCCAGGTGACCAACCAAGGTACCGTCAACTCAATTACGCTCGAAAACACCGGCGTTATCTTGAATGTCATTCCCCGCATCAGTCCCGACGGCATGGTCGTGATGTACGTTCAGGCCGAACGTTCGGAGGTGGGGAATGAAGCGGACGGGATTCCGATCTCGATTAACCAGAACGGCGACGTCATTCGCGCTCCGCGAATCGACACCCAGACGGCGACGACGACCGTCAGCGCTCGATCGGGCCAGACGATCGTCTTGGGGGGGCTCATCCAAAAGCGTACCACCGTCGTTTCGCGTCGCGTGCCGATCTTGGGGGATATTCCGCTGCTGGGAACGTTGTTCCGCTACGACAGCTTTGACGGCGATCGTAGCGAACTGATGATCATCCTGACGCCGACGGTCGTCGACTCGGATCAGGACGTGGAACGCGTTCGCGAACAAGAGATGGGTCGGATGAGCTGGTGCCTGGCCGACGTCGCAGACATATACGGCGCCGAAGCTTTGTATGGCGTCGACCACTCGATTCCGGAAGGGGATGTCATGGAAATCCATCCGGACTCGAATCCCACCGGCGAAGCTCCCTTGAATACGCCGAGGATGCCCGGGGCGGAGATGATTCCGTCGCCGATGATGCAGCCGACCGGCTCGGGGGTGATGATCCCGCCGAACATGCAACCGGCGGTCTACAACAATTCGGTCGATCCGACGGCCGCGCCGCCGCAGTTGACGCCAGCGTCGTTGCAGCCGGCCAATGAGTTCGGAGTGGCGCCCGCCGCCTATAACGGCGCGGCGTATCCGCAAGGACCGCAGATGATTCGCTTACCTGCGACCGGCAGATAGTTTGTTCGCGACGTAGAATCCACGTAGAAACAACGACTAAGACGGAAAGGGACAAGGATGTTCCAGGCTTCAACACGCGGCGCGATCATTGGGTTTTTGATTCTGGCGATTGGCGTTGGGTGCAATACGATTACCCGTAAGGCCCCGCGCATGCCTTGGCAGGACAAAGAGGAAGACGAGTACGGCGAACCGGCGAAGCTGGTCGCCATTTGGAAGGACCAGGTGATGGTCCCCTCAGGTGGACGCGCCACACGCGGTTTCGGCGGTCGCGTTTATTTTTACGACGCCACGAACAAGCCGGTACGCGTACGCGGCACATTGACCGTTTACGCCTTCGATGACGACGCCAACGAAAGCCGTCGTAGCGGCAAACCGGATCGCAAGTACGTCTTCGAAGAATGCGATCTGCAGAATCACTACAGCGCGTCGAAGATCGGGCACTCTTACAGCTTCTGGATTCCGTGGGATGCGGTTGGCGGCGAGCAGCGCTGCATTACGTTGGCGCCATTCTTCCAAGCCAAGGAAGGCGCGCTCGTCTCCGGCGAACAAAGCCGAACGATGTTGCTTGGTCATGTGCGGCCGGAAGAAACGTTGCCGCCGGCTGAACAGGTTCCCCAGGGGCCGGTGGTGATCAACTACGACACGCAGCCGGTTTCGTACATGCCGCAGATGCAGCAGCCGACGCAACAAATGGCCCCGCAGCCGACGCTGAATCGCGAACACCTACGTACGACGACGATTCCGGTCCCGTCAACGTTGGAGCAACGTTTGATGTTGCAGAATGACAGCGGCATCCTCCGCAATCAAGTTCCCCAACAGAATTCGCCGGCGGCGTCTCCAAATCAGACGCCGGGACGTTATCAGCCGAGGACCTTCTATCAACAAGGCGCCTCGCAATACGTTGATCCGCAGCAGCAACAACAGCAACCGCGAACGGCGAATGTGCAGACGTACCAGTCGTGGCAACGAGAAGGGGCCGGCGGCATGCACGCCGGCGTGAACATCCGGAACTATCGCCCGGACTTCCACAACTCGGCCCAATTCAGCGAATATCTGGCGACCGGGCGTCGGCCTACTGCGGAAGCGGCTGTGGAGCAACCTGGAGGTCATTCTTTACCTCCACAACCCCTGGCTCCATCTTCACAAACCGTTCCGCCACAGTTTTCAGGTCCTCAGATTCAACCGTACCAGTCAACGTGGCCACAGAACCCTCCATCGCAACCGATACGTTAGGCCAAGGAAGAGAGCGACGGAGCGAACGGCCGACGACGGCGGAATTGATGGTCGGGTGATTGAACTTCACGACCATCTTGGTGGGGATTTGCTTCTGTTCGGAGGAGTTCCCCATGTTCTGGCCAAATCCCTGGTTGCCGAACATAGCGCTCATGCCGCGGGCGAACTGGCTCATCGCCGAGTTGCGGTTGCTGGATGACGTCGAACCGGTCGCTGACGAGCCGAACGGGTTGATCGCGTTGTTTTGCTGCATCTGCTGAGCGGCGGAGTTGATCTGCCCGGTACCGGAACTGCCCGTACCGGTCGAACTGCCGCTGGCGCTCGTTCCGCTCGAACTCGAGGAGCCGCTGGTCAGCGACTGGGGAGTGACCTGCGTCGCGTTAGAAAACGCCGAGGCCGACGGCGTAATCGAGTTGCCGATATTGCTGTTGCTGTTCCCGAAATTGCTCTGCGCTTGCGACAGCGTTTGGCCATGAACCAGACCGGCCAGCGACAGCACAGCGGCAGTCGGAAGCGCAGCCGTCAAAATATTCCACCGCATTTCGGCAAACTCCAAAAGATGAACCGCGCAGCACATCGCTATCATTGTCGCGAAAACCGGCCTGCCTGACAATGTTTTTCCGCGCCCGAAGGGGCTGGAATCGGCGGCGGACCGGGGCGTTTTCTGATCATCGACCAGCTAGCCCCCGTCGGTCACGGCATTTCGCTGGCGCCGAAATCTCCTTTGCGACCCCCAAAACCGGCGCCGTCCGGAGATTCTCGCATCAGTAACCTTCGAAACTTTTCCACAACCCGCGAAGTAATTGCTTACGTAACCCAAAAGAAGTGGTCCGGTTTCGGCCATTATCCTCCATTATTCGCAAGAAGGCGTTCTGACATGCGTCCTATTCTCGCTACCTCGCTCGTGCTCGCCGGCTGGTTTTTTGCCGGTGCAGCGTCGCTTCAGGCGGCTCGTCCCGCCGCATCCGACATTTTGCCTGACAATACGGTCATTTACGCTCGGCTGACCAATGTCAACGAGGTCAAAGAGAAGTTCGGCCAGACCTCGATCGGCAAGATGATGAACGACCCCCAGATGCAGCCGTTCGTCGCCGGCGTCTGGCTGGCGATCAACGATTCGGTCGCTCAGGTCGAAGATCAGGTCGGAATCAGCCTGGACGAGGTCCTCTCGATCCCCCAAGGGGAAATCGCCTTTTCCCTGGTGCCGCAGGAAAGCGGACCGCTGGCCTTTGTGATGTTTATCGACCTGGGGGACAACCCGGCGACTGCTCGCAAGGCGATGGAGACTCTGGAGGAACTCGCAACCGGCGACGGAGCGACCCTCGAATCGGAGACCTACAAAGAAACGAAGCTGAACATCATCAACGGACGCCGCGGACCGCTGGTTTACTGCGAACAAGATGAGACGCTCCTGTTGTCGAACCGGACCGAGGCGCTGGAAGATGTGATCGAGAACTGGGATGGCCTCCGTGAGAATCCGCTCTCGCAAAGCCAAAAGTTCGTCACCATCATGTCGAACTCGCGGGGGACGAAAGACGAGCCGCCGCAATTGTTCTGGTACGCCGATCCGATCGAAGCGGTCCGAGAGATCTCGGCCGGCGGCGCCGGGTCAGGCTACTTGCTCGCCTTTTTGCCGGTGCTGGGACTCGACGGCGTGAAGGCGGTCGGCGGCAGCCACATCATGGCGACCGAAGACTTCGACGCGATCTCACATCTGCATGTGATGCTCGAACGTCCGCGAACCGGCGTGCTGGCGATGATCGCGCCGCAGAATGCCGAGACGAAGCCGGAGATGTGGGTTCCGGCCGACGTCACCACTTACATGACCGTCAACTGGGACGTGGAGAAGACGTACAACGCCCTCGAAACGCTCTATGACAGCATCCGCGGCGAAGGGAAACTGGCCGAAGATATCGATCGCCGGATCAATAACCGGCTGAAGATCGACTTCAAAGCCGACATCATCGACAACCTGGATGGTCGCTTCACCCTGGTGCAGTGGTACGAGCCCCCGGCTCGCATCAACAGCCAAGGAACGCTGTTGGCGGCGAAAGTTCGCGACGCGGGCGCGGCTCGCCAGACGATGGAAACGATCGTCACCAACTTCTTTGAAGGGGATCTGGGGCTGACGATCGAACGTCACGAAATCGGCACGGCGACCTACTGGACCTTCATTCCGCCCGATCGTCCGCTGCCGGATGACATGGACGAAGTCCGTCGCCGCCGCATCGAGCGAGCTCGGCGGATGCGTCCGGAGCCGACCTTCGGCGTCATGGGCGAGTATATCTTCGTCGCCGATCGCCCCGGCCTGATCGAACAGGCGATCCGCACGCAAGCGACCGGCGATCGCCGTTTGTCCGACGATTTGAGCTACAAGCTGATGCTAAGCAAGCTGCAGCGTCAGGCAGGCGAACGCTCGATCAGCGCGATCAGCTTCTACAAGCCGGAACAGACGCTGCGGATGTGGTACGAACTGGCCGAAGCCGATTCGACCAAGGAGTTTCTCGGCAGTCGCGCCGAAGAGAACCAGTTCCTTGGGAACTTGAAAGCGCAAATGGAAGCGAATCCGCTCCCGCCGTTTTCGGTCATCTCGAAGTACATGGCGCCGAGCGGCGGCATCTGGATCAACGACGAATCAGGCATCCACTACATCGCCTTCCAGCTCAAGCGTGAGGAAGGCCTGTAACGGATCGCTACTTTTTGTCGATCGGCAATCGCCGGATCGCGCCGGGAACGACCGTTTGATGGGTCTCGGTGCTATGGATCGCGGCGAAGCAGAGCGACAGACTGAACAGATTGTCGGCGGCCGAGTGACTCGGCCGCCGATTTTCTTCAATCGCACAGAGCAGTTCCCCCATCGACCCATGAAAGCCGTCGGGGAACCAGCTGCCGACCAGATCGGGCTGACTGACGCCGTCCGCCGTGTAGAGCGTCAGCTGTTGCTCTTTTTCGTTCGGCCCGATGCTGTAAACGCTTCCCTGGTCGCCGGCGATATAGGTGCGATCCTGACGGCCGTAAATCGTTGCGGCGTCGAAGGAGAGGGACGCCTGGGCGTGCTCAAATTCGAACGCCACTTGGGCGCCGAGCGGCGGCATCATCGTCTGCGTCTTGGTTCGGGTGGTCGAAGCGAAGACCCGCAGCGGCGTTTGATTGCGGAGGAGGCAATGGATCATGTCGAACCAGTGGATCGCGTAGTCGTAGAGGATCAAATGCTTGATCTCGGCGAACGGAGTCCCCTCGGTCCAGCGATGGTCCCATTCGATCGACATGTGAACGCCGTTGACGTCACCCAGCAGCCCACGACGAACCGCTTCGCGGGCATAACTGAAATGGGGCGCCCAGCGTCCGTTTTGATTGACCGCCAACTTGCGATCGCAGCTCTCCGACAGCGCGACCAGGCGTTCGCCGACGTCGAGATCGAGCACGAACGGCTTTTGACTCAGCACATGCTTGCCGGCCAAGAGGGCCGCTTCGATCAGCGGAGGGCGGACCGCGGGGTGCGTTGCAATGTCGACCACTTCGACGTCGTCGCGAGCCAGCAGGTCGGCGGCGTTTTGAAAGACGGCGGCGTCGGGATAGAATTCAGCGCGGCGCCGCTCCGCATTTTCGAGATTCACATCGCAGAATGCGACAACACGATAGCCGGCCGCTTTGTAGGCGGTCAGGTGGTCCTTGGTGATTCCGCCGCAGCCAATCAGGCCAATTCCCGGATGGTAGCTTTGCGGGTCTTGGGGGCGATACGGGAGGTCAGGCGCGGGTACGAGATCTTGTGAGCCAGACGGGGGGACGGTTTTTCTCGTTTTTTCCGGAGTCACGGGGAAGCGGAGCCTCGGGGTGCAAGGGAAAATGTCGTCACAATGGGCGATGGTCAGTTCGCATTTTGGGGGCGAATTCGATGTCTATAACAGTAGGCTTCGGTCGCCGGGAAGCAATTCTAGAGAAGCGTGGGGATGTTGCATCTGGGACGTAAATCAGGTAGTACTGGAGAATTACGCACCAGCTGCTTGCATCGGCAACCCACCGGACGTAGGGCGATATACCGCATGAGCGAAGACACGACCAAAGAAACGGACAGGAAGCGAATTCTGTTGGTCGACGATGACGCCGAAATCGTCGAGACCCTCCGTTACGCTCTTGAATCGCGCGGATACGAGACCATCGTCGCTCGCGACGGAAATCAAGGTCTGGCGCTGGTCGAACGCGAAGATCCCGATCTGGTGATCCTCGACATGATGATGCCGAAGCGGAGCGGATTCCTGGTGCTCGAGAAGCTGCGCCAAACGCGTCCTGTCCCAATTCGGGTCATTATGGTGACCGCTAACGAGGGGAGCCGGCACAAGGCCTACGCCGAAATGCTGGGGGTCGACGACTACATCCGCAAGCCGTTCCCGATGGACCGGCTGCTCGAAAGCGTCGAAAGACTGCTGAAATAGGCTCGCAGGAAGTCCTTATTCCTGCGTATTTTCGCGCCGATCTGGCAATCTACGCCGAGCTGGAAACAGTCTCACGCGAAAACTCCTGCTCATTTCTTGAGATTTTAAAAAATTTGCAGGGGTGGTTTTCGATTCTTGAAATGTACGAAAACCATTGTGATTCAACGGCTTTCCAATTCGTTCCATTTTTCACAATGCGGCCGGTCGACGCAAACCGCAAAAACTTTCTATTGCTACGTATCGGGAGTCGACCGATACTTGCAAGTGAGGGTTAAACGTTATCAGGCTCGTGGTGGTAAATGCGCCTGCATAACGAGGTTTTCGTTCCTCGATTAACCTTCGCTTCTTTCGTCGCGATCTTTTTAAATCTCTGCGCGCCGTGTGGTTCATGCTCTCCATTGGGAACGTGCATGCGCGTGCGCAGAAGGAAAAGGTCGTAGCGGGAAAGCGAGCGGGTCGTGGTACGACCGCCTCCCTGGTTCATCGCATTAGACGTAGGCGCAAGTCGACGTCGCATCAAAAATTCTCCGCCCCAGTCGGCTCATGCGCCGATCGACGCATTTTTCGTTTCGGCGAAAGTAAGCAGCTTGGCTGCCGTGGGAGAAGGAGGGTGATATTCGGATGGCGAAGGGCTCAGACATCGTCGCTCTGCTTACCGAGCGACAGAATCTAGAACAGTTCCGCAAAAAGAACTGGCAGGGAAGCTTTCTGGAATACCTCGACCTGGTCGCGGAAAACCCGCTGATCGTCCGCAACGCGTTCCAACGCTGCTACGACATGATCATGGGTTATGGCGTCGAACAGTACGAGGAGTCACGGGAACTCCGCACGCATTACAAGTTCTTTGATGATCCGGTCGACGGCGGTCGCGACGCGATCTTCGGCCTGCGAGACGCGCAGATCCAATTGGTCAACGCACTGAAGAGTGCGGCCAACGGCTACGGCATCGAAAAACGCGTTCTCTTGTTGCACGGACCAGTCGGCAGCAGCAAAAGCACGATGGCGCGGCTTCTGAAGAAAGGGCTCGAACGCTACTCGGCGCAAGACGATGGCGCCCTTTATTCGCTCGGCTGGGTCGTGCCTGGGGACGACAACGTTCATTGGTGCCCAATGAACGAAGAGCCGCTTCACCTGATTCCTGACGCTCATCGAGCGGAAGTCGCGGCGCGTTTTAACACGGACGCGCCGCACCTCCGCTACCCGGTCAAGATCACGGGCGACTTGTGCCCGTTCTGCCGCTTCATGTTCAACGAAGCGCTCCACCAGAAAGGTGGCGACTGGGGAAGCGTCGTTAAAGACGTCCGGGTACGCCGGATCTTGCTCAGTGAGCAGGACCGGGTCGGCATCGGCACCTTCCAGCCGAAGGACGAAAAGAACCAGGACTCGACCGAACTGACCGGCGACATCAACTATCGCAAGATCGCTGAGTACGGTACCGACAGCGATCCCCGGGCCTTCAACTTTGACGGTGAATTCAACGTCGCCAACCGCGGCATCGTGGAGTTTATCGAAGTCTTGAAGCTCGATGTGGCGTTCCTGTACGACCTGCTCGGCGCGAGCCAGGAACATAAGGTCAAGCCGAAGAAATTCGCCCAGACCGACATCGACGAAGTGATTCTCGGTCATACGAACGAGCCGGAATATCGCCGCTTGCAGAATAACGAGTTCATGGAAGCGCTCCGCGATCGTACGGTCAAGATCGACGTTCCGTACGTCACGCGATTGTCGGACGAGATCAAGATCTACGAGAAGGACTACAACAGCGAACGAGTCAAAGGGAAGCATATCGCACCGCACACCATTGAGATGGCGGCAATGTGGGCGATTTTGACTCGGCTGGAAGAGCCGAAAAACGCCAACTTGACGCTCATGCAAAAGCTGAAGCTGTATGACGGCAAGACTTTGCCAGGCTTCACCGAAGAGAACGTCAAAGAGCTGAAGACCCAGACGAAGCGGGAAGGGATGCTTGGCATTTCGCCACGGTACGTCCAGGACAAGATCTCCAACGCCTTGGTGGCTCATCCTGACGCCACTTCGATTAACCCGTTCATGGTGCTCAACGAACTCGAGACAGGGCTGAAGAATCACTCCCTGATTACGAGCGAAGAGCAGCGTGACCACTATCGCGAACTGTTAGAAGTGGTGAAGGAAGAGTACGAGAACATCGTGAAGAACGAAGTTCAGCGTGCCATCGCCGCCGACGAAGACGCGATGCAGCGTTTGTGCGCCAATTACATTGACAACGTCAAGGCGTACACGCAGCGGGAAAAGGTCAAGAACAAGTTTACCGGTCAATACGAAGAGCCTGACGAACGCTTGATGCGGTCGATCGAAGAAAAGATCGACATTCCGGATAGTCGCAAAGACGACTTCCGCCGCGAAATCATGAACTACATCGGCGCTCTCTCGATCGACGGCAAGAAGTTCGACTACAAAACCAACGAACGCTTGTACAAAGCGTTGCAATTGAAACTGTTCGAGGATCAGAAGGACTCGATCAAACTCACTAGTCTCGTCTCGAACGTGATCGACCAAGATACGCAAGAGAAGATTGACGTGGTGAAAGGTCGGCTGATTCGCGATTACGGCTACGACGACGAAAGTGCGACCGACGTGTTGAACTTCGTCGCCAGCATCTTTGCCCGAGGAGACGTCAAGAACTAACGTTCTACTGCGGCTGGGTGCGAAAGAATCCGCTTGTTTAGATTCGTCGGCAAGACTGCTGACGAGAAGGAGCCCTGAACGTGTCGTTAAAGATTGACCGTGATGCGTCTCGTTTCAAGGAGATTGTGCGAGGACGTATTCGCAGCAACCTCCGGAAGTACGTGACGCATGGCGAGATGATCGGCCGCAAGGGGAAGGATCTCGTCAGCATCCCCGTACCGCAGCTCGACGTTCCCCATTTTCGCTACGGCAAAAATGAAGGAGGCGTCGGGCAAGGGGAGGGGAAGGTCGGCGATCCGGTCGGTCGCGGTCAAGATGGCGACGGCGCCGGCGAAGCCGGCTCGGAACCAGGGCGTCACCTTCTGGAAGTCGAAGTATCGCTCGATGAACTCGCGGCGATGCTCGGCGACGAGCTGGAGCTGCCGAAGATCCAGCCCAAAGGGGACGCCAATCTGAAGCAAGAGCGGCATCGCTACGACAGCATCCGCAGCAGCGGTCCTGAATCGCTCCGCCACTTCCGCCGGACGTTCGTCAAAGCGCTTCGCCGGCAAATCGCTTCCGGCGGGTACTCGCCCGACAAGCCGGTCATCATTCCGATCCGGGAGGATACTCGCTATCGCGCCTGGTCGACGATCGAGCAGCCGGAAGCGAACGCGGCGATCATCTACATGATGGACGTCTCCGGTTCGATGACCGACGAGCAAAAGCAAATCGTGCGAACCGAAGCGTTCTGGATCGACACTTGGTTAAAGAGCCAGTACAGCGACGTCGAACGTCGCTACGTGATTCATGACGCGGCGGCCAAGGAAGTGGACGAAGAGACTTTTTATCACACGCGGGAAAGCGGCGGGACGCGGATCAGCACCGCTTACAAAACGGCGGCCGAGATCATCGATCGCGACTTCCCGGCGAGTCAGTGGAACATCTACTGCTTCCAGTTCTCCGATGGAGACAACTGGGGCGAAGATAACCAGCGTTGCATGCGAATGCTGGAAGAGAAGTTTTTACCCATCTGCAACCTGTTTTGTTATGGCCAAGTCGAGAGCCCTTACGGCAGCGGCGAATACATTCGTTCGCTCGCCGGTCACTTCGGCCGCGGTCACGAGAACTTGATCCTTTCCGAGATCGAAGATCGCGCTGCGATCTACGAGTCGATCAAGACATTCTTGGGAAAGGGGAAGTAGTTCGTTAACTCAATAAGGAACCAATGATGGATACCCATGCAGAACGTCACAAATACCAGGTGAGCGTCGGTCACACCTCGGTCATCGTGCAGTCCAACTCGCCGACGGATGCGATTCGGGCCGCGCGAGAAAAAATGTGCCGCGATTTTCCCCGCTTGTGGGACGTGATCTCCAAGCTGGCCGACAGTCGCTTTCAAGTATTGGATCTCTGGCCTGCGGCCTAATTGACCGCAGTCGCCGGCGAAAAATCGTTGGGAGAAAGACGGATCATGCCCATTACCAATCGGACCTTTGCGAATCTTCCCGCGGAGCTGGTCGACGTCCAGCTGCAGATGGAAGAATATGCCGCCGGGTATGGGCTCGACTTTTTCCCGACGATTTTTGAGCTGGTCAACGTCGACCAGTTGAACGCGATCGCCGCTTACGGCGGCTTCCCGACTCGCTATCCGCACTGGCGGTTCGGGATGGAGTACGAAAAGCTGTCGCGCGGCTACCACTACGGCTTGCAGAAGATCTACGAGCTGGTGATCAATAACGATCCCTGCTACGCCTACTTGTTGTCGAGCAACGAGTTTTCCGACCACAAGCTGGTGATGGCCCACGTCTATGGGCACTGCGACTTCTTCAAGTGCAACTATTGGTTCAGCCAGACCAATCGCAAGATGATCGACAACATGGCGAATCACGGCAACCGGATTCGTCGCTACATGGATCGATTTGGGGTCGAAGAGGTCGAGAACTTCATCGACAACTGCCTCAGCATTGAGGACCTGATCGACATCCACTCGCCGTTCATCCGTCGGTACGCGCCCGACGAATCAAGTCAATTCAAGTCGCCGACCGACGCGGGCGAAGCTGAGCTTCCCCAGTCGCGGCGACTACCGGCCAAAGGGTACATGGATTCGTTCATCAATCCCGCGCCGCGCGGCGGAGACGATCTGCCGGCGATGCGCGAGACCAAAGCGATCCATGCGCCCGCCGAGCCGATGAAGGACGTCATGCTGTTTCTGCTGCAATATGCGCCGCTCAGCCAATGGCAACTCGACGTCCTCTCGATCATTCGGGACGAAGCGTACTACTTTGCCCCGCAAGGGCAGACCAAGATCATGAACGAAGGTTGGGCCACCTACTGGCACTCGACCATCATGACGCGGCACGGCCTGAACGCGTCGGAGGTGATCAGCTACGCCGACCATACCTCGGGCACGCTTGCGACCAGCCCGTCACGACTGAATCCGTACAAATTGGGGCTGGAACTCCTCCGCGACGTCGAAGATCGCTGGAACCGCGGCTGCTTTGGTCCCGAGTACGACGACTGCGACGACATGCGGGAGCGAGCCGACTGGGACAAACAACTGGGCCTGGGACGTCAAAAAATCTTCGAGGTCCGCCGGATCCATAACGACCTGACCTTTATTGACGAGTTCCTGACGCTCGACTTCTGTCGGCAGAACAAGCTGTTCCAGTTCGGCTACAACAAGCACGCCGACTATTACGAAATTGAAAGCCGCGAGTTTCCAAAGGTGAAGCAGCAACTGCTCTTCAGCTTGACCAACATGGGGCGGCCCGAAATCTACGTAAAGGATGGAAACTATAAGAACCGAAGCGAACTTTACCTTCAGCATCGTTTCAACGGAGTGGAGCTGAAGCTCAATTACGCACATGACACGCTCAAGAATCTGTACGCCCTGTGGCGTCGGCCGGTCCATATCGAGACCGTCTTGGACGATCATGTGACCATTGTCTCGTTCGACGGAACGAATCACGAGATCAAGAAAACGGATGAGAAAGTGGTCGCGGCGGAAGGCTAACCGCCACGCACGACCCAGAGGGCAAAACCATCATGTCGCAATCCATTCAAAAACAACTCGACGCGCACGGAACAAAACCTCGCGATCTCGACATTTCGCTCCCCGGCGGCAAGCTCCGCTTGAAAGACGCCTCGGTCGAAGCGGTCGGCGTTTCGGCCAGCGGCGCCCACTACGCCCCCAACAAAAACTGGGACGTCGGCGGCGATGCAGGCCAACGCCTGGCCGGCAAGCTGAAGAGCCGCGTCAATTATCTGCTCGAGCCGCTCGAAGTGATCGAGACCGAAGAAGATTCGATCTTGCTGCGTTCCGACAAGCCGCACCAATCGGAGGAAGACCGCAGCTACTACGAAGGTTGGGCCAAGCCCGACGGCTTCGATTTGCACCGCTATGCGGCCGCTCCGAAACAACCGCGGCAATCAACGCCGCTGCGGATGACGCGAGACGTCGTCGAGCGATTAGCCCGCGACCTGGATGGCCTTTCTGGCGAATAGAAGAATAGAACACGGATGCCACGGATAAATCACGGATTTTCACCGTAAGGCAGAAAAAAGGGATCGATTCGTAAGCGTGGGAGATTGCCATTCGTTTCACCCCCTTTTCAAGATTCAAATCCCTACTTTCTTACCGTGGCTTTCCGTGTCGTCAGCTGTGGCTTCCGTGTTCAATTCTTCACGACCTGCCGTAAGGCCAAGTTTGCCCGAAAGCAGGCATCTACTTCTGGAGAGTTGGGCGATTTGCTACGATTGGGGATGTCGTTTTGGACTGCATCCTGTCATCTAGCAAAGCTGTTTTCGCATGAGTCACGGTCGCCCTGGTCAAACGCCTCCCCCCCCGCCGTCGATTATTCCGACCGAAGGTTGGCATTGCGCTCACTTCTTCTACTCGTTCGATCGGGCCCTGTTAGGGGCGTTCGACTTTGACGAAATGGAAGCGGGACGAGCCGAACTGATGCAGATCCTCAATCCCGAGGAAGGCGCCGTCGAGCGACTGCAGACTTCGATCGTCAGCGGACACAAGGCTGACTTCGGCGTGATGATCATGGATCCTGATCCGCTCAAGGTCGACTCGATCCATCAGTCGATTCTGGCGTCGACCCTCGGTCCGGCGATTCAAGCGACTTACTCGTTCATCTCGCTGTCGGAAGTCTCGGAATACGTTCCGTCGGTCGAGCAGTATGGCGAACGTCTGGTGCGCGACGGCGAAGTCGCCGGCAGCGAAGCGTACGAAGCGAAGGTCAACGCCTATCGTCAGCGCGAGCCGATGATGCGGAAGCAGCGGCTGACGCCGGAGTTTCCTCAGTGGCCGGCGACCTGCTTCTATCCGATGAACAAAAAGCGCAAGGTCGGCGAGAACTGGTTCACGCTCCCGTTCAGCGAACGGAACGCGCTGATGGCTGAACATGCGCAAAGCGGCATGCAGTTCGCCGGGCGGGTGTCGCAGTTGATCACGGTCAGCGTCGGACTCGACGATTGGGAATGGGGCGTGACCCTGTGGGCCCGCAATCCCGAATACCTGAAAGAGATCGTCTACAAGATGCGGTTTGATGAAGCGAGCGCCCGCTACGCCGAATTCGGACCGTTTTACACCAGCTACGTCTGCACCGCGGAAGAAATGCTCAACCATTGCCGCGTTCGCTAAAAGCGGGCGGCCTTTTTCGAGTTAGGCGAACGGGATGGCAAAAGACAATCGGCCGCTGCGACTCAGCGATATCGCTCGCCCGGAACTGGGCGAAGGGGAGGCCAACCCGTTTGCCGAACGCCACGATCCCGAGCCGGCGAGCGAACAACAATTCGCAGCTGGCGAAACCTATCGGACCGGCGACTTTGAAACGACGGTCGGTCATCGCGGCGGCTTTTTGCTGGTGCTCGGCCTGGTCGGCGTCGTCGTGGCGATCACTCCCTTGGTCCTGGCCTTCTTCTTCCCCGACGACCGCGTGCTGCTCCTGCTCGTTCAGCCCTTTTTGGGGCTGTTGTTCGGCGGGCCGGCCTGGCTGATGGGGCGCAGCGATTTGAAGGCGATGCAAGTTGGCGCGATGGACAACCGCGGACGGGGCAGAACTCGCGCTGCGATGATCTTCGGCGCCATCGCCACCGCCAGCGTATTCTTGATGCTGCTCGGCGTAGTGACCTGGATCTTCGCCAGCATCTTGGGCGTGAACGTTTAGAAATCGGTTAGCCCAGGTAGCTCCGCTACCTGGGACGACGAAGTCGGCAGGAAGCATCAATCCGACCCGACCTCAATAGCGGCGGAAATTTACCGTTTGAGATTGCAGTACTATTCTTTGCCATGCGCCGCCAATTGATGCTTCCTGCGGCTGCGCCGCCCTGGTAGCAAGAGCTACCACGGCTAACCGTGTAACTGGGACGTTACTCGGTCGCTACTTCCTTCTCTGCCGGCTTTTCCGCTTCGCTTGTTTCGGCTGCCGGTACTTCGGTCTCGGTCTTCGGCTCTTCTTTCGTTTCCGACTTCGGTTCTTCCTTCACCTCTTCCTTCGGCATCGGTTCCGGCTTTTCGATCGGCTGCGGATTCTTTTCGTCGATCGCCGGTTTGGCTTCTTCCTTCTTGAACTTCGGGACGAAGAAGAGTCGGACCTTGGTTCCTTCCGGCGGGATGCGGTCGGTGAACGCTTCGTAGCTCAGGTTGGCGTTTTCCTGGCTGCTTTCGATCGGCAAGTCGAGAGTCGCCGTCGGAAAGTTGCTGACGCAGACCAGGTCGCCCGATTCGGCAGTGTAGACCTTTTCGCCGTTCCGTTCGTCGTTCCAGAAATAACTGCCGGCGAACACCCAGTTCGTGTCGAGGGTATCCTTCGTTCCTGTCTTGCGAACCCAATCCTTGGCGTTGGCGATTTGCGTCTTCCCTTTGTCGTCTTTCCACTGGACGTAGATGGCGATTTCTTCGCCGCTCGCAGGCTTGAATTCCGGCGAGAATTTCACCGGCGTCCCTTGTTGGGCGCCGATCGCGATCAGCCCGGCATGCAACATCATCGCCTTGATCGGGACCGATACGATCGATTCGTGCTCTTTGGTTCCCTGCAGACAGGCGAACATCTCCAGCGTCCCTTTCCGCAGGCAGATTTCGCCGTCGGCGATCACCATTTTTCGTCCCCGGTCAAACCAGATCGGATGCTGGTCCGAGAGTTTGCGGACCTCTGATTTCTCGGGGGGCTGCTCCTTGGCGTCGGAGGCGTCTTTTTGGGCCCAAACGACCGAAACGAGGCCGCAAAAGAGGATGCAAGTCGCCGCAATTTGGCTGGTACGCATGGTGGAGCCCCATTTTCTGAGCTGAAGGGGGAAGGCAATCAATTGGCACACTGTTAAGATAGTGCGGTTCCGCGTTTTGGTCTACGTCGAGCATTATTTCGTTTCCCGGTACGAAAGACGTTAAGAAAAAATGATTCAGTCAACCGCCTCGACCCATTCGATGGGCGTCGCCACGGAAGAATCGGTTGCCGAGAGCAAAAAGTGGGCTGTCTGCGCGTCGAAATTTCGCCGCCGCTGTAAGCTCGACGACTGGAAAAGCTGGGGCGAATATCTGACCGAGCGAAAGCTGCCGACGCCGCTGCAAGAGTTGGTCAGCGGCAAGAAAGAATCGCCGCTCGCGTGGGCTTACTTGCCGGACGAATCGATCGATGCGCGGACCTTTGATTGGATCGAATCGCTCAGCAAAGTCGCTCGCGGCAAATCGGTCAAATGCGATTGGCAAGCGACTGCCGACGAGTGGCTCTCAATCGCCGGCAAGCGAGCCGCCGAGCGGAACCTGGCGATCGAAATGATCGCGTGGGGACACGCATTGCCGAAGCTGACCGGCAAGCTGAGCGAATCAACCTGGTGGAGCCTCTTGAGCTTCCTCTATCAAACGGCTCAAGACGCGCTCGCCGCCAATTTTGAAGACCATGTGCCGGAACAATTTCTCGCCGGCGAACTGCCGCTGACCCTGGCGTATCAATTCCCGGAAATCCAAGCGTGCGCCGAACTGGCCAAGCCAGCCGCGGCGGTGATCAGCGACGGCATCGACAATCTGCTCGACGGCCAAGGGATGCCGTCGGTCGAGAATCTGCCGAGCCTGCGGGGGCTGCTCGCCTGTTGGACCCGCTCTCTGGTCCTCGGAAAAGAGCTGAAGGAAGCGAAGTTCCACAAAGATGCGATCTCGCAATACTCGTGGGCCGTCCGTCAGGCGATTCGCGTTACTCGCGGCGACGGTAGCCAGGTCCTCTCAAGCGGCATCGGCAGCCGTTACGCCAAACATCTGTTCCAAACGGCGCTGCTGTTGGCGGACGACGCCGAAGATCTGCAAATCGCCGAGTTTGCGCTTCCCGGTAAGACGACCAAGGAAAACGTCTCGGAGTGGTCGCTCGACGAGTCGTCGTACGAATCGGAATGGGCTCAATTGGCGATCCTGCGGACTGATTGGTCGCAGCGTTCTCCCCGCCTGGCGATTGATTACTCCGGCGACGACGTGAAGATTGAGCTCGAGTCGGAAGGGGAGATTCTGGCCGCCGGACTTTGGAAGCCGCGGATCTCGCTCGACGGTCAGGAGCTCGCTTGCAAAGACGAGTGGCAGCAAGTTGGTTGGCTCGCCGATGAAGATGGCGATTACCTCGAACTGGAAGTCGACCTGACCGGCGGTCATCGCCTGCAACGGGCGTTTTTCCTGGCTCGCGAAGATCAATTCCTGATCATCGCCGACGCGGTGATGCTGAAAGACCAGTCTGGCGATATCGCCTACGAACTTCCGCTCCCGCTCGCCGGCGCAGTCGAAACGACCGTCGCGGACGAAACGTGCGAGATGGAGCTGAAAAAAGGAAAGGGTTGGAGCCGCGTCCTGCCGCTCGCGCTACCAGAATGGCGAATCGACACCAGCCGCGGCCGCTTTGAGCGAGAAGAAGGACAACCGATCCTGCAAATTCGCTCGCAAGCGAAGAACCTCTACGCGCCGCTCTTGTTCGATCTGAAGCGTGGCCGGCGGATGAAGCATTACACCTGGCGGCAGTTGACCGTCGCCGAGAACCTGGAGATTCAATCGCGGGAAACGGCGGTTGGATATCGGTTCCAGCTGAACGACCAGAACTGGATGCTTTATCGCTCGTTTACCGAAAAGGCGAACCGAACGGTCATGGGGGTCAATCTGACGTCGGAATGCGTCATCGCTCGTTACGACGGCGAGGACGGGATCAACCGCATGTTGGAAATTGAGCACGCCGATACGGAGTAGTGCGAGACCCGTCATGCAAACGGCTCAGCAAAAGCGCTTGGCGGAAAATCTGGCGGAGGTTCGGGGACGCATCGCCGACGCCGCCGATCGCGCCGGTCGATCGGAGAGCGACGTTCGCCTGATCGCCGTCACCAAGTACGTCGACGTCGAAACGGTCGAAGCGCTGCTCGATCTGGACTGCCACGATCTAGGAGAGAGCCGGCCGCAGCAACTTTGGCAGCGGGCCGAGCAGTTCGCCGATCGCGTGGTGCGCTGGCACATGATCGGCCATCTGCAAACCAACAAGGCGAAACGGACCGCCGCGGTCACATCGCTGCTCCATTCGGGCGACAGTTTGCGTCTGTTGGAAGCGCTCGACGCCGCAGCGCCCGAGCGCCCGCTGCAGACCTTGCTCGAAATCAACATCTCTGGCGACGCCGCCAAACATGGGATCGCTCCAGACGAAGCGGCGCAGGTGCTGGAAGCGGCGGCGAAACTGCCGCATCTCTCGATCCGTGGGCTGATGGGCATGGCGGCGCTCGAGGGAGGCGTCGACGTCGCCCGACGGAATTTCGCGGCGCTCCGCGAACTACGCGACAAGTTGGCGATCGACGCCCCAGAGAACGTGCGTCTCGACGAACTTTCGATGGGAATGAGCGGCGATTTTGAAGCGGCGATCGAAGAAGGCGCCACGATGGTTCGCGTCGGATCGTCTCTCTTCGAAGGAATCTAAACGGTGATCGACTTGCAGCCGCATGCCAGCGGCGTCATCTTGCCGGTTCGTGCGCTCCCTGGCGCCAAAAAGAATGAACTGCGGGGAGAGCAGGAGGGGGCGCTGAAGGTTTCGGTCACCGCCGCTCCGGAAGATGGAAAAGCGAACAAGGCGATCGTCGAACTGCTCGCCAAAAAGCTGAAGCTACGCAAGTCGCAGCTCGAAATTATCTCTGGGCAAACGAGCCGGCAAAAGAAGGTGCTGGTCGCCGACGTTGAGCTAACCGACCTGCAAGAGAAGATCGCCGCCGTGCTGGAAAGCGGTTAACGAGAAAAGGGGAGCCGAAATTCGGCTCCCCTTCGTCATTCTGTCGATTTGACGTTGGCGGCGACTACTGGGCCAACGCGTCGTCGATCGATTTCTTCAGTTCGGCGACGATGTCGACCTGGAATTCTTCATCCGGGATGCCATGTTCGTCGCAGATCTTCTTGGTTTCGGCAACGAACTCTTTCAGCTCATCGTCGGAGACGTTCGATTTGATTTCCCAGTTTCCTTCCGGGCCCCGTTCGGCGATCTTTTCCATGGCCGGATCGAGGTTGTCCATGGTGATCGTCTTGTCAAACAAACCATGGGCGGCGCGGTCGAGCTGCTTCTTGGCGTCCGCCTTTTCTTCTTCCGACAGCCCCGAGTTCTTCAGGTAGGTCGATTCGACGACGATCACCGGAATCGCCGAGATGACCGGCGATTCGCCGATGTTCTCGAAGATCTTGCCGAGCTGTTCGTCGCTGATTTCGCCCGACTTGTAGCCCGACGCGATCCGGTCGATCTGCTCCTTCATGCCGATCTTCTGGTCTTCCGGCAGTTCCGACTCGTCGATGGCCTGCGTGACGACGCTGGCGAACAGCCCAACCCCGAGCGACTTGATGTTCGACATGATGTAGTAGCCAACGCCGCAGGCGATGACGACCATCAGAATGATGGCCACCAAGCAGCCGAGCAATACTTTCGGTACGGCGCTACCGCCGCTTTTTTGAGGTGCGTTTCCTGTCGCCATGTTGCTTCTCCCTGAAGTCTTTGTTTTGTGGGGGGGCGGATTGGACTATCGATCAGTTCGTCAGAAGGGACGAAATCTTTCCGACAATTCTCAAATCATAGCACTTTATTGGGGAGCGGTTGAAGCGGACCGAGGTGCGATTTTTCCGAATTTGTCATATTGGGCCGCGATCTCCGTTTGGGAGAGGACGTCTTTATGGATGTAGATGCCGTATCGCGCGGTCACGCTTTCGCCTTTCTTCAGGGTCTGCGGCCGCTCGTGCGAAAAGCACGCGCCCATCCATCCATCATCACGCACATGAAACGGTGCGGTCGGGTCGGCGTTGTCGGCGGCGCTCATCAACGTGATGCCGGCCAACTCATCGCGCGCTGCTGCGCCACTATAGTCGACCCAGTTTGCGCGTTTTCGGAACGCTTCTTTTTCGTCGCGTTCGCCGGCTGAGTTGAGGATGCGTCCGCCGCCATCTTTCACGCCGATCGTCTTCGCCATTCGTACGCCGACCAGACCGAACGGCGTGTCGCCGAGCGTCACTTCGGGCTGCTGAGCGGTCAGCACGCTTTTCAAATCAAGGAGCCACTCGTTCTCTTCAAGCGGATAGAAGGTCATCGTGCGGGTTTCAGTCAGCAGCGTAGCGCCGTTGGATGAGTCGATCCAGTTGGCGACGATTTCGATCGTCGCGTGATCGTCTCCATCTTCATATCTGTTGATTTTCATGCATTGGATCCGTCCTTTACCGGCGTCTCCCCAAAAGTCGACGCCGCTCACGTCATGATGCGAGATCCAGATCGAGTTGTGGTGGCTGTGGCCGTTAGGATCGTGCGGATGTCCCATCCGGGTCAACCGATTGCCTGCCGGGCTGATCACCGGATAGAGAAACGGACGATGCAGATCGCGGCCGAAGTGGAAGCGGGTGATCTCACGACCCGCAACCTGGACCGACGCTTGATCGTACGGAAGGGGAATGATCTGCACGCGCGGGATCGGTTTCGGACGTAGCGGCGGCTCTTCAGCGCGGAGCGAAGTGATCAAACAGGTCGACGACACGAGTAGAGCGAGCAGAAGGCGCGACATGGCAGGAACTCGGCGGGCTTGAGGAAGGGAGAAGAGGCGCTTCCAGAATACCCGTGCCCGCGGCGAATCGCAAATTTACGAAAAAACGCCGCTTGGAGATCCAAGCGGCGCTCGTGGTTCGAACTCTAGCGCGAAAGGCGTTAGTCGAAGTTGTATTCGATCTTCAGGATCTTCAATTCGTACGCGCCCTTGGGAGCTTGAATCTCGACGACATCGCCCACTTTGTGACCAAGCAGGCTTTGGGCCATCGGGCTGTCGATGAGGATCTTGTTGTTCATGAAGTCCTCTTCGCCGTTGCCGACCAAGGTGTAGGTCTCTTCTTCATCGAGATCGAGATCTTCGACCGTGATCGTGGCGAAAAAGCCGACGGTCGTTTGATCAATCGACGCAGGATCGATGATGTAGGCGCGGGAGAGTTTCGACTTGATCGCGTTGATCTTCGCTTGGATCATTCCTTGCGATTCGCGAGCGCCGTGATACTCGGCGTTTTCTTTGAGGTCGCCTTCTTCACGCGCGGCGGCGACTTTTTCGGTGATGCGAGGCATCTCGACCGTTTCGAGATGTTCGAGATCCGCCTTGAGCTTTTCAAAGCCTTTTCTCGACATCGGATTGCGATCTGCCATGCTCGACATTGGAACTCTCCCGCAGCTGAAAAAAAAATGCGACCCTCCAGGAAGGATGGTCGCCGATCGATTCAAGTTTTCCCCATTATCGGTAGTCCAGCGTGAAGTGTAAAGAGAGCTTCACGATATCGCTGGGAAGCCCAGTTTAGGGCATTCGCTACCGAAAGGGCCCTATTCTCCAGGCTTAAGGTAGAGCATGGCTCCACAAGAGGAGCAGTAGACGATCCGCCCCATGAGCAAGTCTTGATACGCCTGGGGTCGCATCGAGACGTAACACTGACCGCATTCTTCGCCGTCGACCATCGCCAGGGCGTCTTCGCCACGGGCCTTGGTCAAACGTTGGTAGTCGGCGCGAACGTCAGCCGGCAGCTTCTTCTCGACTTCGGCGAGTTCGGCTTGAGCGACTGCGACTTCACCTTCCAGCACTTCCCGTTCGGCGTCGGCGGCGTCCTGAACTTTCTTCAGTTCCGCTTCGGCGGCAGCGATGTTCAGCTTTTCGCTTTCGGCTTGCGTGTTGAGCTGGTCGATCTTCTCGAGCGCTTCCAAGATCTCATCCGCCAAGACGCTGTTGGCCATCTCGGCCGCCGCAATCTGATCTTTGAGAATCTGGTACTCTTCGTTCGTCTTGGCCGCGTTCAACTTCCCTTGCGTGTTGACGATCTTCGCTTCGCTTTCTTTCAGCTGCAGCTGTTTGCGATCGGCCGTCATTTTGGTCTTTTGAGTCGCGTCTTTGGTCGCCGCCAAATTGGCTTCGATCGCCGCCAGCTTTTGGCGGGACATCGAGACTCTCGCCGGTCCCCGCGCGAGTCGCGTACGGAGTTCCGAGAGTTGCTGGTGAATGCGATGGAGTCGCGCCAGCGTTTCGCCAAACTCTTTACCTGCCGTCATCGACGGAAACCTCTCTCGGGAAATGAAATCACTTCACTAATGTTAACATTCCCCCCGAAGTCCGAATACCAGAGCGCATGAAAAAGGCCGCCCGGCGAACCAGGCGGCAATTCGTAGTTTTCGGTTTCCAGCGGGGGGAGACTCCGCGAATTAGTCGGCGGCGGCGCCGGCCAAAAAGCCTTCCAGCTGCTGGCTGCGAACCGGGTGTTGCAGCTTGCGAACCGCTTTGGCCTCGATTTGGCGAACGCGTTCGCGGGTCACTTTGAAAATGCGGCCCACTTCTTCGAGGGTGTAGGTATAGCCGTCCCCCAGACCGTAGCGAAGTTTGATGATTTCTCGTTCGCGATAGGTCAAGGTTTTCAAAAGTCCTTGAATTCGGTCACGGAGAATCTGGTTGGTGGCGCTGCGGATCGGCGTTTCTTCGTGGCTATCTTCGATGAACTCGCCGAAGCTACTGTCTTCGCTCTCGCCGATCGGACGATCAAGGCTGACCGGTTGGCGGCCGATGTCCATCACGCGGCGAACTTCTTCGATGTCGATCTCGGCGCGACGCGCGATTTCGTCCATGGTCGGTTCGCGACGGAGCTCTTGCAGCAGACGCTTCTGGACGTTTCGCAGTTTCGACAGGACGTCGATCATGTGGACCGGGATGCGAATGGTGCGAGCCTGATCGGCGATTGCGCGGGTGATCGCCTGGCGAATCCACCACGTCGCGTAGGTCGAGAACTTGAAACCGCGGCGATATTCGTACTTGTCGACCGCACGCATCAGGCCGGTGTTTCCTTCCTGAATCAGGTCGAGGAAGCTCAGACCGCGATTGCGATATTTCTTGGCGATCGAGACGACCAGACGCAAGTTGCCGCTCGACAGTTCGCGCTTCACCTTTTCGTATTCGTCAAACTGGCGACGATAACGTTCGCAGCGTTGACGCAGACCGCGCGGGCTTTCCAGCGTCAGGATCATCAGGTCGCGCAGTTCTTGTCGCAGGTTGGCGCGTTCGTCCTTGCAGGCCGATTGATCTTCGATCACGTCGAGACGACGACGGATTTGCTCCATCCGCGACGCGAAGTCTTCCAGCTGCTTCATGACCGGCAGCACGCGACGCGTACGCAGGCTCATCTCTTCGACCAGCTGCAAGCACTTTTGACGACGACGCATGAAGCGACGCTTGGCGGCGTTACGATCTTCGCGCGAGGTCGACTTGCGGAGCAGGATCTTGAAGTCGCGCTGGTTTTGTTCCAGCAGGTGATTGAGCGTCTTCAGGTTGTGCGGCATGCGGGCCTGGATCTGCTCTTTGGTCAGCTGTTCGGTCAGCGAGACCTTGATGGTCCGGTCGAACGGCAGTTCGCCGCGATGAACCTTGGTCAGAATCTCGACGGTCGTTCGCATCGCGAAGTCGCAAGCCAGGACCGAGCGGCGGAATTGCTTGCGGGTCACTTCGATCTTCTTGGCCAACGCGATTTCCTGCTCGCGGGAGAGCAACGGAATCGAGGCCATCTGCGAGAGATACATCCGGATCGGATCGTCGTTCGACTTCGAGATTTCCTCGGGAACGAAGCAATCGGTTCCTTCTTCGTCTTCCAGCGCTTCGCGAAATTCTTGGGCCGACGGAGCACGCGAGGTGGGAGCGTCGTCAAACTCTTCTTCCGGAGCGGTCGTGACCAGCTCGATCCCCTTGTGTTCCAGTTCGGTCAGAAGCTTGTCGAGCTTCTCCGGAGTGGACGCCTCGTCGGGGAGGTAGTTGTTGACTTCGTCGTAGGTGAGATAACCCTGGGTCTTGCCGCGCTCGATGAGCGCAATCAAATCCTGATCACAGAATTCCACGTGAAAAGCCTCCTTGCCTTTCAAGTTCATCAGGTTGTAAGCCGTCGAAAGAGCGTGCGGGCGCCGATTCAACAGCAGTGCGTCGACAGTTCTACCCGTCCGTGGGAGAAACGATTCCCTGTCGACTTCGTTGACGTTCGATCATTTGTTGCAGGAGATCCATTTCGTCCTGCCCATGCATCGTTTTGTCATCGAGAGCGGCAACGTTGTTGCGATGCTCTCGTTCTTCAAAGCGGCGTTGGTAATCCGCGATGAATGATTTCAGCAGCGTTTCGGGATCGGTGATATTCTTCGCCGCCGCTTGCTCGTCGAGTTCCACCAACAAGCCTTTGAGCGACTCTGATTCGATTCCGGAAAGCAATTGATTGAATTCCACCGGCGAGCCGTCCTGGCACGCAGTGATAAATGTCTGGTAAAGCCGGCGAGCCGGTTCGCTGCTCATCTCGTCGACGCCCACTTCATCGGCCGCCAACAAGGTGAGATCAGGCTGACAGGCCAACACTTCGAGCAAGTTCCGGTCGTACGGATCCAATTCCGCGGCCCGAACTTTCACATCTTCGTCGGACGGCGCGGCCGAGCGATCCGGCGCGGCGTTGGTCGCACGACGAAGCGACGAAAGTCGCTTACGCAGCTCTTGCTCATCGACTTCAAATTTGCGAGCCAAACGGCTCAAAAACTGATGTTCTCGCAAGCGAACTTCCGAGCCGGCGCCATCCTGCAGTCGTGGGGCTCGCGCCATCGTCGACAGCAGGCTTTCCAGCGCTTCGTTCGCCTTGTGCAGATCGCGGCGAACGTCGACTCCGGCGGTCGTGATCCGCAATTTGTGCTCCAGCGCGTCGACCGCCGTGTCCAAGGCGGCGTGAAACGCGTCAACGCCGCGCTGCTGGACGAAGTCGCACGGATCCAACTGATCGGGAAGCGTAACGATTCGCAGGTCCGCTTGTTCTGATACGAAAAGTTCGAGGATATCGTTCGTGCGGCGCTGTCCCGCTTCGTCCCCGTCGAGCAGCAGATAGATGCGATCGGCGTAGCGACGGAGGAGATGAATGTGACGTTGGCCGAGGGCCGTACCAAGGACCGCGATGACGTTGCGAACGCCCGCTTGCTGCAAGGCGATCACGTCGGTGTAGCCTTCGACGACGATGGCCGAACGAGATTCGACGATCGCGTCTCGCGCCAGATCGAGGGCGTAAAGGTTATCGCTCTTCGAGAAGAGCTTCGTTTCGGGGGAATTGACGTACTTGGCCGCTTTCGGATCGTTGTTGCCCGGCAGAATGCGTCCGCCAAAGCCGATCGTTCGTCCCTGCACGTCATGAATCGGGAAGATCACGCGTCCCTTGAAGCGATCGTACGGCTTGCCGGAGGTGCTGCTGCGGCCGATCAGGCCCGTTTTTTCGAG
Organism: Blastopirellula sediminis; assembly: GCF_020966755.1. Classification (NCBI taxonomy): domain Bacteria; kingdom Pseudomonadati; phylum Planctomycetota; class Planctomycetia; order Pirellulales; family Pirellulaceae; genus Blastopirellula; species Blastopirellula sediminis. The sequence goes on from NZ_JAJKFT010000002.1 coordinate 132,589, forward strand.
CACGGCGGCGGAGAACTCGGTCGAGCGCGCCTGGTCGACCAGCCATTGCCATTGATCGGGGGCGTAACCCAAATGGAAGCGATTCACCGAATCTTGCGAAATGCCGCGATCGTGGAAATAACGTCGCGCGGCGTCCGCATCGGGAGAATGTGCGAGATATTTTTGGAACAGTCGTTCCGCCCACGCGGTCGCGGCGAACAACGTTCGCTTGTCGTTGGGAGATCCCGGCTGAACCGGCGCCGCTTTGCTGAGCGAAATGTTGGCGCGATCGGCCAGCAGTTCGAGCGCTTCGCGGAAATCGATCCCTTCGCGACGCATGACGAAGCTAAAGACGTCTCCGCCGATGCCGCAGACCCAACAGCGCCAAGATTGGCGTTCTGGGTTGACCTGCAAACTTGGGCGAGAGTCATTGTGCCACGGGCAGAGGGCGACGTAGATGCGACCCTGGCGCGTCAGCGGCAGGTAACCGCCCAGCACATCCGCAATATCGGATGCCTGGCGTACTTGCTCGCGTGAGTCGTCCAGTGTCACGGTGAATTCCCTTTCGGTGGTCCGAGGAAAAAAGTCCTCAGAGTTCGGCTGCGATTGTGGTTCGTCTTCGAGTCAGCTCCTTGCTGGCTCAAAAGCGACGTAAGTCGGTCGCCGTCTTCGCCTTCCATGGCGAGTGGGAGCAATTTATGCTTTTTGGCGATTCCGAGTCAAGTTCATCAAAGCGGCTGCCGACAGGTTTTTTGCCGGAGATTGCCGATTGCTCTTAAGTCTATTGTCCAGCACAATTTGGAAAGAACAAGACCTACGCGGAAACCACGGAACGGATGATGGCGCCAAAGTTTTTTCCCCCCGCCGATTCGGCTGATGAGCAAGGACTCGTCATGATCGGCGGCGATTTATCGGCCGAGCGGCTGCTAGACGCGTACGCTCACGGGATTTTCCCCTGGCCGATGTGGGACGATTGGCTGCCGATGACCTGGTTTTCGCTCGATCCGCGGGCAATTATCGAGCTGAACGGACTGCATGTCTCGCATCGCTTGGCCCGAACCATGCGGAGCGGACAGTTTACCGCGACCTGCGATCGCGCCTTCCCGGAAGTGATGCGGGGCTGCTCGCGCCGCCGCAAAAGTGGAGATGGGACCTGGATTACCCCCCACATGTTCAAAGCTTTCTGCAATCTGTACGAAGAGGGGCACGCACATAGCGTCGAAGTGTGGCAAGGGGAAGAATTGGCCGGTGGGATCTATGGCGTCGGCATCGGCGGAGCGTTCGCCGGCGAATCGATGTTCCACAAAGTCACCGACGCGTCAAAGGTCGCGCTGGCGACGCTGGTCGCCCATCTCAATCTACGCGGCTATCAACTGTTCGACATTCAGCAGTGGACCCCGCATACCGGACGGATGGGAGCGAAAGAGATTCCCCGTCGCGTCTATCTGAAGCGACTCGCCGAAGCGATCCGCCAACCGGTGACGTTTGGGGAAGAGTTGGAATGCGCGGTGACCGACGTTCCGCAGATCCTGGCGAATCTGGAATAATCAAACACTAGCCCGCAGCGCAAGCGAGGGAATGCGGCGTCCATGTAATGAGGAATGTCGAAGCTCGAGTGACGAAGTTTCTTCCATTCGACACTCTGGTTTCGACATTCGTCAGTTAGCCGAACGCATTCCCTCGCTTGCGCTGCGGGCTAGTGTTGCGGCTTATGACATCATCCGTCGGCGAAGCAGATCGAGAACTTGTTTCGCTGCTCGCGGGCGATGGATCTCGGGATGTCCCAGCGTTTGCGACGATTCGCTGACCACACCCTTCGCGTCAGCGACGGCGAAGCTATAGGCGCCGCTCTCGTCGATTGGGCCGATTGCTAAACCGTAGTCGGTACCGAACTCTTCCCGTACTTTGCTGGCCGCCTGTTCGACAACGGCCGTCTCACCAACGGACGCTTCACCGGCGTAGACGCTAAGCGCTTGCAAACTCGGCGTGATTCGTCCTCCGGCGAAAGAGGCATTAGCGGCCGGCGATTCGGTGAGCGACAAAGCGATCAACCCGGCGGTCGCCGATTCGCAGCAAGCGACCGTCTGACCGGCGGCTGTTAACATGCGGCCGACGGCGTCTTGCAGTTCGTCGCCGGTTTCTCCGAAGACGAGCGGCCCCAGAATCGTACGGATCTCATCAAGCGTCGGCTGCGCCTGGGCCAGGCACTCGACGTCATCTTTGCCATTGGTAGTGACGCGCAGCGTAATAGTCGCTTGGTGAACGGTGATGCCGACCTGCGGCTCGCGGCCGCGGCGGATCATATCGGGCAGCATCTCTTCCAGTCGACTTTCGCCGACGCCGAAGCACTTCAGCTCATAGTGACGAATCAAATTGGCCGGCGCCGCCGACGTTCCGCCGATCGCCCCTTTCACCGTCTGCGTCCACATCTCTTTCAGTTCGATCGGCACCCCGGGAAGGGCGAAGAGGCGAACGGTGCGGCCGTTGCGTTCTAAGGTGAGGTCAATACCGGGAGCGGTGCCGTTCGGGTTCGGCACGACCTGGCAGCCAGCCGGGAACATCGCCTGAACGCGGTTTCGCTCTGGCATGGTGACGCCGCGTGATGCAAATCGCCGCTCGATATGGGCCAGGCTTTCGGGGTCCAACTCCAGCGGGCGATCAAAGGCGAGCGAGAAGGCTTCGCGGGTCAGGTCGTCGGCCGTCGGACCCAAACCGCCGCTGACGACGACAATGTCGGCCCGGTCGGCGGCGATCTTCAGGCAGTCGACCAGCGAATCGAGTTCGTCGGCGGCGGTGGTATGAAAACCGACGGCGATGCCGAGATTGCCTAGCTCCTGGCTAAGCCACTGCGAGTTAGTATCGAGACGTTGACCGCTGGTAAGTTCGTCGCCGATCGCCACGATTTCTGCGCGCATGCTGGGGAAGGTCCAAAAGGGCTGGTGGTGTGTGGGGTAGAACAAGTTTCGGTCAGCGGCCCAGTTCTGACAAGTCGCCGTCAAGCGGATCGCGCTAGCTTTCGTGCGCGAAGCGGCGGAGAGAGAAGGGGCGCAATCGCGCCAATAGAGGATTCGTCCAAGGTTGGGCGGCTGCCCCGAACCGCCCAACCTAAGAGCGAAACCGCGACTCGCTTTCGTGAAATCCGCATCCAGCGGATCCCGGCGTCGCCTGAATCTTTCAGGCCCCAGGCGAAAACAAATCGCTATTTTTTCTTATCGCTGGTCAAAGCGAAGTGAGCCTCGTCGGTCCCATAGTCGGGGACGTCGAAGGTCAGCTCTTTACCTCTCCAGTAGCGTGCGGGGAGGTATTCCTTGACGAGAACCAACTCGGGGTTGGCCTCGTCTCGGACTTCTCCGCAAATCGAAACCGAATGAGTACCGATGACGGCGCCTTGCTTGCCATGCGGAGTCGCCAATTGATAGTTGCCGTTTTCGTCGGTAATGCAGTACGAAATCGGCCCGACGATCGCGCTCTTGCCGTCCCCTTGCGGAGAGAAGATGACTCGCGCGGTCGCCAGCGGCTGGCCGTCGAGCGTCACTTGTCCCGAGACCGGCACGCACGCGAACGGATCTCGGCCGCAGCCGGCCAGGCTCGCCGCCAATAACACCAGGCTGCAAACGCCCGCCTTGGAGTAGGACGACGTGGTGGGGTATTTCAACGCTGGCATTACCATTCTCCTACCACTTCGCCATCGGCTCGTCGCGCCAAAGCGGCGACCGTTTCCCAACTGGTGTTCTCGCTGAGGAAATGAACCGAACCGTCGACCAGGGTTACGTTGACGCCGCCGACATGTTGACTGCTCGCGACATCTTGCACTAGCGATTTGCCGGTCGGCAAATTGATCGGACGTGTCGTCGCGGTCGTCGCCGAACTCGCAAAGGAGCAGTGGTTGTGTTGGAACGATCCGCCGGTGGCGATCTTCGGTGCGCCGATCCAGATCGCGCCGCCAGACGGACTGCTGCTGGTCAGCGACGACTTGCGAACGCCGTCTCGCTCCGACAGGTAGATCGTGTTCGACGTACCGTCGGTAAAGTCGCGGAAGCGGAAGCTGGTGTGCAGCGCCGAAGCGCCGTTGCCATAGGAACCGCCAGTGGGACGAGCCAGACCGGTGCCGTGGTTGGCGACGTAGTTCGACTTCGCCATTCGCTGGTCGTCCGGAAGACCGCCGCGCGGCAAATAGAATCCGTCGTAGTAATAAGGATTCAGCGACGGGCTCGGATCAGACGGGCACTCGTAAGCCGAGATCGAAACTTGCGCGTTAGGCGCCGACCAAACTGGAATCGATTCCAGCGCGTCGTGCAGTCCGTTCTGTTCCATGAAAGGAAGAATGAACGTTCCCCAGCCGTAACCGTTGGCCCATTTGCTGAAGGGAAACCACGACGAAGTTGCGCCAGTGGTGGCGGACGAATCGGGATGCAACAAGCCCGGCGGGAAGACTTGATGGGTATCGTGATAGTTGTGCAGGGCCAGACCCATCTGCTTCATGTTGTTGGTGCAGCTCATACGACGAGCCGCTTCGCGGGCCTGTTGGACGGCCGGCAAAAGGAGCGCAATAAGTACGCCGATAATCGCAATCACGACTAATAGTTCGACCAGCGTAAAGCCGAAGCGTTTGCGCCGGGGAGTCGCTAGGACCTGAATCGCCATAGAAGATTCTCCAGTAACGGTAAGGATAAAAGTTCTCGGCGGGGCTTGAGCCAAAGGTAAAAAAGGGGATGGCATGTTTGGGGGCTCAAGTGCACGTAAAACGTTTTGGAATTGCTGAAATGATCCTAAATTTTGGTGACATTGGAACCGCAAACTGCGAATTATGCGGACTGCCGAACGTTAACTGCGCGGTTCCACGAACTCGCTCATAATCGTGCTTCCGTACAAGGGATACTCAACCCGTAAACGCCAACATTGGTAGTCGCTAAGATCGAATCCGGAGTGGTCGGCGACGTGGCGGACCATCTCCGGGTAGTCGGGGAATTCTTTAATCGCCGGCGGCGGACCTTGGCCGAGACATTCGAAGTCCATTCGGCAGGGCAACGTCCGCTCGATGCCTGGCGGCGCAGCGCGATCGCTGGCTGAACTGCCGACCATGGCCGACGCCTGGGCGATCCAGTCGTCGGCGAAGCCCGGCTCAATGAATTCATCCGCAATGTAAACCTTCACCGGCAGGTCGATATGGAGCCGCGTTGCGAATTGACCTTCGCGACCTGCCGGATGCGGAATGTTGTAGTAGCGCGTTCCAAAGTAGTGCGACGATTCGCCGGTAGCGCCGATCGCGCCGTTCAGCAGGTTGCCGTAGATCCAACCAGATTCGCCGTGGATCATTTCGCACTGTGCGTCGCGCGAAGTGCAGAAGTCAGAGAGACGGTACCCGTCGATCTCTTCATTGCCGTAAACGTTCGTTCGCTCGATGTTCGAGTGGTAACTGACCCCATCTTCCAATTGTCGAAAGACGCGCGATTGATAGATGTTGATCCGCTCCGTTTCTCGCAGCAAACGCAGATTGGAGACGCCGCCGATGCAGATCGCTTCGACCTTATCGGGATCGCTGGCCAGGCGTCGCACAAACGAACTGCGCAATAGCAGTCCCGCTTGTACGCCCAGCATGTGGCTCATTCCGCGAAAGACGTTGCGGCGGTGCTGCAACTCTTTGGCGTGCCATTGCTCTCCTTTGCCGGCGGCGGAGACCATGGTGTTAAAACAGACGCGATCGCCGGCATGCCGCGCGACGAGCGATTCAAACTGCTCATGCGCGGCCAACAGCGGCGTAGTAAGGTCGGAGCTAACGCCTAGCGACTGGGCGCCTTGCACAAAGCGTTCGATCGAAACTCGGGAGGGAACGTTGGCGGCGTTTTCCAGCGGATCGGTCGACTCGGCTACTTTCACCAACTGCCAGGCGAGCGTCCGATCAAGACCGAGCATCCGTTCCAAGTCGCCGGACTTCTTGATTCCGCCCAATGCTCGCATCACCCCCGCCAACGGTTGCTGCAACCGCTCCAGAATCTGGGCCGATTCGGAGAGGAAGTCGGGCGACTTTTTGGGGCTGGCGGCTTTCACGACGTTGACTTTGGAAGCTAGACGTTCATCGGATGAAGGATTGGCGATACTCGGTTCGTACTACGGCGTCGGCGATTTCTCTTGGTCGTATTGCTTGCGGATTGACAGCAGTTCAGGAACGAACTTCTTGTCTTCGGGACGCAGGAAATAGGGGTCCGCCATCTTTCCAGCGGGATCAATCAGCGCAAATCGAGGGAAGCCTTTCAGTTGATAGTCAGCGAAGAATTGCCGCGACTTCGCATCGTTGACCCGTAACAAGACGCCTCCCAATCCACGCTCTTTGACGAATTCGCGCCATGTCTCGTGCGCGTCGTCGTAGTCGCAGTTCATCGAAACGATGACGATTCCCGAGTCGGCCAGTTCTTCTTCCGCTTTGTGGAGGTACGGAAACTGCTTGATGCAGGGTCCGCACGCCATGTTCCAAAAGTCGAGCAGGACGAATTTGCCGCGCAGATCCGTGAGCGAAACCAGCTTGCCGTTAACGTCTTCAAACGCAAACTCCGCCGCCGGTTGGCCGACCGCGATCGTAGCGTATGACGCTTCGAGCTCCTCGAATTCCTTCACGATGCGCTCCCAGTTGGCGCGATCGCGCTCGCCGCTCACAAATCGCTCCAGCGGCAGCAGACGTGGTCGCCAAGGAGTGCGAAACCAGCGCCGCATGTTCATCTCGTGGTCGAGGAGGAAGACGACGAACTTGCTCTGCATCCACGCGTCGCTACCCCACGTTACGCGCGCCGTTTCCAGATGGTCGGCGTCGGCGAAGAGTCCCGCCTCGGCGAACGCGGCCGTTAGCGCGAGATATTGGTACTGCCATTCGATTTGACCGGCGAAGGCGCCGCTTCGCGGTGGATTGGCGTAGATCGCTTGCAGCTGTTGCAAATAGGGGGCTCCACCTTCCGCTTCGAGCGCTTTCAGTCGGTTGTAGGCTAGGCCGCGCTGAGCGATTTCGAGGATCAATTGGCGAAACGCCTCAGGAGTCGCTTCCTCGTCGGCGCCCACTTTCAGATCTTCTTGCAGATGGGCGAGGAACGACGCGGCACGCTCCGAATCGCCGCTTTGATTTTTGAGGATAAGTTCCATCCGCAGGAGCGGCATCTGCTTCAACACGATGGAGTTCTCGAGGGCAAGGTCGCCGGTATGCTCCACTTTTCCGCTGGCGACTTCTACGGCCAGCTTCGCCGCCGGCTCCAGATAGATCGGCAGCGTCGCAATTCGCTTGCGACCATCGAAAAAGACGAGCTCCTGCACCATCGGCTGCGGAATCGTCGCTTGCAACTCAAAGCTTCCCGCGGCGCCGGCGTCGCTTTGGGCGAACGGCATCGGGACCGACATGGTCGGCGAACAGAGCAGGACATGCGTGAACGGCTTGGAAAGGCTGCCGGAAATATGAACCGGCTCTGGTTCCGCGGCGAAGCCAGTCGCTTCCATCGTGAGGAGCCCGTAAAGAAAGGCGAACCACAGGGACGTACGGAACAGAAGGGTCGGCATAGCCAGGACTCGAGTTTTCAGGAAGAGAGCGGCGATCGACCCTGGAGGGAATCGAGCCGTGGGAAGCTCAAAAGCGTATCCAGCTCCGCAGAGCGTTGGGCTCAATATCTGTTTTTAAAAACAACTTGTAAATACGCGATTCAAGAAATTGTTCCCCTTTTTTCTGAGAGATCGGGCGGTACGGCTAGAGGGAAGACGCTTCTCCTCAAAGGTCCGATAGCTGCGCGATTTACGGCATCGAACAGCTCTCGGACGTCGGTGCGGCTCACCGCCGTGGGAATGTGTTGAAGCGAGATCGGCCGCTTGTGGATCCCAAAGAGGAGGTAAAGTCGCGTGTGATCTCCCAGGCTTGCCTGCTTCGCCGTCACTCCCAACCGGCAAAGCTTCGCGAGGCGGTAGGATGCTCCGTCCTTCTGGGGAAAGAGAACGTTTGGGCGCTAATTTCGTTTTCTACGCTCTGGTCGGCTGCCGAAGTTAACCCCAAGCGACCATGACGAACCGACCTGACTCTCTCCGCAAGCGACCGGCATGAAGTCACTGATTGAGGAAATCCAAGCTGGCGGCGATGCGCGACGCGCGTTCGATGCGGCGGTCGCACGCGTGAAGGACGACCTGCCGTCTCTCTTAAACAGCTTGCAGCATGGGGAGTCGCTCGATCTGATCGACACCCTGCGGACGCTTCAGCCTGATCCGATGACCGAAGGTTTGACGGCGCCGATGCGAGCTTGCCGGCAAGGTTGTTCGGCCTGTTGTTTCACGGTTGCGATCGACGTCACGCCGGTCGAAGCGATCGCCGCCGCCGAGTACATCCAGCAGTGCCTCTCAACGGCCCAGGTCGACGCGATCCGCGACCGTCTTAAAAAGCTCTCGATGCGCCGCGCGATGATGACTCGCGAGGAGACGCAAACCAAACGCCTCGGTTGCGGGCTGCTCGGGATGGACGGCGCTTGCATGGTCTACCCGGCGCGACCCTTGGTCTGCGCCGGCGTTCATTCGTTCAATCAAGAGGCGTGCGAATCGGCCGCCGAGTTGGTCGCTCTGGAGCAAGCCGACGGCAAGGTGCCGATCGATCGGGCGGCGAAGGCGTCGACGATGGGAGTCTCCGGCGCTTTGCAGCGAGCCCTGGTCGAGCGCGGGCTCGACGGCAATCTGTACGAACTCAATTCCGCCGTGTTGTGTGCGCTGAATGCGCCCAACGCCTGGCAGCGCTACCTGGGGAAGGAAGACCTGTTCGCCTCGGCGCATTGCACCGAGGCGCACTCGTGGCCTCGTTTGGCTCGAACCGACGCAGCCCATAGCAGCGTCGTGAAGAAGCCGAATTTCTTGAAACGATCGCGTCAGCGATCAGCGCGACGTTAGTCGAAATGTTACTCCTTGGTGCCATGCTCTTGCGGCGTCTTCGCCGGATGAGCATGTCTTCAGTGACGTAGGGTGGGTGGAGCAAGCGCGAAAAGCGAGCGATTTACTCGTTCAACATTGCTCGCTTGCGCAACCCACCTTTCGCTTGCAATCGTATTGTTGGGTTTCGCTGCGCTGCACCCAACCTACGACTGACTGACGTTCAATAGCTAAACGTCGCACAGCTGCACCGCCGCTTCCAGCGATGCGACCATGTCTTTGTTCTTCGGAATGAATTCCTGACCGACGAAACCTTGGTAGCCGGTCGCGACGATCGCCTTCATGATCGCCGGGTAGTTCAGCTCTTGCTCGTCGTCCAGTTCGTTGCGCCCCGGCACGCCGGCGGTGTGGTAGTGGCCGACGTAATCTTTGAACTGGTTGATCCGGACGATCACATCCCCTTCCATGATCTGCGTGTGGTAGATGTCGAACAGGATCTTCAGTCGCGGCGAACCAATCGCGTCGCAGATGTCGACCGCCCATTCGATCTTGTCGCATTGATAGCCGGGGTGCCCCTTCATCTCGACGTCAACGCGGGTGTTGAGCGGTTCGATGCAAACGTTGACCCCCCGCTTCTCAGCCAGGCCCATGATCGTCTTCAGCCCGGCGATCATGTTCTTCTTCCCTTCTTCGTCGGTCAGTTCGCCTCGCATGCCGCTGAAGGTAATGACCGCGGGGAAGTTGGCGTCGGCCGTCGCGTTGATGTTCTTGGTCAGGATCTCGCGGCACATCTCATGATTGGCCGGATCGTTCCAACCTTTGACGAAGCCGTGCGAACTGGTGATCGCGCAGACGAGTCCATGTTTCTGCAGCACCGGGAAGTCTTTCGGCTGAACCAACTCGACCGACTTCAGGCCCAGCCGCTTGGCGTGCCCGCACAGTTCGTCCAGCGACATCGGCTTGTAGCACCACGGTACGACCGACTGGTTGATCCGGCCGTTTTTGACGCCGACCGTCTGCTGCGCGTCTTCGGCCTGGGCGCGACCGCCCAGCGAACTGGCGGCGACTCCTGTTACGGCGCCGGCCACGCCGGCGGCCAGTAGTGATCGGCGGGAATAACGTGCTCGCGACTCGTCACTGGAGGGGGAGTTCATAGGAGATGTCCGATGGCTGGGTGGTGGGGTTGCGTACGTTTCTAGCCTAAACCGTTGGCACGTAAGGTGCAATTCCTGCGTCTCGAGGGGGCTTAGCGACATTGTCAACGCCGCCGGAGCCCGGTTTAATGAACCGACGGATATCACTACAGACGGAGCGATTGCAAGCTAAGGAACGACCTCTCATGGATTTTTGCGAAGGATTTGAGCATTTTGTGCGGACGCAGGAACCGTTGGCCTCGTACGCGTGGCTGCGGATCGGCGGCACGGCGGAGTTTTTCGCCGAACCGAACAACACGGCGGAACTGGCCGCGCTGCTCAAACGTTGCCGTGAGCAGGAAAAGCCGGTCCGGTTGCTCGGCGGCGGCTCGAATCTGCTGATCCGCGACGAAGGGATCGCCGGGGTCGTCGTTCGGCTGAGCCATCCCTCCTTCTCGAACATCGAAGTTGACGGCACGAGCGTCAAATGCGGCGGCGGAGCTCGCCTGGCCAATGTCGTCTCGACCACCGTCGGTCTCGGCCTGGCCGGGCTCGAATCGCTGGTCGGCATCCCCGGCACCATGGGTGGCGCCTTGCGGGGAAACGCTGGCAACAATGGCGAAGACGTCGGCCGCTGGGTTTCGAACGTCGACGTGATGTCGGCGGACGGCGAAGTCCGTAAATGGGGCGCCGGCGAACTCCGGTTCTCGTACCGCGAAAGCAATCTCGACGAATTCGCGATCCTCGGCGGCGAGCTGAAGCTCGAAAAAGGGGACGCCGCCGAGTTGACCCGCCGCATGCAAAAGCAGTGGATCGTCAAACGGGCCGCCGAGCCGCTGCCGGAACAAAACATCGCGATCCTCTTCCGCAATCCGGCCGATGTGAGTGCTGCTAGCTTGATCGAGCAAGCAGGCCTTCGCGACGCTTCGGTCGGCGCCGTGAAGCTATCGGAACGGAACGCCAACTTTGTCGTCGCCGGTCCCGGAGCCAAGGCTGCGGACGTGCTGCAACTGATGGAATTGGTCCGCAGCCGCGTCCATGAAGTCTTCGGCATCGAGCTGAATAACGGGCTCACCATCTGGTAGAGTCCTGTTGCGGTTTTTAAGACGATTACGATGACTCTTTCGCTTCCCGCCGGGCGGATCTAAGGGAAACGCTGGCTCCGTTAGATTCTCGTCTGGAAGCTCTAATGTTCGAGAGACCCCGCGGCCGATCTCAATGAGGAAGGTCTATCGTTCGCTCTGGTAGCGACCGACGAGACCGGATGGGCCAGCGGCATCTTTTCGAGCAGGGAGCAACCAGGGGTGAGTCGTCCAACGCGCAACGCCGCGCCAACGCGTTTTGGTCTTGCCGATCCGCTTGGGCGCCAGCTTTGGATCTGCGCCTTGATGGTGGTCCTGTTCATCGGCGGCGCCTACGCTTTGTCGCGCTCGATCGCTTCGAACGAAGCGGAGGATCTCTACGTCGTCACCAAAGAGCGAATCTCCTTCACCGCTCCGCCGGAGTGGATCGCCGAAGGAGTGCTGCAACAAGTCGCCGACGTTCTCTTCGCCGACAAAAAGTCGTTCGACGTCCGTGATCGCGATTTGACCAAGAACATCACTGCGGCGATCGAAGCGGCCGAGAACCCGTGGGTCAAGTCGGTCGACCGCGTCGTGAAGTATTACCCGACCAAGGTCTTGGTCGACATCCAATACCGTCGCCCGGTCGCGATGGTCGAAGTCAAAATGAAGATCGAAGACGCCGATTGGGGTTTGATCCCGGTCGACGCCGACGGAGTCATCTTGCCCGGCCGTGGCAACGACTATCTCGAAACGAATCGCAAACACTTCCCCCGCATCAACCTGGGCGGCGTCGCTCCCGAAGGAACAAAGAAGCCAGGGCACGAGTGGGGCGACACGCGCATCGCCGAAGCGGCTCGTATTGCCGATTCGCTCGGCGGCGTCTGGACCCGCTTGGGCTTCCACCGGATCGTCGCCTCGGCGAGCGAAGAAGGACGCAACGTCTACGAACTCCACACCGCTGAAGGCGCTCATCTGATCTGGGGGAGCGCTCCTGGCGCCGAACGCCCGCATGAAAACAGCGCGGCCCAAAAAGTCGGCATGCTGCTCGCCCTGCAGCAAACCCAAATCGCCGCCGGCGAAATCGACCTGCGAACCCCAGCCGAGCTAACGTCGAACACCGCCCCCGCCGCCCGTTAATTCGCGGCCGAGCCAAGTCTCCGCAGCGTCCGCTCCTCCATTAGTAGCCCGAAGCGCCAGCGAGGGAAATGCGTCCGCAAGTCCACAATCAGGACTGGACCGCGAGCGAACTTTTTTCTTGAGCCCCAACGGGGCGGCACTAAAGCAGCCCGGGGTGGAATCGCCGCAGGCGATGTAGCCCTGGGTTACCTGACGGTAAAGATCGCTGGCGTTGGACTGGACGTTTCTCGGTTTTAGTTCGCCCCGTTGGGGCTTTCGATCGAACCGCGCGAGCCAACCTAGGGCTGCGTCGCCGTGGGCGACTTACCCTAGGCTACTTTAGCTCGCCCCGTTGGGGCGGAAGACGCAGAGACTGGACTGGACCGCCGCGCATTTTTTTCGCGCCGAAAGTGGACTCGACCGACAAACGTCCCCGTTTGCCCACTCAGGTCTCAGCCCATCTTGCCCAGCCTTCTCATCATGTGGACCGCAACCCCCATTTTTTTCATCCGCACTGGACTGGACCGCACGCAATTTCATTTCACACGTCCGAGATTCCCCAACGAACCGATCCCAATCGCATCCATCGCGCCCGATGAGTGGACTGGACCGCGATCATTTTTTTTCGTTGCTGGATCGCAACCCACGTTTGGCAATCTAGGTCGTCGTCCCATCGACCGTGCGCTGGCCCCGACTCTTCTCCCAACCAAATTCCCAAAGAACAAACTGCGGCCTCGCCACCTTGTGGAAACGCCGCAGGACAGAATCATCCGCACCCCGAAATCGACCACGAATGCGTGCGCTTTGTCAACAGACAAAGTTAGCGTTGGGATTTCACAAGCTGGCCGGGTGGCACTGTCGTCAGCGACAGTGTTTTTACGAATAGGAAAGCGTCATCTGAACAACTTGATCTTTGAACAAATCGTCCAAGTACGCTATTAGATTAGACAGCCAAGTAAGAGAACTGTCGCTGACGACAGTGCCACCGGACCGCCGATTAATCGAATGCTGATGGACTTCCTTATAGATTGGAACTGAAGCAATGATGTTTCATCGATCTAGTCGTTTTCGAATCCTGATTCCGGCAGTCTTGCTGCTTACGTTTTTGGCGCTGGCATGCGAGACCCTCGCGGATGAAGACGCCGCAAAGACTCCGCTTAAGAAGACGCAGCTTATCCTGCTGGAACACTACACTCTCGCGTATGACAGGAACGACTATCAGCAGCAGCGGAACGTCATGCAGCAAATTTATGACGTTACCGTCAACAACAAATCCGATCTGAGACTGCTAACGGCAGCCGAGGCTCGCATGATACTTGACGATCATGAAGCGGCGCTCGCCATGCCGGTAGAGTCTCTGCAAAAAGCACGGCAAATGCAAGTCGAATGTCGCCTTGGGAATGCGGCAACGCTTCAAAAAGACTACCCGCGTGCGATTGTCCATCTAGATAAGGCGCTGGAGCTTTCCGAGGTCTACGGCGCCGACTCGTATGAGCAGCTTAGGATAAAGGTGCAAATCGCAGCGGCGAGCGAATACACTGGCGGCGACATCAACCGGGGAATCGCGATTGCAACGGACGTGCGTACTGAACTTGAGCGACGCAATATGGCCGATTGTCATCTCTATAGCGACACGTTGGCCTACCTGTACATCTTGCAACTTGCCGCTGGTAAGGAGCCGGAAGGAATCGAGACCGGCGAAACGCTCATCCAGCTGTTGCAGAAACAGCAAGAGGAGCGAACGCTTCGATTCGTTCAGGTGACGGGCATGATCGCGAGATTTCTCAATATCGCCAAGCGACACGACGAGGCGTATCGTTATGCGGCGCTTGGTCTGAAAACTTGCCCAGAGCTGGTTGGCGAAGACATGAAATACGGGCTGCTTCTCCTGCAAGAGTGTGCAAAGGCATTGGCAAACTTGAACGACTACGAGCAAGTGCCCGTGCTCTACGAAAAGATCCTGTCGACCATTGCGGCAACGCCCGGATACCCGGACCACTTGAAACTCGAGTTTCTCAAAGAATATGCCGCCATCTTGGAAACGATGGGCGAGCAGCAGAGAAACGTGGAGATCAAACGCGAAATCGAAAAGATAAAATATCCGCCGATGCCTCCGAAGAGTCTATATAGCGATTGGTCGATGAAATGAGTACCGCCCGACGCAACTTGGTTCTCTTAAAGTGCCGTAGGCTGGGTCACGCCCCAGCGGATTTGATTGCCGAGCGTCCTATTGCTGGGTCTTGACCCAGCCTACGAAACTGCTTTTTGGCCGAAGACTGATGTGCAATGCGGCGCTGCACTGGCGAAAGAGTGCGCCAGTGGCGCCCGTAGAGCAGAAGGTCGGCAGCGCCACCCGAGCGTCAAATTGTTGGGGCTGGACCCAGCGAACGAAACTGCGAAATTCGCCTAATCCGTCGTTTGCTTCTCGACGCCCCATCGCTCGATTTTTCTCGACAAATCGTTGCGCGACTCAAGATGAGGGGTCACGTCGCGGAGATCGCGTACAACATACGCCAGGTCAGGCCAGCCGATGTTTTGTCGACGACAGTATTCGCTGTAGCGGCCCAAGTCCCCGCACGCACTTTGGGCAATTCGTGCGTTGCCGCCGACGAGCATCGAGGAGAGGATATCCATGCCTTCTGTGCAGACGTGCTTGGAGTATTCACTGTCGGTTTCCATGCCCCTGCGCAAGCCGGCGCAATAGGAAAACCCTAGTTTTTCATCCTGCGGAATGAAGTCGCGATAAAAGCGGAAGACTTCTCTCCGCAGTTCCTCGCTACTGGGATCAAGTAGATTCGACGCGAAGCAAAGCCCGAGCCAACGTAGACGCTCGGGACCATGCGGGCCTACCAACTCGCGAAGTTTATCGATCGCCTCAATTCTTCGTCCCGGCGACATCGGCGGATACGAGAACATGAGTAGATGCCGCAATTCGGGTTCGCGGCTAAAGTATCCGGCGCCTTGCGGAGGATGGGCGATGACGTCCGAGATGCGACGTAAATGACATTCATGGCGAAACTGCTCCATCTCGTCACTGGGAGCTTCCGCAGCCAAGATGTGATCGGCAACTTCGTAAGCGATGCACGGGGACTGCGTATTTTGCAACAAAAGTCGACATTCCTCGACGAACGTTCCTGGAGGAACATGTTTCGAGATCGCATCGTGGATCAGGCAACGCTCGTGCAGCGCCAAACGTTCACTTTCCGCAAGTAGTCTCAAACACCACGCGGCGAATTGACCATCCGCGTCGCCACAGCCGTTTAAAATGCTCGCAGCGGCAGTCGATGGTTCGGCCGTAGCAAGAATCTCGGAGATCCGCTTTAAACGCGTCACTTCCGCTTCGGTGGCCAATCCGATCCGTCCCCCTTTCCACGCAGAGCCTTCCTTCGGCGCGTCTGTCAGTCTCGCCTCAAAAAAGAGACGGTCCCCGCGAGTCGGGTTGCCTGGCGTTCCTTGCCGCTGAAATTGAATTGGCGCGTACCAGACCGGTTGAATGACAAGCGGATTCTCTTGCGGCGCAGGGCCAAAAAGGGTGCGCTCCACCTCCAGGCGAAGGTGAACCTCGATCTTGGAGAATGCGTTCGCGACGGGATCCTCTTGGTTGCCCGTGTATTCAACGCTTAGCAGTTTACCAACGACTAAGAAGGTGTCTTCGCGTAGCCGTTCCGTCAGGTTGCCGTATTGCAGATCAAGAAAGGTCCGTATCGGCTGATCGCTCGCGGATTGCGCTCGACAATTCGATGCGGCAATCAGAACTAGCGAATAACTAAGAAGTAGGAAGAGACGCGATGTCATAGAAATCTACATTGGAACGAAGCGGCGTTCTTTCGTTGTTTGTTCACAATCGTTCCGTCTGGAACGCCAAATTGATTTCCCACTACAGCAAAATCGAAATGTCGGTTGATAGTCAAGCGCTTTTGACTTGCAAACCTTCAAATTGTTGGGGCGAAACCCAGCCTGCGAAACATATTTGGCGAAAAAGAGCTGATCCGCATTTCGCAACCGATCTAACCATGACGTAGAGTTAACGCCGCTCGGACCCCTTCTCGTTTGATCACCGAATTCTCCCGCTTCCGGAAAGACTTGCAGCGACGCAACCATGATTCAAATCGCCGTTATCGTTCTCTCGATTCTGTTGATCGTCATCGGAATCAAAGGATTCACGCCGTCCGGATTGCAGTTCTCCCAGAACACCGTTCTCAAAGGGCGGAGCGGAATGATCGTGGGTGCGATTTGCATTGCCGCGGGAATTGGGCTCATTCCGATGTTGCTGTTGTTCTTCGTGATGTTCTCGTCGTGGCTGGGGAACTAGAGCTGCAGCATTGCATCGTCACCACTTCGGTTGAGTCGAGCTGCAGCGGTAGCGGTTGGAAAAAATCCACATTTTTTCCTATTCAATTCCCGTTGAGCCTATTTTCTGGGTAATTACCCGTTAGCTCACCGCCTAAGGCCTTTAAAAACCAGAACCGACCGGTTCGCATCGGCAATGATGATTGAAAGCGATCTTGAGAAATGTTTCGATTGTGTTTTCCATTAAATGGCCCTTAGTGGCATGTAATGCGTTATAAACTCACTATTGAGGGGGAGGATGTCGGTTGACCTGCTTTGTGTGCAACGTTAGCCTGTTAGTAAATCTGATGCGAAAATATTGGATTTCTCATCTTCTTTTCTCTTCTTATGGATTGAAACTATGACGCATCGAATGAACATTCGCAGAGGATTTACCCTCGTCGAGTTGCTGGTGGTCATCGCGATTATCGGCGTTCTGATCGCCTTGTTGCTGCCGGCCGTCCAGCAGGCCCGGGAAGCGGCGCGACGCATGAGTTGCAGCAACAACCTGAAGCAGATTGGTCTCGCGCTGCACAACTATCACGACACCTATCTCGCCTTCCCGGCCGGCTATCTCTACCGCGGCGGCAATGGGAAGTGCAATTACGGATGGGCCGTCGCAATTCTTCCGTTCGTTGAACAGGGGAACTTCTACGAACAACTTGATCCGGGCAATACTCCGCTCTACACCCGCTATTCGAGCAGCTCGACGGCGGCCGACAAAGCGCTGTTGCAGACGCGACTCGAGGCGTACATCTGTCCTTCCGACGCCGCCCCCAAGCTTGCCGCAAGCCAGAAGTTCAGCAGCACCGATCGCTTTGACGTCGCCGTCTCGAACTACGTCGGCTGTGCCGGCTGGAGCAACACTCCCAACTACCCGATCCGTGACCTCGACGCCGGCGGTTTGCTGTGGGGGAACAGTTTCCTGAACATGGCGGACATTACCGATGGAACCAGCAACACCCTGTTTGTTGCGGAACGAGAGTACCCGAAGGGGCACGCGGCGACTTGGCTGGGTGCTGGCAGGAACGATAGCTACGGAAATGAGTCGACGCTGCGTACGCTTTTCCGCGCCGCGTTTACGATGAACTTCGACTACGCCGCCGCTGGTCAGCCGCAGAATGCCGGGAAGGGGTGGTCAAGTTTGCATCCCGGGGGCGTTCAGGCGCTGACCGCGGACGCTTCGGTCCACTTCATTCCCGAAACGACCAACAAGAACAACGTCTTGCAGCCGCTTAGCCTCCGCGGCGACGGCAAAGCGTTCGACTCGCCCTTCTAAGGCGGTTTGAATCGCTGATTCTCTAGCTGCGTTTCGCAACCAAGCGACAACATGAGCTTCGCATGTTGTCGCTCTCGCATCCGATTTCGTAAGGATCCATCTATGCGTCCGCTTGTTCGCGTCGCTTTAGCTACAACGTTCCTTCCCGTCTTGCTTGGTTTGGTCGGCTGCTCGGGCGACTCCATGGCTCCGGTCAGCGGCGTCGTCACCTTGAATGGAAAGCCGGTGCCCGGTCTTGAAGTCAACTTTGAACCGACCGGGGATCCGGCGGATCGAGCGACGGCCACGGGCTACACCCAGCAGGACGGCAGCTACTCGCTCGCCTACCCGGGATTCAAAACAGGGGCGCCTCTGGGCGACTATATCGTGCGTATTAATGGTGGTGAGTCGCTGGACGACGGTACCACATTGCGGGTTCCGACCAAATACAACAAAGAGTCGAGCCTGAAAGAAACGGTCGCTTCCGGCGCGAACAAGTTCGATTTCGAACTTACGAGCAAGTAGAAGAAAGCGCCGTAGCCGCAGGCTGGGTCAAGACTCAACCTACGGCTACGAAGTTACAAAGCTACCAGGGAATCTTTACTTCGTCGCCAGGGCGGTCCACAGTTTTTGATTTTCGCGCATCGAGCCAACAATATCGGCCGGGACGTTGCCTTCTTCCAGCAGCGTCCAGCCGGTGAACTGGGCGCCGCGGAGCAGCTCCAATAGTTTGGGCCAAGGGTAGGCCTTGCTACGGAGGTCGTGGATGTGGACGGTGGCGATCTTGTCGGCCACTAGCTGGAAGTTGGCTTCCAGCCCTTCGCCATCCATGTCGGTGGGATTGCAGTTCCAGCAGACGCGGGCCTGGGGGTGATCGGCGATCTGCATGATCTGATGAATGACCGGCAGCGCGGCGGTATCTTTGCCGTGGACTTCCAGGCGAATCTCTTGGCCGTAGTTAGCGGCATACTGGGCGACTTCGCGGAGGGAGAGTCCGATCTGCTCGATCGTCTTTTCGACCGGAACGTCCTTCGGCAAGCCGTTCGGGCGGACCTTCACGCCGGAGCCGCCGCAGTCGTGCGACAGCTTGATGAAGGCTTTGGTCTCTTCGATGTTCTTTTTGACGACCGCCGGGTCAGGGGAGTGATACTCGCAGGCGCTCCCCGGTCCAACGAACTCGACCGGCGAATCGGCGAACTGTTTGCGAACCTCCTGTCGCTGCTTGGCGGAGAGGTTGATCTCGACGCCATGCTTGTGCGTGCTCCGCAGTTCGACGCCGGCAAAACCGGTCGCGGCGCAGTTCTTAATGGTCGTCGCGAGATCCCAGTCCTTGCCCCAGTTATACGTGACCAGGCCGAGCTTCATTTCGGTAGCGGCCGGCGCGGCCAAGACGGCCCGCGACAAGACGAGCGGAGCGAGAGCGGCGGCGGAGGCATGCAGGAAGCGACGGCGAGAGATGGTCATGGGTCAACTTTCGGAGGAGGGAGAAGGATTTTGAATCGGCGGGGGTAGCGCAGCTCGCGCGCCTTTGGCAGGGTATTTCATCAGCGACTTGAAGTCAAAAGAATTTGTTGTCAAATCACAACAGCAGGAGAATCGGCCGCAACGGCTCCGGTCCTTGGAGATTCTGTAAAGAAGAAGCTGGCCGATCCGCATGGGAGGGACTGATGACGACGCCGAATGACGAAGAAGAGCGGAAGAAGAGAGCGGCGTTATTCTTGTTGCAGCAAATGCGGGACGCCTCGGAGCGGGACGCTAAGCGTGACGATGATTTGAGATCGTCCGGCGAGGACGACTTGAAGTATCCCTATACCGGCCCCGGACTGTCGAGCAATGACCGGTGGGTGGTCTTCTGGCTCTGGTTGTTGGTGATGATCGGGGTGTTCGTGGCGTCGCAAATCTTCTTAGCGTACCAATAGAAATGGGGTGGGTCGTTCCCTCCCATTATTCAATCCGCTTCGCCATCTGACGCACGCCGTTTTGAAACAGTTCGACGGCGTCGCATTTTCCCTCGTCGTCGACTTGAAACGTCAACGTCGCTTCGACCACGGTGTATTTCCACTCGGTGTCGCTGTGGGGATAGACGCGGAAGGTTGGCTGACCGGAGAGCCCGACCATCAGTTTGTCTCCTTCGACCGAGACGGTGAACACGGCGCCGGGGGCGAGTTGGAACTTGCCGGCGTAGCGTTGCATGTTCTCGGGCGAGACTTTTACATATTGGGCGAACTCACGCGGTTTTTCGTTCACGCCGGCGAGCATTCGCACGATCTGTTCCGCCAACGCGTCGGTCTCGCTGGTGGCGGTATTCGTCAACACGACCACAGCGACGTTCAGTTTGCGGTTGATGTAAATCGACGAATGATAGCCGCCGGTTTGGCCGGTGTGCCAGCGTGTTTCGCCGTCGCGGGCGACATGCCAACCGAGTCCCATCGCGAAGTCTTTGGCCTCGATCGGTTGCTGGTGGATTTTCCAGGCGGTTTCAATCGCTTCTCCTAGTCTTCCCTTCGGCGGATGGAGATACGCCCGCGCGTACTTGAGCATGTCGTTGACGTCGCTCCGAATCGCGCCGGCGCCGGCCAGGGCGTCGATGTTCCAAGTGTGCCCTGGCGCTCCTCCGTCGACGTGGGGCGGAGCTAGACGGTTTTTAAGCTCCTCCTTGAGCGCAATCCCCGTGTCGTGCATCCCGAGCGGTTTCGTGATCCGAGCTGCGAGCAACGATTCGTAGGTTTCCTTTTCGTGAGCGGCCAAAACGTTTCCCAAGAGTCCGGCGCCAAGGTTGGAATAGGCGATCGCTTCGCCGGGGTTCTTGGTCGGCTGATAGCTGCGAAGGAAGTCGGCCAGACGCTGGTCGTCGTAATCGGCGTACGGATTGTTTCCGTCGGCCGGAGCGAAGTTGCCCGGCAAGCGGGGGAGTCCCGAAGCATGCGTCGCCAAATGGACAAGTTCGATGGGAGATTCGTCGTCGTACGCCTTTAGCGATACGCCGTCGGGAAGCAAATCCTGCACCGGCGTCGTAAGAGAGACGTCCCCTTTGGCGACGGCATCCGCCAAGAGGAGCCCGGTGAAGGTCTTGGTGATCGAACCGATTTCGTAGATCGTCTTGCCGTCCGGCTTGCGGGGATCGTCCTGGGATAGTTTTCCGTAGCCGCGGACTAGGGTTTTGTCGCCATAGAGAACGCCGATCGACATCCCGACGACCGTTTCGCTGTCGATATAGGGCTGGGCGAGTTGGTCGATCTGTTTCGCCAGTTGTTTTGCCGGTTCGGCGGCGGCGAGCGAACCAGAAGAAACTGCCGCGAAGGCGAGACTGGCGAAGACAATGGCCAGTGGTCGTGAAGTCGCGTTGCCCGGATTCATAGCCGCCTACCTATTCTTGTCGTTGCGAGTGCCCTGGTCCCGAACGGCAAGTTAGGGGACGAGCGAGTAGATGTCAAATTCTTTGGCCAAAAACGTGCATGTCGTCCATCGCGTTTCTGTTCAGATTAAACTTCGCAGACGACTTGGCGTCCATCGGATAGGATGAATAAGTCCGAGATGAAAACGGCGGAACTGGTTTGAGAGCAACACCGTGTTAGGAGATGTTTCTCATGCAAAACTGGACTCAATACGCGGACGACGAAATCTACGTTATCGACCTGCTGCAAAGGAGGTCCGGCCTGAGGCATATCGCGCCTCGCCATCGTCACGACCAGCGTGACGGTGAAGCGGTGATGACGACGACCGAACATCCTGGAAGCGTCATCAAGCAGTTTCTTCGCGGGAAGCTGCCGTTTGACAGCGTGACGACGACCGACGGAACGCCGTTCGTGCTCGACGCGCATCACCACTGGATTACGCTGGAAGAGTACGAGTATTTCCGGAGTCGGAATTTTTCCAGCGAAGCGCTCGCAGATCAAAACGCGCCGTGGGTGAACGGCATGCCGCCGCTACCGGCGCCGATTTGATCAGTCGCTCAGATGGCGACTTCCCACCCGTCGCACTTTCCGCCGTGGGGCTCGACCAGTTGGTCGAGCTCGTTCTGGATGCGGATGACGTTGTCGTACGTCAGCAGCTCGACCATTTCGACGTAGACGGTCCACATCGGTCCGAATTCCTCGGGGTCGTCCTCCGCCTCGTCAAAGTCGGGCTCTCCTTCGTCAAAATCGATTTCGCCGGGGTAGCCGTTTTGGGCGAGGGCGTGCAGCGAAGCTTCGGCTGAGGATTGATTGGGGACGGCAATCGCGAACCGAATTATGAGAGGCTGCGAAAGATCGACTCCCGCCGCGGCAATCTCGGCGATCGCTTGCCCATCGGCGTCATCAGGGTAGGTCATGGTCATTCCGCCTGCGGGGTGAAGAGTGGCGCCCGAATCATGGACCCGCTCATCGTAGCCCGAGGCGCGAGCCGAGGGAATGCGGCGTCCAGGGAATGACGAATGTCGAAACCAGAATGACGAATGGATGTCGGTTCGTCATTCGAGCTTCGACATTCGGTGGTTGAACGCATTCCCTCGCTTGCGCTGCGGGCTAGTGTTGGCGTTGCGCTATTTCGCTGGGATTTGGTTTAGCGTGTAGTAGGCGACTTCGTGCCAGAGGGGTTGTCCGTCGGCGCTGCGGACGCCGGGGGAGTGGAGCTCGTGGACGTGTCCCTTTTGCAGGCCATCGATGTAGAGCCGGACCGTTTTGTCGTTCACCTTTTCAATCTTGGTGATCTTCGGTTCGGTGTGGTCGACTTCCGGGCTGCCGTAGCTTTCCTGGTAGATGTAGGTGTAGGTGGTCAGCTTGTACGAGTCGGTCGCAGTCGCCGTCTTGGCGTCGCACGGCTCGGTGAATTCCAATTCGAAGCCATCCGGCTTGGCCCGCATCTCTTTGATTTCAAACGGGGTTTTACCGGTCCAGTTGACTCGCTCCAGCGAGAACGGCTTGTTGCCGCGCGAACCCCAACCGCGGTTGGTGCCGCCGACGAACAGGCTGCCTGATTCGCTCATCAACAGCGGCAACGTGCCGGAAGCGATCCCTTCGAGGAACGGGAAGCAGACGCCTTGGTAGCGGCCGTTCACCTTTTCCATGTAGACCCGCATCACGGTGCTGTGCGACTGATCGCCGACCAGCATTTGATTCTCGAACGGACCGAACTTACCGCCGGAGCGATCCAGTTCGACGCCGCTGGCCGATTTCCCCATCGTGTCGTACGGGAAGAGAACCGCGGCCGGAACGTATTCGGGAATCTTTTCCGCTTCGATATGGAAGCGGCTGCCGCTTTGCGGCGTTTGCGGTTCGGGGCCCATGTTAGGAGCGAGCGAGTACCAACGATTGCCGCCGGGGTGCCCGACGAACTTGCCCGGCTCCAGGTGTTTCAGACCGCAGGTGCCGTTCCAGGGACCTTGGTTGTCGGTGTAGAAGACGTCGCCGGCGGCGTTGATGCCGATGCCGCCGGGGCTGCGAATGCCGCTCACCGTCGGGATCACTTTGCCATCGGTCGAGATGCGAAAGCACCAGCCGCGGAAGGGAACCTGGCTGCTGAACGAACCGGTCAAGCACAACGGCGCCCAGATGTAGCCATCTTTGTCGAACTTCGAGCCGAAGGCGTATTCGTGGTAGTCGCCGTTGATTTCCCACGGCACCGCGACCGTTTCAAACAGGTCGGCCTTGCCGTCCCCATCTTCATCTTTCAGGCGCGAGATCTCGCAGCGCTGGGTCGCATAGAGCCAACCGTCGCGATAGGCCAGGCCGAGCACTTCGTGCAAGCCGCTGGCGAACCGCTTGAGCTCCGACTCTTTGGCCGGATCTTTCGAGTAGGGGTTGGTCACCATGTAGATATCTCCGCGGCGGGTGGAGACCGCGAGTTCGCCGTTGGGCATGAACTCGAGACCGCCCGCTTCTAGGACGATATCTTCGGGGATCTCGAAGGTGGTGATCTTGTAGTAGTCGCTTTGCTCGGCGGCGGTCGCGAGGCCAGCGCCCAAGCAAACGGTCAGCAGGGTCAGGAAAATGCGTCGCATAGGATTAGCTCAAAGTTAGATTGCCGGAGATTACCAGACGTACGTTTGGCGGATGGTCGCTGCGCCATCTTTAAAACGAACCGGAATCAGCAAGTCCTTTTTATTGGTACGAACGATGACGTCATCGCTGGGGGATAGCTCAATCGTCAGCAGTTTGTTGATGCGGTAACGACCGCCGCCGAGATCCTCGACGTCGCCGGTCGCCGCGCGGTAATAGAGCGGCTGCTCCGGCTTCCCTTTGAATGTGATCGTGCGGGTAATCGTCGGGAAGGAGTCGGTTTTGGTCACTTCGTAGAAGTCGTTCACGTCGACGCCGTCGTATTGATAGTGGAACGTCGGGCGGCGAATGTCGTCCAAGCGATATCCCTTGAAGGCGATGCCCAGCGGCTTCGCGTCTCCTTGCGGCCAGTCGTCCGTTTCGGAGGCGAGGGCGAAGAAGTCAGGCCCGCTGGCGAACTTGTAAACGTTGTCGCCGAGCGGCGGCTGAAAGCCGGGGCCGCGACCGACCCAATGCTTCGACGCATCCATGAACGCCCCTTGCCAGATCATCGCCAGACGCATTTCGTTGGCGTCGATCGCCAGGTTGCCATGTTCGGCGTAACCGACGCCGATCGCCCGGGGGCCGGCGCCTTCGATGAAGTTGCGATACATGATCGCGTCGCCGTACGAGACCAGTTCAATCGGCTGTCCGCCGAGACCAAACGGTTTGGCGGCGTTACGCCCGTCGCTCAGGAAGACCCAGATCGCTTCCAACTGCTGGTCGGTTTTGCCATCCAGGATGTTCTTCATCACCGACTTGCCGTTCGGCCACGCGGTCGGCATACGCGTACCAGGGCGATAGGCCGGAGGATCGGTGACGTAACGATGGAACCAGGCGTGATCCAGCCGCTGCGTCATCAGCGTCATGTCGATCCCCTGCACGCCGGAGGCTTTGACGCCGTCGAACGTGTGGCACTTGATGCAGCCGAAGACTTTGTCGCCGACCATATTACGGCCGATCGCTTTGATGTGGGCCGGGGTGTCGTCGATCGTTACCTCTAGCTCGGGCAGCGAATCGAGGGTCTCGAATGCGGCGGTCAGCTTGCCGATGTTCTGCCCGCCGAACTTCGGCATGCGAGCCAGCATGTAGGGGCGGTCCTTGGCGCCGTCGTTCATGATGTGGGCGAGCCAAGCTTCTTTCAGCTTGCCGCCGACGCCGTTCAGGTGCGGCGGAATGCGTCCTTCATCCCCCATTTCCTGCTGCGTCGTCGCAAAGAAATGATTGCGGGGCTCTTCGATCCCACCGACGTCGTTGCGCGAATGGCACGCGTAGCAGTTCATCTGGGTCATCGTCCGGCTGATCAGCAGCTCCGGCGCCGGGGCGTCGGTCGACAGATCGGTAAGGGCGGCGCGAATCGCCGACTTCTGCTGCGCGGTCAGATGATAGTCTGCCGACTTCGGCGTGGGGGTTTCGGCCAAACAACCGGCCGTCAGATTCAGGTCGGCCAACTTCTTCGCCGTGAACATCGCCGCCGGGAGATTCTTTTCGTTCGACTTGTGGCAGCTGGCGCAACCCGCTTTGCCGAACCATTCTTTTCCTTGGGCGACCAGCGACGGATCGATTTTGAACGCCGGGGCCTCTGGTTTGCTTTCGTCGCTGTTGGGAATCGAGAGTTCGGCGAAGATTTCGCGGCGCGAGATCTTCGGGCCGCGGTATTCGACGCGGAGCTCGATTTGTCCGCCGCCGTCGAAATATTCAACGACGATCGGGTGCTTGCCGGCGGTCAGGCGAACTTTGCCGCTGCGGGTCGACGTCGGGTGAATGCCGTCGTTGATCACTACCTCTTTGCCGTCGATCAGCAACCGGCTGCCGTCGTCGGAGCTAATGAAGAATTCGTATTCCCCTTCGCGCTGCGCTTCAAACAGCCCTTCATAGCGGATGGCGAAATTCGTTTTGCGGGCGGCGACCTCCAGCGAGAAGCCGTCAACTTCGCCTGACTCGACCGGTTTCAGTTTCGAGAAGTCGGGCAGTTCGCGGGCGCTCAGTTCGTAGTAGTCGTACTTCAGGTTCGAGGGAAACGCCGGATCGAGATCGGGGATCAGGAACTGGGCGATCGCGGTCGCGTCTTCGCCGTTGAGGTTCAGGCTGGGCATCCGGCCGGAGTGGCGGACTTTGAGCGGGTCTTGCAGAAAGTTAGCGAGCGATTCGACCGAGTACTTCTTGCTGAGATCGCCCAGCGGCTTGCTGGTGGCGAGCGATTCCCCTTTGCCTGGTTCCGGGTTATGGCAGCCGACGCAGCCAACTTGCTGGAACAGAACCTTGCCTTGGTTGATCAAAGCGGCGCGGCGGCGGGTTTCGCGGAAGCTGCCGCTGTCGGCCAGGAAGTGAGCGATCGATTCAAAGGCTTTCGCCTGTTGGTCGGCCGGCAGATCACGCAACAGCTGCGGCATCGTCGTGCCAGGCTTGCCGGCGTGAACGTCGGCCAGATATTCGGCGTAGTAGCTGGGACGAACGCGATTGCCAACTTGCGAAAGGTCGGGCGCCGCTTTGCTGTCGAGCGAAGCGAGGGTCTTGCCGTCGGCCGCATGGCAAGCGACGCAGTTCAGCTCGCCGATCAGCAAACGTCCCCCTTCAACATCGCCCTGTAGCGCGTCGCTATGGAAACGTTGATAGCCGGGAATAACCGGGAACGACGCTTGTTCTGCAAGTAGCGGACTGGCGATTGATGCGCTGGCGAAGCTCAGGACCAACAAGGTGCGGATGGAAGCACAAAGCATAGTTGTCACGACTCGTCGCGGAAGGAGTTGGTGAGATGCAGAAGGGCGGTGGGGTAGGCCGCCGCCTATTTCAGTCGGCATCTGCGCAGTTGTCAACTACATTGAGACGATTGACGAAATTCTATGGGCTTTCTGAGAGTTGCGCACCCAGGTCGCGCTGGAGCTGCGCGACAGAAATCTCCAACTCCTGGAGAATGGACTCGATCTGCGGGTCATCGAGCACGAGATCGTCGTCATCCAACGTGGCGAGCAAGCTCGCCGTTTTCCGACTTTCAAAGTACGCGAGCATGCCCCGCAAGCGATGCGCGGTGAAAACGACGTTCTTTTGATCTCTCGATTCGTACGCTTCTCGAAGATTTTCCATGACGCTGGGCGCTTGTTCGAGAAAGAGCGAAATCAATTTTGCTCGCAAACCTTCGGAAATCTGAATCGGGGCCTGATACGGGGCCGGCGCCTGATTGAGGCAAACGCGAAGGTCCTCTGTCGAAAGAGGCTTGGTAAGAAACTTGTTGGCGCCGGCGGCAAGGGCCGATTTTTCGTAGTCGGCGACGGCATGAGCCGTCACGGCGATAATCCACAGGTCGTCGGCCGAGTGCTGTTGGCGAAGCTCGCGCGCAACGTCGAGCCCTGACATGTCGGGGAGCTCCAGGTCGAGCAAGACGACGTCGTAGGTCGTTTCGGCGACCGCGGCGAGCGCGGATTCTCCATCACCTACGAACTGCGCCGAGAGACCGAGTCGAGTGAGAATCTCCTGAACGACCAATTGGTTCGCTTCCAGGTCTTCGACGACCAGGATCTTCAGGTTCGCATCGGGGGTAACAGCGCCTTCTGCCGGCTCTTCGCTGCTGGCGACGCCGCATTTCTCCAGCGGCAACTCCAGGGCGAATTCGCTGCCGACGCCGACTTCGCTGGAGACGGTGAGTCGCCCCCCCAACTCCTGGGCGAGACGCTTGGAAATGTGGAGACCAAGACCGACGCCGCGGGTCGAACTGGTCGTCTCCCCCAGTTGCGAAAAGGCTTCGAAGATCCGTTCGAATTGCTCCGTAGGAATGCCGGGGCCGGAATCGCGAACGGCGAAGCGCGCGGTCAACGAACGTTCGTCTTCAGCCAGGACGGTCGCTTCGATCTCGACGAAACCGGTTTCGACGAACTTCAGGGCGTTCTGGATCAGATTGACCAGGATCTGTCGCGTTCGCAGCTCATCTCCGAGCACGATCGCGTCGAGCGCCGAGTCGATCGAGAGAGGGAAGCGGATCTCTTTTTGTTGCGCTTGGAAAGCGAACATTTCGTGCGTACGCCGTAACAGCGACGCGAGGGGGAACGGCTTGATCGAGACCGCTTTTCGCGATTCGAGTTCCATTGTGCTGACGTCGAGCAGGTCGTTGAGCAGCGACATCAGCGAGCGGGCCGAGTCGTTGACGACGATCGCCTGACGACGATGCCGGTCATCGGGAATCGATTCGCTGAGCGATTCCGAGAGGCCGAGGATCGCGTTCATCGGGGTCCGGATCTCGTGGCTCATCTTGGCCAGAAACTTCGTCTTTACCCGATTGGCCTCTTCGGCGTTTTCCTTTTCGGCTTGCAACTGATCGGTCATCAGCGCTTGCGTGTCCAAGCTGCGACGGATCTCACCGACCGCGGGGCGGAAGATGAAGAACCCTTCGAGCAACAGTACCAATAGCGTGAGCGCGAGCAGCAACGTTTCGATACGGCGGAGACGATTGACGCGGTCAAGCGCTTCGCTTTCGTACTGAAAGACGATTCGATCCATCCCTTCCAGGAACGCTGGCTCGTGCTGAAGGATTTCGTCGACCGCCGTCGCTACTTTCTCTCGATCTTCGGGAGCGTCGAGAATTGTGCGGGCCGACGATTCGATCTGGCGAAAGTCGGGATTAATCGCCGCGTACATCTGCTGGACGTCGTCACTGTTCTTGCCGGCGATATTCAGCGCCGGGTCTCGGTCGAGGAGCGCCTGGTGCGACTTTTCCCAAAGGTGAAGGCTTTCTCGCAGGCCTTGGAGCGCGTCGTCGCGGCCGGCGGAAGGATCGCGCAGGGCGAGTGCGTACTTGGCGATCCGCTGGCTCAGCATGCGCTGACGGCCGGCGATATTGACCAGCGTCGAATCCCCTTGTTGCTGATTGATCGACTGCCGAATGAGCGCCTGACCGACGATCGTCAGGACGGCGACGATGCTAAGCGCCGTGATATAGAGCGAAGTCAGACGGCGAGTGGATGCGGCGGTAGGGGGTTTGGACATGCATTTCCGAGGATTGGCCCCTAGGCTGTGGCGAGAAACTGCTCAATCTCGAGGCCGAGGTAGTTGATCTTTTTTCGCAAGCTAGTGCGGGTAATCCCCAGCAAGCGAGCGGCGTGAGCCTGATTCCCCCCGGTCTGGCGGAGGATCAGCGAGATCAGATGACGTTCCATCTCAATCACCGCCTCAGAATAGATATCATTCGACTTGCTTGAGATCCGTTCGTCAACAAAATGCTCCCAATTCGTGTCGAGCGCGTCGCCATGATTGCGATCGCAACCACTTTCGCGCAGGGCCCGCCGGAGATATTCACTGGCGATCACCGCCCCTTGCGATTCGATCATGGCTCTTCGCAGCACGCTGCGCAGTTCAGAGACGTTACCTGGCCAACTATATTCCGACAGCAGGCGGAGCGCTTCGTCCGACGTCCGGATCGCGCCCATGTTCGTGATTCGTTCGACCCGACTGAACTGACTGACGAAATGATCGACCAACAATCGCAAGTCGTCTTCCCGTTCGCGGAGCGGGGGCAACTTGATGATAAAGCCGCTCAACAGGTAGTAGAGGTCAGGACGTAGTCGCCCTTCGGCGACCAACTCTTCCGCGTCATAGCTGGTGGTGAAAAAGAGGGTCACGTCGCTGTGCAGCGTTTCGTCCCCGCCGAGTCGCTCAAAACGCTTCTCCGAGAGATAGCGGAGCAACTTGCTTTGCAATGCGTGCGGGATCGCGGCGATTTCTTCGAGCAGGATCGTCCCTTTCGAGCATTGCTCGAACTTGCCGATTCGCTGCGACGTCAGACCGGGCATCGCGTTCGGCTCATGGCCGAGAAGTTCGCTTTCGAGCCACTGCGCCGTAAAATCGGTGCACGAGATTTTATGAAAAGGGCGGTCGGCTCGTTGGCCATGTTGATAGATCGCGCGAGCGACTAACTCTTTGCCGGTCCCGTTTTCTCCCTGCAATAATACAGGAATATCGTGGGCGGCGGCGCGACCGATCGCTTTGTAAACGGCCTGCATCGACGGACAGACGCCAACCAGGCGATCACCGCCGTCGCCGATGTCGTTCTGCGAAGGGAGCTGAACCGGCATCAACATCAGATGACGGCTTTCGATCGCTTCGAGCGTTTTCTCGGCGATCGTCTCCGGAGCGAATGGCTTGGTAAGAAAGTCGAACGCGCCGAGCTTCATCGCTTCGATCGCGAGGTCG
Source organism: Blastopirellula sediminis (assembly GCF_020966755.1). Lineage (NCBI taxonomy): Bacteria > Pseudomonadati > Planctomycetota > Planctomycetia > Pirellulales > Pirellulaceae > Blastopirellula > Blastopirellula sediminis. Next base: position 162,539 of record NZ_JAJKFT010000002.1, read on the forward strand.
CTCGACTTGCGCGAAGTGACGAACAGAATCGGCAGACGCGAATCGACCGATTGAATTTTCTTAATGAGATCGACGCCGGTGCAGTCTGGCAGCATCTGATCTAACAGAACGACGTCGGGACGACGCTTCTCTAGCAGTTGCAAGCCGGTCGCTCCGCAATCGGCCGAATGGAATTCCATCGCAAAGCTGCTGAGAGCTTCCTGAACGATAAGGGCGACGCTAGGATCATCGTCGATCACCAGCATTCGCATTGGACGTCGCACTCGTTCCACTCCACTTATGTTTAGGCCCAAGGGCTCCGTCAGGACGTTCTATTTCAATCCCTTCTATTGCAAGTCGCGTGCCGCGTCTGGTGATTGTTTCGGAATCACCGCAATCCCCCTGGATTTCGAGATTTGTCGCCAAATCTGGACCGGCTGGGGGCGCGAAATAGACCGGTTTTTGCCCAAGTTTCGGGCAATGCGTGCGAGAAAATGAAGACGCCCAGGGTTCTCGGAGAAGAACCCTGGGCGTGGATCAAGTGCGAACTTGGGTGAACGTTTCTTTAGAATCGGAGCGAGTACTGAGCCCAGAAGAAGCTGGCATCACCCTTGTAGGGGAAGTCCGGGTTCGCTGGGTTCGTGAAGAATGAGCCAGTGAAGAAGTGGCTGTATCCCAGGATCACATCCGAGTGAGCCGAGATGTTGTACTGCCACATGAAGTCCAATTCCTGGCCCAGGTACTTCGACCCGGCGACGAACGGATTCGCCGGGTTGTTGCCGAGCGGCGTCATGACGACGCTGTAGGCGGCGTCTTCGTCGTTCTGGCGGTGGAAGATATGGTACCACATCAGCAATTGGTGCTTCGGATCGGGCTTCGCCGTCAGCAGGAAGTTGACGTCGGTGATGTTCCGGCGACCGAAGATGTCCATGAAACCGAGGTATTTGTGAGCCAGCGGGAACAAGTGATCGTAGCCGTTGCCGATGACCTGGTCGCCTGACGCCCAGTCATAGTAAGCCCACAAGGTCGGCTTCCAGCAGTGGTCGAACTCGTGACCCAGACCCAAGGTGAAGAACCCGGCGTTGTGGTTGTCGTCCATGAAGTGGCCGAACTGGTAAGCGGCTTCCGCTTCGTACAGCAATTCGCCTTCGCAGCCGAGGTTGCCGTACAGACGCGAACCGAGCGTTTGGTAGTTGAAATCGCGAACGTCGTTCTCGAAGCCGAGCCAGTAGTACTCTTGCTTGTGCTTTTCGTTCGCTTTGTGGGTCGTGTAGACGCCGTAGAACGCCTGGTCGTAGTTCGGCGAATCGAAGGTATCGCGAGTCGGATAAATCGGACGGGTAGCGAAGGCGTCGACGTCCCAATCGGTACCTTTGTAGAAGACCTTGATACCCTCGAAGGTACGACGGGTGTTGGCCCAGTCGAGCGGCGACACGGTACGTTGGGCGCCGTAGAGCAATTCCTGGCGACCGTAGCGGACCCAGTATTCTCCTTCGGCGGTGTCCAGGAACTTGATGTCGGCGAAGCAGTTTTGCAGGTTCCAGTAGTTTTCTTCAATCGGACGCGGATTGAAGTCTTCAAATTCACTGGTCGCGTGCAGCATTTCGGCGTAAACGCGGGACCAATCGTTGATTTCGTAGTTGCCGTAAACGCGGAGACGTTGCAACAGGAAGTTGTCGTCCCGGCCGGTTGGGCCAAGGCCACGGAAATTGTTTTCGTTGTGGTAGCGAGCGCGGTATTCGCCGCCGAGATCAAACACGCCGCAATTGCCGACGCAGATCCGCTTCATGTTCTCGCCCAGGTGCCAGTCGTTGTAGCACGGGTCGCAGAGGTAGTTGAAGTTGTTGTCGAAGTAGACCCCTTTGTAGGCCCCCGCGACCGCCTTGGCCAACTCCTTCTTTTTCTTCTCATCGCAGACGACCGGCTTGGCCTCAGCGTTGTTCATCGAATCCAGGTTGTCGAACGACACCACCGATTCGTGAGTCGCGAGCGTTTCGCTCGAGTCGTCGGAGATGACGTACTCCATGTCGGTCGAAGTCAGGTCAGTCGCGGTCAGGTACGACTGGTGCTCTTGGGCGGAAAGCCCGGTTCCGAGGAGCAGGAGCCCCGCGACGGTCGCGCCTCGCAACGTGAAGGTGGATTTTAAGTCGTGGAACATGAAACAGTCCTGCAGTTCGGATCTATTCTGGACAGCCAAGCCAACTCGGCCCGCGTATGGCAAGCTTCGGAATGCTCATTCAAGAAAATTGACGGAAATCAAGGCTGCCGTTGAACTTTGCCAAGGTTCTCATGAGTTTCGAGGGGACTGGTCTCGACGTGATCAGAAGTGATCAGCGAATGGACAGCTTTCGGCTGGACTAATGCAAATGGCGAGCGCACCCCATGCCGGGTATGAACGCAGAGGAGGTTTGGGTTCGCTCGGGACGCGGGTAACGCGAAATACGGCGCAAGCGTTCTGTTGATAGAGGGTTACGCACAATACGCTCCCTGCTGTCACTTTCCGGCACGCCGCTTGCGATAGAGATTCCGGCAACGTAATCGATCCTATTTTGCGTCCATTAGCGCACGAGTTGCTTGTGGACGAACCCTTCGGCGTTGTTTCTAACCCGGGAACGTATTCCATGCGACGAAATCGACTCTCACCTATTGCGACGATGTTTTGGTTGGTCTTGGCCGGACTAACGATTTGCGGTTGCGGTCAACAGCGTAGCGGTCCCAGTCTGCAGGATCTCGATATCGACGCCCTAGCGGCGGAAGCGACCGCCGCGATGGAAGCTTTAGGGAAAGAACAGCCGCTAGCAGTTGGTACTCCGAAGGGGGATCGTCCTGCGGCGCTCCGCCTGGAGAAGACGAAGCTGAAGTTCGGCTTCATTAAACTGACCGACTGCGCTCCGCTGGTGATTGCCAAGGAGCAGGGATTCTTCGCTGACGAAGGATTGCAGGTCGACGTCGAAGCCCAGCCAAACTGGAAGACGCTTCTCGAACGAGTGATCAGCGGCGAGCTTGACGGCGCTCATATGTTGTCTGGCCAACCGATCGCTTCGACGATCGGCGTCAACGGCGAAGCCCACGTCATCACCGCTTATACGATGGACCTGAACGGTAACGGCATCACGGTCTCCAACGCGATCTGGGAACAGATGCAGAAGGCCGATCCGGCATTGCAGTCGCCGCAGGCGAAGCATCCGATTTCGGCCGACGCGCTGCGTCCGATCGTCGCCGAGCGGAAAGCGTCCGGCGATCTGCTGAAGATGGGGATGGTCTTCCCGGTTTCGACCCATAACTACGAACTACGCTATTGGCTGGCCGCCTCCGGCATTCACCCGGGGATGTATACCGCGTCCGACACGACCGGCGTGACCGACGCCGAAGTGCTCCTCTCGGTTACTCCGCCGCCGATGATGCCGCAGGTGATGGAAGTCGGCACGATCCAAGGTTACTGCGTCGGCGAGCCGTGGAACCAACAAGCGGTGGTCAAGGGAATCGGCGTGCCGGTCACCACCAACTACGACATCTGGAAGAACAACCCGGAAAAGGTGTTCGGCGTCACCAAAGCGTGGAACGACGAGAATCGCAACACCCACATCGCGGTCGTGAAGGCGCTAATTCGAGCCGGCAAGTGGCTCGACGAAACCGACGCCGAAGGAAAGTTCGTCAACCGCGAAGCGGCGGTTCAGTTGTTGTCGAAGGCCAACTACGTTGGCGCCGACGTCGACGTCATCCGTAACTCGATGACCGGCTACTTCTACTTCCAGAAATCGGACAAGCGGGAACTCCCGGACTTCAACGTCTTCTTCAAGTATCACGCAACCTATCCCTGGTATAGCGACGGCGTCTGGTTTTTGACGCAGATGCGCCGCTGGGGGCAGATCACCGAACCGAAGCCGGCCGAGTGGTACGACGAGACGGCGAAAAAGATTTATCGCCCCGATATCTATCGCGAAGCGGCCGATCGGCTGATTGCCGAAGGGAAGCTCGATCGGGCCGACATTCCGGCGGACGATACCGACGGCTACAAGCCGGCGACCTCGGACTTCATCGATGGAATTCCGTACGACGGACATGATCCGATCGCATATCTGAATTCCCACAAGATCGGCAACAAGGACGAATAAGTCCCGCTGCTGGTCCGAAGCGAAGCGTTCCGCGTCCATCCGCATCACCCAAAGAATTTGCGATGAAATACAAGATCATACGTCTGCTCGATATTGCCGGCTTGAACTGTTTCGAGCCGGTCGTCCGGCTCTGCTACGGCGATGAGCCGAAGCAGCAAGTCCGGAAGATCGGCCTCTTTATCGTAGCGCCGGTCGCCGTGTTCCTGTTGTTTATCGGTACGTGGGCGGCGATCGCCCCGCTGATCAAAACCAAAGCGGGACGTCTGCCGTCGCCGACCGACGTCGTCGCATCGCTGGGGGACGTTTATCAGTTCCACTGGCGCGAATACACCAAGAAGGCCGACTTCGCTCGCACCGGCGAAGACCGTGAGCAAACGCTTGCGATGGTCACCGCCGACCTGGAAAAGGCGAATGAGCGGAAAAAGGAAGTCGACGCCGAGTTGACCGAACTGACCGCTTCGCTGGACGCCGAATCGGCCGCCGAACTGAAAAAGTACGAAACGGCGGTCGAAAACCAGGCGATCGTCTACAAGGCGAAACTGGCCGAGCGGGAACAGAAACTGCTGGAAGAAGGGGAGAAACTTGACGTCTCGGGCGAGGACGCGCGACAGCAATATGTCGCCGCCGTTCGTGCGCATCAGGCCGAAACGACTCGCGAGGCGGACCATATCAAGGAGCTCCGTTCCGATCTGTCTGCGATGCGCAAACAGGCGACCCCGGAACTGGCCGCATTGCAGGACGAAAAGAACGCACTCGATCAAGAGACGCAGTTCCTTACCAAACGAATTTCGCTACTGAGCGACGGCAATCGCCGCTGGAAAGTTGCCAACGCCGCGCTTGATCTGAAGAACGCCGACTCGGCGCTCGCCTCCGCGGCGCCCGGCGAACGTTATGATGCGACCCTGCGTTACCTGGGGGCGGAAGAACGAATCTTGTCCAACGCCGGCGCGATTTACGCCAAGCCGCCGACCTTCTTCGACCAGGTCTTTACCAGCATCGAATGCGTCTTCGTCGGCTTCTTGATCGCCACCGCAATTGCGATTCCGATCGGCGTGCTGTGCGGTTTGAACCGCGTGATCATGGCCTCGCTGACGCCGCTGATTTCGCTCTTCAAGCCGGTCTCGCCGATCGTGTGGCTGCCGATCGTCTTTATCGTCGTCGGCGGTTTCATCGAACGGCCCGATGAAGCGTGGGTGAAGCCTGCCTTCTTGAGCTCGGCGATCACGGTCGCCCTTTGCTCCCTCTGGCCAACCTTGGTCAATACGGCGCTCGGCGTCGCATCGATCGACAAAGATCATATGAACGTCGCTCGCGTGCTGCGGCTCAGCTTCTGGGATCGTCTGACGAAGATCGTGATTCCGTCCGCCTTGCCGCTGATCTTTACCGGGCTCCGAATTTCGCTCGGCGTCGGCTGGATGGTGCTGATTGCGGCGGAGTTGCTCTCTTCGAGTCCCGGCCTCGGGAAGTTCGTCTGGGACATGTTCAACAACGGTTCGTCCGACACCTTCTCGCAGATGCTGCTCACCGTGTTTGTGGTCGGTATCGTCGGGCTGTTGCTCGATCGGATCATGATCGTCTTCCAGCGTCTGGTTAGCTTTGACGGAGGAGCGACCGCCATATGATCGCCAACACGAAAATGACGAGCGGCGAGGATGCGCCGGTGATGTTGGAACTGAAGGACGCGACTGTCGCCTTCGGAATGGGATCGGACGCCTACGTGGTGTTGGATCAGGCCAACCTTCAGGTCAAAGAGAACGAATTCGTCGCGGTGATCGGTTACTCCGGCAGCGGCAAGTCGACTTTGATTTCGACCCTGGCCGGGTTGATCACTCCGGTCAGCGGGGCGGTTCAGTATCGGGGAAAGCCGATGCCGCCGCCGGGACCGGATCGCGGGATCGTCTTCCAGAACTACTCGCTGCTTCCATGGCTGACCGTCGTCGGCAACATCGACCTGGCGGTCAAGCGGCTTCGCCGCGATCTGACCCGGAGCGCTCGTCGCGACTACGTGCAAAAGTATATCGACATGGTCAATTTGACCGGGTCGGAAAAGAAGTACCCGAGCGAGCTCTCCGGCGGGATGCGGCAGCGACTTTCGCTGGCCCGCACGTTGTCGATGCAGCCCGAAGTGCTGCTGCTGGACGAACCGCTGAGCGCCCTCGACGCGCTGACGCGGTCGGTTTTGCAGGACGAGATCATCCGTCTTTGGGAAGAGGATCGCCGCACCGTGGTGATGGTGACCAACGACGTCGACGAGGCGGTCTTGATGGCCGACCGGATCGTCCCGCTTACTCCGGGACCTGGCGCCAAGCTGGGACGCGAGTTTGAAGTGACGCTGTCGCGACCGCGCGATCGGACGACGCTTAACTTCGATCCCGAATTCAAACATTTGCGCAACGAAGCGACCCGCTACATGTTGCAGCTGAGCGCCGATTCGAAGACGCGGCGCGAAACGCGTCGCTTTACGCTTCCAGACCTTGAGCCCGCCAACCTGAGCGGTTAATCCAACAGGAAGGGAATCAACATGACCAGCGGCGGTGAACAACGTTACGTCGAACTTTATCGGCTCTCGAAGGCGTATCCCAACCAGTTTGGCGATCCGGTCACGGTAGTCGATGGGTTCAACCTGATCATGCGGCGCGGCGAAGTCGTCAGCTTGATCGGCCACTCCGGTTGCGGCAAGTCGACCGTGTTGACGATGGTGGCGGGCCTCAATTCCATCACTGAAGGCAGCGTCGTCCTGTCGGGGCGCGAAGTTTATGGCGCCGGTCCTGACCGCGCGGTCGTCTTCCAGGCGCCTTGCTTGCTGCCCTGGATGACGGCGATTCAAAACGTCCGTCTCGGCGTCGACCGGGTCTTCTCGCACGGGACGCGCAAACAACGCAACGAGATTTGCGAGTATTACCTCGACGCGGTCGGCCTGGCCGATTCGATGCACAAATATCCGCGCGAGTTGTCAGGCGGCATGCAGCAGCGGGTCGGCATCGCGCGAGCGATCGCCCTGAAACCAAAGATGCTGCTGCTCGACGAACCGTTCGGCCGTCTCGACTCGTTGACGCGGATGGAACTTCAGGACGTCATTCTGAAGATCCTCGATCGCGAAAAGATCTCGACGATGCTGGTTACCCACGACGTCGACGAAGCGATCTACATGGCCGATCGGATCTGCATGATGACGACCGGGCCGCGGGCTCGCGTCGGGCAAGTGCTGGAGCTGCCGTTCGCGCGACCGCGCGTTCGTGAAGAAGTGCTGGAAGATCCGCTCTACTACGATTTGCGCGGTTGTTTGGTTTCGTTCCTCGAAGAGCAGGACAAACGAAAGCATCGCCCAGCCCCGGCGCCGAAAAGCGAAGCGGCGACCGAAGCCGAAACGGAACCAGCGAGCGGCGCGTTAGCTGCCGCCGAAGCGTAACGATCCAAGGAAAGACCGATGCAAGTGGAAGCGATGAGCATGTTGCAAGCGATCCGCGTCACGGCGGTGGACGGCGCCGATCCGGTTGGTTGGACCGTCGACGCAGTAGGAGATTGGTCCGCGCGCAGCGATCGAGACGTCGCCGCTGAGTTCGCGTACGAACGGAGCGTGCGGGTCGAACAGCACGGCGATCAGGTTTACCTGGCGATTCCGTGTGCGACCAGCGAAGCGCTGCGCGGAGTGGTCGAGATGACGTTCCAATTGCCGCCAGAGGCGATCGCCGCATTCGAAATCTGGAAGCGAAATGATCGGGAAGAGCTCAAACTCGAACAAGGAATCTATCGCAGTCTCGACTACATCGAGCGAATCACGCCCTTCGTTCGTTTCCCGCGCCGCTCCGGCTTGCCGGGGGACGTTTGGGAAAACCGCCTGGCCGGTTGCGTGAACAACCTGGGGGCGTCGCCGAACTTTATGCGTTCGGCGGGGGCGCGTTCGGCAGGCCTCGACTTCGGTCTCTGTTTGCCGTTTATGAAGACCGAACATGAACTAGCGAGCGTGCTGCTGGTGATGGGGTCGTATCAACTTCCGCTCGTGTCCGAGGTCGAGATCTGGTTGCTCGATCAGGAGGGGACCGGGCTGGAAAGAAAACATCGGATCGCAATGGAAGGCGCCGCTGAGACGCCGACCAAGATGCGACTGGGAGAAGGCGCGGCCGGTTATGCGGCGGCGGCCCGTATCCCGAAGCTGTTCAAAAGTGAAGACGACGCTTCGCCGGCCTGGCAGGTCGCCTTCCCGCAATTTGTCGGCAACCGCTTGTCGTCGGTCGTATCCGTTTCGCTGTAAGGGAAATTGCAGTGGCGAGCGTCGTTCAACCCAAGAGCCCCGTGCTCACCGAAGGATTCGACCTGGTTCAGTTTCTGCTCGAGGAGCAGCAAGATCTGACGGCGGTCGAACGGTTTTCGCAGCGTCACGCCGACATCTCGTCGCCGCTGATGGCGCCGATGTATCGCGAACTCTTGCCGGCCGAAGCGCCTCGGCCCGGCGAGCAATATGCGTTTGAAGTCGATCTGGACGCTTGCTCCGGCTGCAAAGCGTGCGTCGTCGCGTGTCACAATCGAAACGGCCTGGAGCCGGAAGAGACGTGGCGGAGCGTCGGACTGCTGCAAGGGGAAGGGGAGTGCGCCACTGTTCAACATGTGACGACCGCGTGTCATCACTGCGCGGATCCGGGCTGCTTGCGCGGCTGCCCGGTACGCGCTTATGAAAAAGATCCGGTCACCGGAATCGTGGTCCATTTGGACGATCAATGCATCGGCTGCAAGTATTGCACGATGATGTGCCCCTACGACGTGCCGCAATATAGCGAAGCGAAAGGGATCGTCCGCAAGTGCGACATGTGCCGGCAACGGCTGGATGTCGGCGAAGCCCCCGCTTGCGTGCAGGCATGTCCGAATCAAGCGATCCGGATCACGCTGGTTCGCCAGGACGAAGCTCGCACCGCCGGCGCGAATGGGGAATTCCTCGACGGCGCCGCTCATCCTTCGACCACCAATCCGACCACCCAATTCGTCGGTTCGACGCGCAAGATCAAACTCGCCTCCGGCGATCAATTCTCGATTCGGCAAAACCATGGGCATCTGCCGCTGGTCGCGCTGCTGGTCTTTACGCAGTTGTCGGTCGGCGCGGCGCTGGCCGGCTGTTTGTGGGAAGCGCATCGACTCGCGCTGTTCCTGATTGCGACCGGGTTCTGTGCAATTGGACTGGCCGCATCCGGCGCCCACTTGGGACGACCGTTCTATGGCTACCGCGTCTTCCTGGGGCTGAGAACTTCGTGGCTCAGCCGCGAAGCGATCATCTTCGGCAAGTACTTCCCGGCGATTGCACTTGCCACGGCGTCGTTCTGGTTCCAGATGTACACCCCGATCGGTTTGCTGCTGGGCTGGGCCGGCGTTGCGGTCGGTCTGCTGGGGGTCTTTTGCAGCATCATGATTTATGTCGCGACCCGTCGTCCGGTCTGGGGACCGATCTGGACCGGCGAGCGGTTTGGGGGAACCGTGGTGTTGCTTGGCGCTGCGGCGGCCATGGCTGCCGACAGCGGCGAGCGACTGCTGGTGGTTCCGATCGCAATCGCGGTGATTGCGCTGACGGCGACGCGGGCTCTCTTGGAATACCGTTTCGCCGCCAAGGCCGACGACGACTTCGCCAATCCCTTTACTCGCACCAAGTATCTGCAGAGTCATTCGTTGCTGGCGCTGGTGCGAGCGCGAAACGTGCTGTGGGGACTTGGGGGCGTTCTCTTTCCGATCGCTTGGATGCTCGAAAATCACCAGGTTCCCTCGATCATCATCGCGGCGACCGGCTTCTTGTTGCTGACGGGGGCCGAACTGCTCGATCGCTTCGTCTATTTCGCATCAGAATCGACGCCCAGCATGCCTGGGGTCGCCCGTTCGGGAGAACACGGATGAGCATCACGACCGATAACAAGCTGATCGCCAAGTCGGGCCCACTGAAATTGGTGGGAGACATGATCTTGGCCCGCGACGGTCATTTGACTCGCGAGCTGCTGCTGGAACCGGCCAAGTTCGGGCTCGGCAAAACGCGCGAAGCGGAATCGCCCGACGCGACCACCACCGCGGTCTGCGGATTCTGCTCGACCGGGTGCGGACTCGAAATCCATTTGAAAGAAGGTCGCGCCGTCACGTTGACCCCGGCGACTGATTGGCCGGTCAACCTGGGAATGGCCTGTCCCAAGGGTTGGGAAGCGCTAACGGTCCTCAACTCGCCTGACCGCGCGACGCGCCCGCTGAAGAAGAATGCGAACGGAAAACTGGAGCCAACCAGCTGGGACGACGCCCTCAAGACGTTCTGCGATCAGCTGAAGGGAGTGCAGTCGCGGCATGGCAATGACTCCGTCGCGTTTTTGAGCACCGGGCAGATCGCCACCGAAGAGATGGCGTTTCTTGGCTCGCTTGCCAAGTTTGGAATGGGGATGTTGCACGGCGACGGGAATACCCGCCAGTGCATGGCGACCGCCGCGACCGCTTACAAAGAGTCATTCGGCTTCGATGCGCCGCCGTTCTCCTACGCCGACTTCGAAGAGTCCGATACGCTCGTCTTCATCGGTTCGAACCTTTGCATCGCGCATCCGATCCTGTGGGAACGGGTGCTCCGTAATCCGCACAAGCCGGAAATCATCGTCATCGACCCACGGTTGACCGAAACGGCCCAAGCGGCGACGACCCACCTGCAGATCCAGCCGAAGTCGGACCTGACGCTCCTTTACACGGTCGCCAACCTGCTGATCCAGAACGATTGGATCGATCGCGACTTTATCGCGCAGCATACGAATCACTTCGACGAGTTCGCGCAGCATGTCGCCGCCTACACGCTGGAGCGAGCGGTCGAGCGAACCGGTCTGCCGGAGCAAACGATCATCGACTTCGCCGAGAAGATCCATCGCGGCGAGCGAGTCTCGTTCTGGTGGACGATGGGAGTCAATCAGAGCCACGAAGGGGTGCGCACCGCGCAGGCGATGATCAACTTGGCGCTGATGACCGGCAACATCGGACGACCAGGAACGGGCGCCAATTCGGTCACCGGGCAGTGCAACGCGATGGGCTCGCGACTCTTCAGCAACACGACCAATCTGCTCGGTGGGCACAGCTTCACCAATCCAGCCGATCGGCAAAAGGTGGCCGACATCCTGGAGATCCCGGTCGAACGGATCCCGACCGAAAACAGCTGGGCCTACGATCAAATCATCGAAGGGATCAAAGAAGACAAAGTCAAAGGGCTGTGGGTAATCGCCACCAACCCGGCTCACTCTTGGATTCACCAGAACGGCCTGCACGAGATTCTGCAGAAGCTGGAGTTTCTGGTGGTTCAGGACATGTACACGACGACCGAGACCGCGCAGTTGGCCGACCTGGTTCTGCCGGCGGCCGGTTGGGGAGAAAAAGAAGGCTCGTTCATTAACTCGGAGCGACGGTTTGGCCTGCACAAGAAGGTCTCGCCGGCGCCGGGGGAAGCGCTCGCCGACTTCCAGATCTTCCGCGCGATCGCCGGCTATTGGGGCTGCGGCGACATGTTCAGCAAGTGGACGGCGCCGGAGCGGGTCTTCGAGACGATGCAGCAGCTCTCGCAAGGCCAGCCGTGCGACATTAGCGGCATCGGCGGCTATCAGGACCTCGACGATCGTCGCGGCGTCCAGTGGCCGTTTGCGGCCGGTGAAACCGACATCGCGTCGGAGCGGCGGCTCTTCGCCGATGGGCAGTTCTTTCACGCCGATCAGAAGGCGAAGTTCCGCTTTGAAGAAACGCGGCTTCCGGGCGAAACGGCCAGCGAAGAGTATCCGTTCACGCTACTAACCGGTCGCGGCACCGCCGCCCAATGGCATACGCAGACGCGGACCGCCAAGAGCGGCGTGCTGCGAAAGCTTTATCCCAACATGCTGCAAGTCGACCTGCACCCGGCCGACGCGAAAGAGTTGGGGATCGCGCCGCATGAAGAGATCTTCGTCGAATCGAAGCGGGGCGTCATCAAGGCGCACGCCAATCTGACCGCCGCGGTGCAGCGCGGGCACGTCTTCATGCCGATGCACTGGGAAACGGTCAATCAACTGACCTTCGCCGAGTTCGATCCCTACTCGCGGCAGCCATCCTACAAAAATGCCGCCGTGCGCTTACGCCGGCGGCAGGATGGTTAGACCTGTTGTAGGTTGGGTGCAGCGAAATGAAACCCAACAATGCGGACGCAAGTGGAAGGTGGGTTACGTAAGCGAGTAACGACTCTGCGCGAAACTGCTTTGGATCGCGCTTACTCCACCCACGCTACAATCTCGGCGTGCGACAAGCGTTAGTTGTTCGCCGCAGGGCGTCGTCCGCCTCCACGTCGACGACGTCCGCCGCCACCACCGCCGCCGCTGCGACGTTCTACGTGCGCCGGCGCCGTCTTGTGGCGTTCGATGTTCATGTCGACGATCGAGGTCACCGCGTCGAGCCACGACGGGATGTTGCGATGACGACGCAGGTCTTGGTCGTCTTCGTCGTCGTAGACATCATCCAGCGACGCGTCTTCGTCGTCCGGGAAGTCGACGTCGGTCAGTTCGCGTTCGCGCTTCGGCGCTGGCGATTCGGAGGAGGACTTGCGAGCTTCGCCTTCGTCCGCCTTGCGGCTGCGACGGCGACGACGGCGGCGACGCGGGGCGCCGCTCGATTCCGAGCCTTCTTCCCCTTCGGCCGCTTCTTTGTCGCCGGCTTCTTTCGCGGCCGGTTCCAGTTCGGCGGAGACTTCCAGCGCTTCGGACGAGTCTTCGTCGCTCGCGTCTTCTTCGGCGGTCGTTTCGCCGCGGCTGTCGCGACGACGTCCGCGACGGCGACGTCGACGACGGCGCGGAGCGCCCGATTCGTCGGACGCTTCTTCGCGAGCGACCGGAGCTTCGTCGTCTTCTTCGTCGATCGGCTCCGGTTCGTCCTGGATGTCTTCGATCAGGTCGTAATCGCCGGTGTCGAAGAAGATCTCGTCGCCGGGGATCAAATTGCGAGTCGGTTCCGGAGTCGGCTCTTCCGATTTCTTCGAGCTCGAATCGATCTGAATGAAGAGGCTGGCGGCCCGCTTTTCGGTTTCGGGCGAATCTTCCTGCTCGCTGAACAAGCTGCGAGCGGTCGACTCGGCGCGGGTCGGCGGCGCCTTCTTGGTCAGCTCTTCTTCGATCGGGCTCGGCTTCGCCGGCTTAGGGGCCTCCACGACCGGCGGTTTCGGGGCGGGCGGCGTCGGGGCCGGAGCTTCCGCCGCCGGTTCCGACTTGCCGAACAGGCGTTCGACCGGCAGTCCGAGCGACTGAGCCAGGCCGGCCCAATGACGCTTGGTCGGCGGAGCTGCGACGACCGGTTCAGCCGGGGCCGCTTCTTCTTCCGCCGGTTCTTCGGCGACCGGTTCCACAGCCGGCGGAACTTCTTCCGCCACGGTTTCCGAGATTTCGACCGTTTCCGAAGTTTCGACGACTTCTACGATCTCGGCCGACGGTTCCGAAATTTCCTGCGTTTGTTCTTCCACCGGAGCTTCGCTCGACGGTTCTTCGTTCAGATTTTCAGCAGGCGCGGCGCCCAGGGCCGCTGCCAGCGACGCCCAGTGGCTCTTTTTGGGTTGAGTCATAAACCTAATAACGACAGTAAGTTAGTTTCGTGTGCAGCTCGACGCGGTCGAACTTGGCGACTGCGGAGCAGGCCGAATCTCTACGGTGAAGTTCGGCGTTTCACCCGGTCTGCATGCAACTTTGTCTAGTAAACGCGCAAGTATATCGGCGCCATCATGATTTGTGAAGTCATGATACTGGGCAGAGTTACGTCCAACGGAACAAACCGAACCCACATCGAGAGACTTGAAAATGGAGCGAGCCGCCGCAGATCTAGACGCGTTCTAGACCGGCGGCGGCTCGACTCCTCCCCTCGAAATGACTCGTTTTACTGGCGACGGAGGATGAAGTCGCCGTTGTTGGCCACGTTAAACAGCGGCCGATAGTAGCTCGTGCTGCCGCACTTCGACCCGCTGAACGGGTACCAGACCAGGTTGATCCCAATATTCCAGGCTTCTTCCTCGTTGCGAGTCCGGTCGTCCTGGGCGTCGGGCAGCAGGAAGGTGAAGCCCGAATCCAAGGCCAGGCACTGGGTCAGCGGCAAGTGAGCGTCGGCGCCCAAGATCCCTTGGCTGTCGCCGGTCCAACCGCCGAACAGCCGGAACGATTTGCCGCAATTATCCAGGCGATGCCGCCAGAAGAAGGTGTACAAGTTGGTGGCGCCGACCGTTTCGTCGACGTCGATATTGACGTCGGCCGTGCCCGGAACGGTAATCGTGGTGCTGCCGGAACCTTCCTTGTCGCTGGCCGAGAACTGGAAGCCGATCTCGTTGCAGCCCGGGAAAACCCAGCTCAGCTGACCGCGGACCTGGCTCACTTCGACGTCATAGTACCACTGATCTTTGAGGTGATCGAAGACGACGCCGCCTTGCCAACCCCAGTCGACGCGGCGGAACAAACCGACCGTGAAGAAGGTCTGATCGCGGGTCGATTCGGTAAAGCTGGCGCCATACAGGTTGGCGTTCGAGCCGGACATGCCGATCTGGAAGCCAAGGCCCGACTTCGGGAGAAAGCCGATCGGCATCCCCCAGTTGAACCCATAGTTATAGCCGAAGCTGCCGTCCATGCCGCGGTTCAGGCCATTCTTGAAGCCTTGAACGCCGGCGTTGACCGAAAAGTCGTCCCAGTTCAGCTTAAAGCAGAGCGGGATGCAGGTCATGCAGCAGGTGTCGCACTGACCGCAGCCGCCGCAGGTTGGGCCGCAATCGCCGGTTCCGCAGCTGTCGCAGCCGCCGCCGTGCACGTGGCCAGGGTGCATTCCTTCTTCGACGATCATGCCTCCTTCGTCCATGTATTGGACGCCGGGCTCGACCATCTCCACGCTCGGCTGAGCGTCTAGCACCGAGTAGTCGACCTGTTCGACTTCGGTGTTGGTTTCGATCTGAGTCGCGATGCGACTCGCTTTGGCGGCACGTTGCCGAGCTTGATAGATGCGGTCCTGCGAGGTGGGAAAGAGTCGACCAACTCGCGGCTCTTGGGTCTGAGCGTAACCGGCGGTAGTGAGCATGCTGGCCATCACAAGGACAGCAGCTAGCGCCATGCGGGTAGAAAACAACATTACTAGATTTCCTTCATTCCGGGGGGGGACGGATGGAGCGGTGAAATCTTCCGCTTCCACCGATGTAATCGTCACGACCGTTAAGCGACCTGAAGGAAAAGTCGGGATAATCGAAAAAGTTTTTCCAGATTGACGCGTGTGGAAATGGGTTAAATGGCGGGCTGTGGTTGAGATTGGCGGTTGTTCGGAAAGTTCTGCTTTTTTGCATCGTGCGGGTTCGATTAACTATTCCGGCGATCGAATATCTCGCCTGGATCGTTCATGAACGCCTGACCCAGGGCGGACGCATCAGTGAAGGAAGAAAGAACAATGGTCAAAAACTTGGTTTGCGGAGCGATTGTCGCCTGCCTGCTAGCGGTTAACGTGGCGTCGGCTCAGAGCTGCGGATGCTCCGCTCCTGAACCTTCGTGCGGTTGCTCTTCGTGCCAGCACCACACGTGTTGCGACCCTTGTTGTTGCAACCCGCTTGGAACCGCGCTGAAGAATCTCGGCTGCGGAATCAAGACGGGGCTGTGTCATATCAAGGGTGGCGTCGAGCGGCTGCTCTGCCCGATTCGTTACAACGGTTGCTGCCATAGCTGCGGCGGTTGTGGAAGCAGCGTCGGCTGCGGCGATTGCGTTTCGTGCGGCGCCGGGGTTCCGCCGGTCAGCCACTACGGTTCGCCGATGATCGAAGACGCTCCGGTCTGGAACGGCAAGGGCGCCCCGACTCCTCCGACCCCGCACGTTGACGAACCGACCTCGGTCGTGCCGGAACCGGCTCGTTTCCAACCGCCGGGAAGCTGGAAGTCGGCTCAGGTTGGCGACGTCAAACCGGCCGGCAAGCAAAACTTGTACTACAGCAAAGTCATTGCTGAGAAGAGCGGCGTGTCGCGGGTCAGCCACACGACGAAATCGGGCGTCTACTTTGCGGCGCCCAAATCGAAGTAATTCCCGTGCTTCGAGAGCTTACCCCACATGCAAAACGCCTCGCATTGCGAGGCGTTTTTTTATGCGCAAATACTAGCCCGAGGCGCGAGCCGAGGGAAAGCGTTCGATCATTTTCGCAGAGATCATGTGCGCATCACGGCCGCAACTGGAGCGGCGTCTCTTTAATGCATCCAAGTCCACTCCCTCGGCTCGCGCCTCGGGCTAGTATTGGATTGGGCGTCAGAGCGCAGAATGTTGCTGCTACGCGTTCAGCGCTTGATCCAGATCATCGCGCAGATCTTCAAACGCTTCCAGGCCGACCGAGATGCGGATCAGTTCGTCTTTGATGCCGTGGGCCAGTCGCGCTTCGCGATCGTAGCTCGCGTGCGACATCGAGGCCGGTTGTTCGATCAGCGATTCGACGGCGCCCAAACTGACCGCGAGTTGGAACAAGTGGGTCGATTCGGCGACGCGCTTCGCTTTGGCGTAGTCACCTTTGACTTCAAAGCTGAGCATCGCCCCGAAGCCCCCCTCCATCTGCCGCGCGGCGATCGCATGGCCGGGATGGGTATTCAGGCCTGGATAAAGGACCCGAGCGATGCGCGAATCGGCGTCGAGAAATTCGGCGATCTTCTGCGCGGTGCGGCATTGTTCGAGGACCCGCAGTTCCAAGGTCTTCAAGCCGCGACTGACCAGGAACGACTCGAACGGCCCCATCACGGCGCCGGTGGCGTTTTGGACGAAGTACAGCCGATCGTATAGCATCTTATCTTTGACGATCAGCGCTCCGCCGAGGACGTCGCTGTGCCCGCCGAAGTACTTGGTGGCCGAGTGCATGACGATATCGGCGCCCAGTTCGAGCGGACGGGTCAAAACCGGCGTCGCAAAGGTGCTGTCGACGCCGAGGAGCAAATGATGCCGCTTGGCGATCTCGGCACAAGCGGCGATGTCGGTGATCGACATCTGCGGATTGCCGGGGCTTTCGATCCAGAGCATCTTCGTCTGCGGGGTGATCGCCGCTTCCAAGGCGCCCAGATCGCTCGAGTTGGCCAGCGTCGTGGTGATTCCCGAGCGATTGCAGATCTTGTGGAGGAGCCGATAGGCGCCGCCGTAGATGTCCGATCCGGCGACGACATGATCGCCGGCTTCGAGCAACATCATCGCGCCGTGAATCGCCGCCATCCCGGAAGCGTAGGCGAGGGCGCCGGTTCCGCTTTCCAGCGCGGCGAGCGTCGTCTCCAGGTTCTTCCGGGTCGGATTGCCGCTCCGCGAATAGTCGAACTCTCCCCATTCTCCAGCGCCAGGCTGCACGTAGGTGCTGGCGACATGAATCGGCGGCACGACCGCTCCGGTCTGCGGGTCACGGGCATTGCCGACATGAATCGCCTTGGTACGGAACTGCATCGGTCTCTACTTTCTGCTTAGTGGATCGCGAGGAAGAGAAGAATGGAACGCGGATGACACGGATGGGCCGCGGTAGGAAACATGGTGAAGATAGAAAGACATTGGGTGGCACTGCTGGCTTGTCCAGCAGTGGGTAAGCAGCGAGTGGTTTCCAACGAAGGTCGTGTCGTTAAGCACCGCCGTTCGATAACACTAACTGATCCCTAATTACTCACTTGGAGGCCGAACACTGCTGGACAAGCCAGCAGTGCCACCCCAGGGAACTCACGCTATTCTTATTCTCTCTTAACCGCGTCTCTGGCCGTGTACTTCCGCGGCCTCCGTGTTCTATCTCTTCGTTCTTCTCTTAGATCGAGTCGAGGGCTTGTTTCAGGTCGGCGATCAGGTCTTCGGCGTCTTCGATGCCGCACGACATCCGGATCATGTTGTCGTAGATGCCGAACTTGGCCCGTTCTTCCGGCTTCAGCTGGAAGTAGCTCATCACCAGCGGCTGCTCGATCAGCGATTCGACGCCGCCGAGGCTCGGACCGATGCGGGGGATCTTCACCGCGTCGATCACGTCGGCCGTCTTGCGCCAGTCGGCGTCTTTGATCAGGAAGGTGATCAAACCGCCGAAGCCGCTCATCGTCTTCTTGGCGACGTCATAATACTTGTGCGACGGCAGGCCAGGGTAGTAAACCTTTTCGACCTTCGGGTGCGATTCGAGGAATTCGGCGATCGCCTGGCCGTTCTTGTTATGGCGTTCCATCCGTAGGCTGAAGGTCTTCAAGCCGCGCAGGAGCAAGTAAATGTTGTGAGGCGAGTTGATCCCGCCCATGATGCCGCGCAGTTTGCGGACCGATTCCATCTGCGCCTTCGAGCCGATAATCACGCCGGCCAACAGGTCGTTGTGCCCGGCCAGGTACTTGGTCGCCGAGTGCAAAACGTAGTCGACGCCGTAATCAAGCGGACGCACGTTGTACGGAGTCGCCAGCGTCGCGTCGATCAGCGTTTCGACCCCATGCTTTTTGCCGATCGCGGCGAACTTCTCGAGATCGACGACGCTCAGGTGCGGGTTGGTCGGCGATTCGCTGACCAGCAGCTTGGTGCTCGGGTTGATCGCCGCTTCCATCGCTTCGTAGTCGCACGCTTTCACCTGACGAGTGACGACGCCGAATCGGGACATGTGCTTCGAGCAGAACTCGCGGCTGCGATGGTAACACTCGTCGAAGAAGATCACTTCGTCGCCGGCGTTGAGCTTCGCCATCAGCAGACCGACGATCGCCGCCATGCCGCTGGCGTACAGAACCGCGTCTTCGCCCCCTTCGAGCGCCGCCAGCTTCTTCTCAGCCACCTTTTCGCCAGGATTGCCGTAGCGGCCGTACTCTTCGCGCTCTTGGTCTTCTTCGATGTAGCGAATGACCGAAGCGGTGTCGGTGAAGGTGTAGGTCGATGCGCAGAAGATCGGGTCGGTGATCGCGCTTTCCGGCTTTTGACGCGCTTCGCCGGCCTGGACGGAGGCGGTCGAGAAACCAAGGTCAGTGACGTCGAGCGGAACGCGGTTGGGGTCGTTCATAATGGCGGCTTAAAAATGGGCCGCCAGAGTCGCCAGACGGGGGAACCCGTGGGGCGCGAAGAAGGCGGCTTTTGACAAAATACATCGGCCGCAGCAGAAACGACTGTTTCTTTTGCTCGCCATTAGCGAGAACTTCTCGCTGACGAGGGCACTTTAGCAGTAAAGCTGCAAGCGGCCACAAATCCCTGGAAGACATCACTTTACTTGCCGCCGCCCTTGGCGGCAAGCGGGTCCATTTCCAGGTTTTTCGTGGACGTTTCCCTAACTCCGCGTCTAAAATGGGTTTCGCTGTCCCCTCCTATTCTTCCGGCGCCTGCATGATGACCTACCTCCGACACTTGGCTCTCGCCATCGCTTTGGCTCTTCCGGCGGCGTCGATCGTGCTGGCCGAAGAAGCGAAAACGGTGGAAGAGCTGATCGTCGATCTCGGTTCGGACGACTTTCAGACCCGCAAGCGAGCGGCGGAAGTGCTGTTGGAACGGGGAATGGCGGCTCATCCCGCTTTGGTGACCGCTTCGGTTTCTCCCGATCCGACCGTCAAAATGCAGGCGGTCAATCTGCTGGACGAAATCGTCGCCAAAGATCGTCGCGAGCGGATCGCCGCATTTCGCGCTGCGGAAAAAGACGTATCTCTTCCTTGCTGGGAGCAGTTTCGCGAAGTAACCGGGGATGATGCGGTCGCTCGGCGGATTTTCGCTCGCATGGCCGAAAGCGAATGGGAACTGTTCGATCTGGCGAGCAACCATCCGGAAGAGATCGACTACGCGGTCTATCGCCGGGCTCTCGAGATGCGGATGCGGCTTTACAACACGCAATCTCCCCCCAGTATGGCCAGCGTCGCGTCGCTGCTCCTTTTGACCGGCAGCAACGAGTTTGACGTGACGGGGCCTGCTTTTGCGGAACTACAGTATTCTCTCTCGTCGCGGCCGATCACCCAGGCGCTCAACAATCCGGAAGAAGCGGATGTGGTCCGCAAGCTGTTTAACCACTGGATCACCCACAGCGTCGATAGTCCCTATTTGTCGATGCAGCATCGCTTCTCGGTTTTGCTGCTCGCGATTCGAGAAGATTTGCAGGCCGGCGTGCTGTTGGCCCGGGCGATCGTTGAAGATCCAAGCCCCTCCTCAATCCAAGCGATTCAGAACAATCTTCACATGGCCTACTCGATCCTGGCGATCGCCAAGCTCGGCTCGACCGAGGATATCCCGTTTCTCGAAAAGCTGTTCGAAAACGATAGCGACATCGTCCCGGTCAATCAGCGAGAACCATTCGAGAGCCAGGTCCGCGACATCGCCTTGGCCGCCGCGATCCACCTCAGCGGCCGCAACCCCCGCGAATTCGGCTTCGACCGGATCACGGCCGACGCCAACTATCTGTTCAGCTATCGCACGGTCGGCTTCGCCAGCGACGTCGAACGCTCGGCCGCTTTTGAGAAGTGGCACAAGGTCTCGCCGGCTCTCTCCGGCGGTTAGGCGATCGCCAGTCTCACACCAACCCGAGGCGCGAGCCGAGGGAATGCGTGTGGATTCATCCAAATAGTCGCCTGGGCCTTTGCGGCTGGAACTGGAAGGGGATCCGCGATCCGATTCTGACTCCATTCCCTCGGCTCGTGCCTCGGATTAGTGTCGGAGAGGTTACGCCGACCGCTAGTACCACTTCCGGCCGGTTAACCTACATCCCCTCGGACTCCCAAGCTTACCCCAATTCAAAAGTCAGCTTGACCGATATAACCGACGCTGCCATTATTCCGCATCGCTCGCATGCGTTATCAGCGCCTGGTCGCCGATAACGAGTACAACGGATTTGCGTGCGCGGCTGGAGAAGGATCGGATGACGAAACACGGATTGTACTTGGCGATTGCGGCTTTGGTTGTCGCCGCAGTTGGCTGTCGCTCTCCTTATGCCCAAGATCGTTTGGCCGCCGCCGGCGGTTTGACCGGCGCTGTGGCTGGCGCCGCCATCGGCAGCGCGACCGGCAACGCTGGAGCAGGCGCACTGATTGGCGCCGGCGTGGGCGCGGTCGCCGGTAGCGCGACTGGCGCGGCGATCGACGAATCGGAAGCTCGCAATCAGGCGATCATTCAGGAACGACTCGGACGCCAACTCGCCGGCGCGACCACCTTCCAGGACGTCGTCGCGATGTCCCAAGCCGGACTGGGTGACCAGGTCATTATCGCCCACATTAATAAGCATGGCGTTGCGACCCCGCCGACGCCTCAGGACTTGATTGGTCTGAAGAACTCCGGCGTCAGCGACGCGGTCCTCGCGACGCTGCAAAATCCCCCTCCGATCATCCAGCCGGTCCGTTATGTCGATCGTCGCCCCGTTGTGGTCGAAGAGGTCGTCTACGATCCGTGGTGCTATGGCCCTCCGTACCGCTACCGCCACCATCACCACCACCATCCGCCGGGCGTATCGTGGTCGATTGGGGTGCATCACTAGAAAGCGGCGGGATTTGAGCGACAGGGCCCTGGCGTTTAGGATGGGAGGACCGTCCCACCTACCCGCCCCACCTGATTGGTTCTGACGTATGCCCCGACTACGCCTGTTGCTGCTCACGCTCGCCCTCCAGACTTCGCTCGCCGCGGCGTGCTTTGCGGTGGAAGAAGCGGCCGGAATCTCGGTTCCGGAAGGGTTCCGTGCGACGTTGTTCGCCGATGACGATCTGGCGCACGACATCTACTCGATGACGCTCGACGCTGAAGGACGCGTCGTTGTGGCCGGGGCCGGCTATGTGAAGACGCTGCATGATGACGACGGCGACGGCGTGGCTGATCGGGCGACCTTGTTCTCTGACGTTCCCCGCAGCGGCGCCCATGGCATGGCGTTCCGCGGGACTGATTTGTATTGCACCGGCGACCTCGGCCTCTTGAAGTTGAGCGACGCCGATGGGGACGGCAAAGCGGATGGCGAGCCGGAAGTCCTCGCCCAAGGTCGTCATCCCGAACATGGCGTCAACGGCGTTGTTTTTGGGGCCGACGGTTGGATCTATGTGATCTGCGGCAACGACGCGAACATTTTCGAGCGTCACGTCACGTCGCCTCACTCGCCGGTCGAACATCCCAAGACCGGCACGATCTTCCGCGTCGATCCGAAGACGAACATGTCGGAAGTGGTCGCCCACGGCTTCCGCAATCCGTACGACTTCGCCTTTGACGCCGCGGGCCGCATGTTCACCGTTGACGCGGACGGCGAACGAGATCAGCACCTGCCGTGGTACGCGCCAAATCGGCTCTTCGACATCGGCGTCGCCCAGCATCATGGTTGGGTGCTGCATGGTTGGCAGCGGAGCTGGAATCGCCCGCAGTCGTTCTTCGACAGCCGCGCTCGCGCGGTCGAAGTGGGCCGCGGTTCGCCGACCGGGGTCGAGACCTATCGTCACTACGCGTTTCCCGAAAAGTACAACCACGGCGTCTTCAGCCAATGCTGGACCCTCGGCCGCGTCTACTTCTTTCCGCTGCAGGAAAACGGCGGAGGTTACGAAGCGACGCAAGAAACCTTCCTGGCGACGACCGGCGCCGCGGGTCTTGCTCCGGTCGATATGGTCATCGGCAAAAGCGGCGAAATGTACGTCGCGATCGGCGGTCGCGGTACCCGCGGCAGCGTCTTTAAAATCGAATACGTCGCCGAACAGGCCAAACGCCAACTGCCGACCGAGCCGCTTGATCAGGTCCTGACCGCGCCGCAGCCGCAAATGGCCTGGTCGTACGCCGAGTGGGCGCCCAAGGCGAAAGCGCTGGGACGCGAAGCGTTTGTCGCCGCTGCGCTTGACGAACACCGCGCAACCGCCCAGCGCGTTCGCGCGATCGAAGTGATCACCGAATTCCTCGGCGGACTGCAGGATGGCGCCGAAGTCGACAAGCTGCTGGGCGCCAAAGACGACGCCGTCGCCGCGCGAGCGATTTGGAGCGTCGCATGCCGCCGTGACGAGGTTTGCCCGCCGAAGTTCTACCGTTTGACCTATCACCAGTCGCCGCGCGTGCGCCGCGCCGCCTGGGAAGCGATCGCATCGGCTGCAAAGTTTGACGCTGCGGTCGAGCGCTGCAATTGGGACTCGCTGCAAGATCCAGATCGCAACGTCCGCAGCGCGGCGCTCTATGCGGCGGAACGCGTGCTTGAAAAACAGCCGGCAGCCAAGATCAACGTCGAACCGTCGATCGCTGCGATCTGGACGAAGGCCTCCGTCGGGAACGCTACCTCCGACGAGATCGTCGCCGTGATTCATCAAGCGGTCGATCGGCTCGAAACGGCGAAGACCGAGCACGAACAAGAGGACGCCATCCGCGTGGTGCAGATCGCGCTGGGGGACATCACCGCCGAACAGGTCGACCCGGACGTCTACGCCGGCTATTCGCCAGGACGTCCGCGGACGGCGCCGCTGACGATGTGGGACCAGCTGGCCAGCAAGCTCGATCCGATCTTCCCGGTCGGTAAGCCAACCGTCGATACCGAAATTGCCCGTACGCTGGCGATGATCGAACAACCGGCGCCCAACTTCGTCGCCGAGGTCGGGCAGTTCTGGACCGAGGATTCGACCGTCGAAGAAGATTTGCACTACCTCTTCTGCTTGTCGCGGATCCCTGGCGAGCGTTCGCCGGAAGTCGTCGCCGCCGAAGCGAAAGCGTGGCTCGCGCTGCACGAAAAGATCGCCGACCAGCGCATGACGATCAGCCAGAACTGGTCGCTCCGCGTCGGCGAAGCTTTTTCGGCCGAACTGCAGCAAACGCCGCAACTGGCCGCGGCGATGCTCGCCAGCGACAACTTTGGCATGCTCGAACATTCCCTCTTCGCATCGTACTTTACGCCGGAGCAGCAAACGGCCGCGGCGACCAAGATCGTCGACGAGAACGACATCGAAGACATCACCGAAAGCTGGCCCGACGCGATGATGCCGCTGGTCGACAAGCTGCCGGAAGCAGAGCGGCTGGAAGTATTGCGTATTCGCTGGGACGACTTCAACATGCGGCATGCGGTGTTGGCTCGCTTGGGCGCGGCCCGCAAGGAAGAGGATCGTCCGCGGTTCATCGAGTCGCTGTTGTCGGCCAGCCCGCAGTCGGTTCTGCTCGCCGCCCAGATCCTGGCCGAGATGCCGAAGGAGAACGTCTCGGAAGACGAACTGCTCGCCGCGATGAAGGGGCTTCGCTCGGCTTGCATGCCGGGACAACCGCCGGAACAAAGTGCGGCGATCGCCAAGCTGCTCGCCTATTGGACCAACGACGCGTCGACCAACCCGAACGATCCGATGGGGAACCTGGCCGAAGCGTATCAAGGTTGGTTCGATTGGTTCGCCGCCAAGTATCCGGCGCGGAATAAAGAGCTGTTCGCCTACGCCGCCGACGAAGCGAGCTGGAAAACCCGCCTGGCCGACGTCGATTGGGCTTCCGGCAGCGCCCAGCGCGGGGAAGCGATCTTCGCCGCGCGCGGCTGCAAACAGTGCCATGCGTCGACCGGCCGACTAGGTCCGGGCCTCGACAACATCACCGGCCGATTCCGCCAATTCGACTTGTTCATGGCGATCGTCGACCCGAATCGGGACGTTTCTCCCTTGTTCCATACGACGCAGTTCATGACCCGCTCCGGCAAGAGCTTTATCGGAACGGTCGTCTACGAATCGCCGGCCGGCACGCTGATTCAGACCGGTCCTGGCGTCACCGAACGGATCCTGGAAGACGAAATCGTCGTTCGCCGCCCCAGCCGCCAATCGATGATGCCGGTCGGTTTGCTGAACGGGGTCGACGACCAGGGGTTGGCCGATTTGTACGCCTATCTACAATCATTGCGTACCAAGTAAGAAAATATCGGGAGCTGCTGATGACCGAACCGGTCGACACAAGTCAAGGAAGCGAAGATTCGACCACCCCGGATCGGGCGCCACGGATGATTCCGCCGCTACGAACCTGGCTGCTGTGCGGCTTGTTCCTGCTGCTCGCCATTTTCGGCCAGTCGGTCACGGAACTGGGAGACGGTCCGCTCGCCGGCCTGCGCGGCGCCGCGCCGATTGTGTTTGACGGCGCGGTCGGCAACGTGATGACCTTGATCGGCGCCTTTTTCTTCGTCGCCACGCCGATGATCTGGTTCGCCCTTTTCAGCGGTTACGACATCTACGTCCGCATCGCGCCGATTATCTTCTCGCTCACCGTGGTCGGCATCTTCTTCATCTTCTTCAAGATCCAGCATGTCGACGGCGAGATGAAGCCGAAGTTCGCCTATCGCTTTGCGCCAGTCGCCGACCAAAGGCTGGGCGAGCTGGAAGGGGATGGCGGCGGCGAAGGGCTCAGCACGAAGACGACCGAGCATGACTTTCCGCAGTTCCTGGGCCCCGATCGCAACCTGGTCGTGGCCGGTCCGAATCTGAGCGATTGGAACGCCAATCCGCCGCAGGAAGTTTGGCGACGTCCGATTGGCGCCGGTTGGTCGAGCTTTTCCGTGGTCGGCGATCTCGCCTACACGATGGAACAGCGCGGCCCGAGCGAATATGTCTCCTGCTACCGCGTTGCTGATGGGGAGCCGGTTTGGACCTTCAAGCATGACGCGCGGCATGAGACGGTCCTCGGCTACGTCGGACCGCGGGCGACTCCTCTGATCCACAACGGCAAGGTCTACGCCGTCGGCGCGACCGCCAAGTTCTTCTGTCTGGATGCGGCGACCGGCAAGCTGCAGTGGGAGCATGACCTGCTTGCCGAGTTTGACGCGACCGTTGCGCAGGCCGAAGCGATTACGAATTGGGGACGATCGAGTTCACCGCTGCTCTACCCAGGGAAAGAACGCGAGTTGATCATCCTGCCGGCCGGCGGTCCGACGCGTGAAGAGTCGACGTCGCTCGTCGCCTACGACGCCGAGAGCGGCGAAAAAGTCTGGACCGGCGGCAAGGAGCCGATCAGCTACGCCTCGGTGAATCTGTTCCAGCTGGGTGACGAAACGGAAGCGATCATCGTCAACGAAAGCAGCGTCGCAGGGCACAATCCGGAAACCGGCGAGCAGCTCTGGATCACCCCGTGGCCTGGCAGTTCGGCCGGCGCCGCGAGTTGCTCGCAAGCGGTCGACATCGGCGACGGCAAGATCTTGGTGACCAAAGGTTACGCGATCGGCGCGAAAGTCTTTTTGATCGAAAAGGGCGCCGACGGCAAGTACGCGGTCAACGACATCTGGGAAGATAATCGTCTGTTGAAAACGAAGTTCACCAACGTCGCGATCAAAGATGGCTACATCTACGGCCTGAACGACGGCATCCTCGAATGCGTCACGGCCGAAGATGGCGATCGCCAATGGCGCGAGCGCGGCTTTGGTCACGGCCAGCTGCTGATGGTCGGCGACAAGCTATTGGTGATGACCGAAGATGGCGAACTGGTCCTGGTCGATGCGACCCCGGACGGTTATCACGAAGCAGGACGCATCCAGGCGCTGGAAAGCGAGATCTCGCCGAACTGGAACAACCTCTGCATCACCGGCGATTTGCTGCTGGTCCGCAACGCGGAGCAAGCGGCCTGTTATCGGTTGGCGACCGAAGAAAAACCGTAGGGCAGGCCGTGCCTGCCGAATGCAAAACGCCCGCAGTAAGAGCGGCAGGCACGGCCTGCCCTACGATGCATCAAAACTTCTGCGCCAACAACCACTCTTCAATCATCACATGCTGAATCATCGGCGCCCTTAACAGCGCCGCTCGCTCCGGCAGTAGATTCTTCAGCCAGGGACGATTCACGAAGGTCGAGAGCGTGCGCGAGCCCAAGCTGCCCTTGGTTTGAATCTGCACGTTGTCGGCCAGACGGTGATAGGTGGCTGGGATGATGTTCGGGCCGGGGCCGATGTGGATGATCGTTTCGGTCCCGCTGCGCAAGGTCTCGTAGACGACCGCCCAGAGTAGCTGCGGTTGATCGACCCAGCGGTAGATCGTGTCGCGGAGGTTGATTTCGTCATAGCTCCGCTTGCCGGTCACGAGCGACAAGACCGGCGGCTGCGGCGGCTTCAGGCCGCTTTTCATCTTCGCCATGAACATCGCCGCGCGGGTGTTGATGCTGTTGCGCCAGATCAGCGGCGTGTGCATCGGGGGCCAGCGATGTTCGTTCACTTTGAAGAAGACGCGACACGGCAGCCGCTCGGCTAACTTCTCGCGACAGCGATCGAGCGCCGTCCCTTCGCCGATCAGCAGCACTGAGTTCGGAGAGAGGACCGCCGAGACCCCGATCAGCTCGTCCCCTTCTTGATTCGTTTCGATGCAGCACTGCTGCACCAGCTTGAGCGGCAGCTCTTGCTTGCGGCAGAAGACGACCGCCAGTTGGCAGCCATGGGCCAGACTGGCCGTATCGTCCGCCATGGCGGTGGTGATGCCGACGGCGTCTTCCACGCTCAATGCGCCCGAAGCGCAAAGGGCGACGATCTCGCCCAGGCTATAGCCGAAGAAGTACTGCGACTGTTCGATCTCGACATAAAAGAGCTCACGCAGGATATCGAGATGCGCCAGTTCGGCGCCGATAATCAGCGCGATCGCATCGGCATAGGCGTTCAGGCCAACTTCCTCACGAGCTTCGACGCGGCGGATTAGATCGATCTTTCGCCCGACGTTCTGGCTGGCGATCTCCCCGCACTCAACCAGACGGCGGCGCATGATCGGGCCATATTCCGGGTGCGCCAGCAACTCGGGCGTGCTGCCGAGGTTTTCAAAGTTGTAGCCGCGAAACGCGAAACAGGTCGTGCTCAAGCGGTTAAACGGCGGCGGGGAGTTCGGCATGCGGGCTAGTGCTGGTTGTCGAGGAAGCGGCGGCGTATCAGAATGAGATATTAGCCGCGTTGCGGTCGGCGCTGATGGGGCTGCGCCAACCTCTTTTGCAACCATACTATACAGCTGACCCCGTTGTTGGCGCCCCCCAGGGACATTCGACTTGCCGCTGAGGCCTATGCCCGATTTGACCGGAAAAATCGCCGTCGTTACCGGCTCGTCCAGCGGAATTGGACGTGCTACGGCGCTACGTCTGGCGGCCTGTGGCGCCAGCGTCGTAGTTCACGCGGCGAAAAACCGGTCCGGCGCGAGTGAGGTCTGCGACGAGATTCGCCGCTTGGGGGGGAATGCCGAGGCGATTTTCTGCGACTTCCGCGACGCCGCCGACCGCTTGCGGTTTGTCGAAGCGGCATGGAACGTTTGGGGCGGCGTTGACTGTTGGGTGAACAATGCCGGCGCCGACGTCCTGACCGGCGCAGACAAAGAGCTCTCCTTCGCCGACAAGCTAAAGCTGCTCTGGCAGGTCGACGTCGAGTCGACGATCGAGCTGTCGCGCGAAGTAGGACGACGGATGATCGACCAGCAGCGCGCTGGCGCGGCGATCGTCAACATCGGCTGGGATCAGTCGGAGCGCGGCATGGAAGGGGAGAGCGGCGAGATGTTCGCCGCCACCAAGTCGGCGATCACGGCCTTCAGCCGGAGTCTGGCTCGTTCGCTCGCGCCGCAGGTGCGCGTCAATGTGGTGGCGCCGGGCTGGATTAAAACCTCGTGGGGCGAAACGGCGAGCGACGTGTGGAGTCGCCGCGCGATCGCCGAGTCGCTGCTGCAGCGGTGGGGAACGCCGGACGATGTCGCGGCGGCGATTGCGTTTCTCGTTTCGCCGGAGAGCGCGTTCATCACCGGGCACGTGCTGCCGGTTAACGGCGGGCTGAACCATTCGCATCTTCCCGAGCGGGGCCAGTAATGTCGGCCGCGCAAATTCATTTCGTCACCGGTCGTCTGGCCGAGCCAGCGCTGCGCTCGATCCTGGCCGATCTCGCGCCGCGGATCGGTTTTGGCTATAGCGTCCAGACGATGAACATCACCGTCGCCGCCCTGATGACCGCCGATTGGGTCGCCGCGCGGCTGGAAGTTCCCCCAGGCTCGACGCAAGTGATGGTGACCGGCTATTGCCTGGGAGATCTGGCGGTGATCGCCGCGAAGGCCGGCGTCCCGGTCGAGCGCGGGCCGAAAGATCTGCGTTTGCTCCCTGCTTACTTTGGCGAAAGCAACCGCGGCGAAGACTACGGCGCCTATGACATCCAGATCGTCGCCGAGATCAATCACGCCGCCAGCTTCTCGCTCGAAGACTTGCAGGCCGAAGGTTTGCGGCTCGCGAAAGATGGCGCCGACCTGATCGACGTCGGCTGCGATCCTGGCGCCACTTGGGAGGGCGTTGCTGACGCCGTAAAGGCGCTGCGTGACGCGGGACTGCGCGTTTCAATCGACAGTCTCAACCCGGTCGAGATCGCCGCCGCGGTAAAGGCAGGCGCCGAACTGGTTCTCTCAGTCAATTCCTCCAACGTCGCTCACGCCGCCGAGTGGGGCTGCGAAGTGGTCGTCATCCCGGACGATCCAAAAACGCTCGCCGGTTTGGACGAGACGATCGCGTGGCTCGAACAACATGGCGTTCGCTATCGCATCGATCCGATTCTGGAGCCGATCTCATTCGGGTTCGCGGAAAGTCTGGCGCGGTATGTCGATGTTCGCCGTCGTTATCCCGCGGCCGAGATCTTCATGGGAATCGGCAATCTGACCGAACTGACTGACGTCGACTCGGCCGGCGTCAACACGCTGCTCCTTGGTTTTTGCCAGGAACTGGGAATCCGGGGCGTGCTGACGACGCAGGTGATCAACTGGGCCCGGACCAGCGTGAAAGAATGCGATCTGGCCCGGCGACTGATGCATTACGCCGTTCAGCAAAAGGTATTGCCGAAGCGGATCGAACCGCAACTGGTAACGCTGCGGGACGAGCGAGTCGTCTACGAGTCGAACGAAGATCTCGAGCGACTTGCTGCGACAATCCGCGACAACAACTACCGGCTGTTCGCCGACGGCGAGTCGCTCCACTTGGTGAGTCGCGATCTGCATCTCACCTCCACCGATCCGTTTGAGCTGTTCGCCCAGCTGATGGTAACGGCGCCGACCAACGTCGACCCGTCGCACGCGTTTTACCTTGGCTTTGAGCTCTGCAAGGCGCTGACCGCCAACCAACTGAGCAAACAATATCGCCAGGACGAATCGCTCGATTGGGGCTATCTGACGCAAGCGGAAAAGCTCCACCGCTTGGCTCGCGGTAAGAAGAGTGCGCCGGAGGAAGAGTCATGAACGACCCTGCGCCGGTGATCGTGCCGCTCCCCAATTTCGACGTCGTCGCCGCGTGGGAAAAGCTGCGCGAAGCGCCCCGCTGTTTGTTCCTCGACAGCGCGCTGCAGCATGTACGCCTTGGCCGGTATAGCTTTCTAACGGCTGATCCCTGGGCGTGGTTTGTCGAGCAGGAAGGTAGCCTGCCAGAGATCGCCGCACTGCTCAAACAGTTCGAGACGCCGACGATCGCCGGCTTGCCGCCGTTTCAGGGTGGCGCCGCAGGCTTGTTCGGCTACGAGTTTGGCGCCGCCTTTGAAGGGGTTGCGCCCGCGGAGTACGACGAGTTCTCGCTACCGCAGTTGGCGATCGGCTTTTACGACGTGGTGATCGGCGTGGATCATGCCAGCGGCGACGCCTGGTTGATCTCGCAAGGGTTTCCCGAGACGAACAAAAAGAAGCGGAAAGTACGGGCTCAACAGCGGGCCGATCAGTTCCTCCATTGGCTACAAGTGGGCGTTTCGCCGGAAGAAGCGAAGCGAACCAAAACGCCGTCGCCGCTCTCGGCCGATAAGCTGGCGCCGCAGTTCGCCACGCCGCACGCCGGGGTGACCAGCAGCTTTTCGCAATCGGCGTATCTCGCCGCGGTCGAGCGGTCGGTCGAATATGTCCGGGCCGGCGACATCTTTCAGGTCAATCTGTCGCAGCGGTTGTTGCACCCGGCCGTGACTGATCCGGCGACGCTATATCGCAGCTTGCGAACCTGCAACGCGGCGCCGTTCGCCTCGTACTTTGACATGGACGATGCGACCTTGCTGAGCGCATCGCCGGAGCGATTCGTCCAGGTCCGCGGCCGGAAGGTCGAAACGCGGCCGATCAAAGGAACCCGGCGCCGCAGCGGACGCCCCGAGTGGGATATGTACGCCGGGGGCGATTTGCTGGCGAGCGAGAAAGATCGGGCCGAAAACATTATGATCGTCGACCTGATGCGCAACGACCTGTCGCGGGTTTGTCAGGACGAGAGCGTCGCGGTGACCGAGTTGTGCGTGCTGGAGCAATACGCGACGGTGCAGCATCTGGTCTCGACGATCGTCGCCAACCTGCGCGACGATGCGAGCCCGATCGATCTGCTGCCAGCCGCGTTCCCCGGCGGTTCGATCACCGGCGCCCCCAAGATCCGCGCGATGCAGATCATCGCCGAGCTCGAACCAACCGTTCGCGGCCCTTACTGCGGTTCGTTAGGATACATGGGGCTGGACGGGACGATCGACCTGAACATCCTCATTCGGACCGTCACCGCGGCTCGCGGGTGGTGGCAATTCCCAGTTGGCGGCGGACTGGTCGTCCAAAGCGATCCGCAGCGCGAATACGAAGAAACCTGGCACAAAGCGGCCGGCATCCTGCAAGCGATCGCCGCACTTTCATGATCCTGGTCATCGACAACTACGACAGCTTCGTCAACAACCTGGCTCGGTATTTTCGCCTCTGGAGCCAGGAGACGATCGTCGTGCGCAATGATGCGATCGACCTGGAAAGCATCCGCGAGTTGGATCCCGACGCGATCGTCTTGTCGCCGGGACCATGTACTCCGGACGAAGCCGGCGTTTCGCTCGAAGTGGTCCGCGAGTTCGTCTGCACGACGCCGATGCTGGGAGTTTGCCTTGGCCATCAAACGATCGCGCAGGCGCTCGGCGGCAAGGTAGTACGCTCGTTTGAGCCGATGCACGGCCGCGCGTCGATCATCCGGCATGATCATGATCCGCTGTTTGCCGGAATGCCCGACTCGATTCGCGTCGGGCGGTATCATTCGCTGATCGTCGAACAAAAGACGCTGCCGACCTGCCTTCGAACGATCGCCGCGGCCGAAGATCGCTCGATCATGGCGTTTCGGCATTTGACGCGACCGGTCTACGGCGTGCAGTTTCATCCCGAGTCGATCCTGACCGAGCAGGGCTTCGCGATGATCGGCAACTTTTTGAAGACGGTCGAGATCGAAGCTCGCATGCGGAGTAACGTTCCGAGTGATGCGGCGCCGAGTACGCCCCCGGATCAGTTTTCGACCGACGTTCCTTTCTACTACTAGGCGAGATCGATGGAACGTTTGGTGCTGGAGAGCCTGGTGACGACGATCGGCGATGATGGCGCGGTTAACGTCGCGCCGATGGGACCGCTGGTCGATCGCGCCTTGACGCAGTTCACGCTTCGCCCGTTTCAGACGTCGCGCACCTTTGAGAACCTCCACCGCGGTTCGCCGGTGGTGGTGCATGTGACCGACGACGTCGAATTGCTCGCGGCCGCCGCGATTGGCGCTTCGACCGCAGCGCTGGTCGGTCCGATGACGCGGTGCGCGGTAACCGGCGGCGTCATCCTGCAAAACGCGTGTCGCTGGTATGCGTTGAAAGTGGTGAAGCTGGACGACTCGCAAGATCGGGCGACGATCGAGTGCGAAGTCGCCGCGAGCGGGCGGCTGCGGGACTTTTTCGGTTTGAATCGGGCGAAGCACGCGGTGGTCGAAGCGGCGATCCTGGCGACCCGCGTCGATTTATTGCCGATTCCAGAAATTGAGGCCGACCTAGAGCAGCTTCGCCCTTTGATCCAAAAGACCGGCGGCGCCGCCGAAACGCGGGCCTTTCAGCAGATTTGCGACTACGTCGCAGCCGCGAAAGCGAGATAAAAGAGTGGAACAGGCGCCACGTCCGACACTCGCCCGAGGCGCGAGCCGAGGGAATGAGGTCGCAATTGCCGGAAAAGCGCCGTTTCGATTCTAGCCGTAGCGCTTCGTTCCCTATTTTCCGGCGAATCCGAACGCTTTCCCTCGGCTTGCGCCTCGGGTTGGTGTTGAGCGCGCTCCCTGCAGTTCGCCCGAACTTGTTCGCGTTTTCGTAGCAGAGCCCGTTTTTCCTCCGCCGGGGGAAACGTTACACTACGGGTAGCTTCCCCCTCATGCATCTCCCCGCCTGGTCAGAACGTTGCTCGAAATCCGCACGCCAAGTCGCCTTCATTTCGGACTGTTGTCGTTCGGCAATCCGTCGGTGGCGAAATATGGGGGCTGCGGCGTGATGATCGAGCGGCCGGCGCTCCATCTGACGCTCGACCCTGCGGATCGCTTCTCAGCTCACGGACCAACGGCCGGACGGATTCGGGAATTCGCCGATCGCTGGAGCCGCTCGCATCGCCGTGAGCTGCCAGCCGTTTCGATTTCTGCCACCCACACGCCGCGCCAGCATGTCGGGCTCGGCCTCGGTACGCAATTGGGACTCGGCGTCGCGACGCTACTGAACTGCGCTTGCCAGATCGGACACGAATCGATCGAGGCCCTCGCCGCTTCGGTCGGCCGGGGCGCTCGCTCGGCGGTCGGCTGTTATGGTTTCCGCCAAGGAGGCTTCATCGCCGAGCGCGGGATTGAAACGCCGGGGCATTTGTCGCCGCTGCAGACGCGGATTGAAGTGCCGGCCGATTGGACCTTTCTGCTCGTCTTCCAGACGAAGCGAAGCGGCATTTCCGGCACGGCTGAAACGACCGCTTTCCGGCAACTGCCGCCGGTCCCGGTCGAAGTGACCGAAGAGTTGAAACGGATTCTGTACGAAGAGATGACCCCGGCGCTAGAAGCCGCCGAATTCGATCGTTTCTCGGACGGCCTCTTCCGCTACGGCGAACTGGCCGGCAACTGCTTCGTGAAAGTGCAGGGGGGCGCCTATCTCAATCAGCTGAGCCAACGGACCGTCGACACGCTGCAACAATTCGGCGTCCGCGGCGTCGGGCAAAGCTCGTGGGGCCCGACCATCTTCGCCCTCTGCACCGGCCGCGAGCAAGCCGAAGCTGCCCGCGAGTATCTGAGCGAAGCGCTTGCCGGCGAAGAATTGGAAATGGAGATCACCACCACCGACAACCAAGGCGCCCATCTCATCGCCGACGCCGGTTGCGAGTGGTATGGAACGCTGGAAGATTCCGGCGTGACGTTGGGTTAACGCTAACCTGCCTCCGTCATTCAATTCGGAACTTGGCGCTATGCGCCGCTTCGGGTTGGCTATCGTCATCGGACGGGAACATTCGGAACTCGTATTCGCCAGGCGGCGTGTTGGCTGGGATCTTCATGTTGACGATCCCGTTGCCTTTGCCGTTGAGCGTGACGTAGGCGATGTCGGCGTCGTCATTGGGGCGTTGATCGCCGTGGGGAACGTCCGCCGGAATGATGCCGATCCAAGCGTTTTTCTGGTAGCCTTTTCCGGCGACAAACTTGACGACTGCCTGCTCGCCCGGCTTCGCCGTTTCGAACAACAGGGTCAATCCGACAGGCTGGTTGATCAGATAGTCCGGCTTTAGGTAGTGATTTTCAACTTGGGAGCGATAGTACGGCCATCCTTGGTACTCCATCGTTCCATCTTTGTATTTGCGGATACTGACCGTGATGGGCCAGCTGATCGTCACGTTGAAGTCCGTTAGTTGCGAGAGGGGGAGTTTGGCTACCGTGTTGATGTTGTATACGTGCTTACAGGCCAATAGTACCAGATCTTTGAAGTAGGTCGTCGCTTCCAGGTCCATTCGATCCTTGAAATGGCAGTTCAGTCGATAGTCGACCTGTTGGTAGAGATCGGTCTCGTGATAGATCGCGTTCCCCACCATCTCAAATCCTGGTCCTTCCAGCACCCCGTCATCATTCCAGTCGGAGTTGCTGCCATGTATCAGGTCCCAGCCGGTCTCATATCCGTTGTCCGCCACGACGATCCGGTCGATGCGAATATCAACGAAGCCTGACTGCGCAGCGGCGAATCGCCGCCGCGCATCGCGGTCGAGTTCCAACTGGGGACTGGGAAACTCATTCGCGTAGAAGTTTCCCTGATCCAATGCGGAATTTACAGGAAACGTTTGGTTGGCCATCATATATTCGCCGAGCCACGGCTGATCCCAAATGGCGTCGACGCCATATCCGTAGAGCCATTGCATGAGGGTCAATATCCACAAGTTGTCGTACTTGCCGATCGGATCTGGGAGTTGCGAATTCTTTACGACTACCACGTGAAACGCCATCCTCCCAGTCTTTTGATCGACCGCGAAGAGATGAGGCTGAAGTTTGATAAAGGTTTGCTGGTGCGCCGCCTTTAACTCTTGGTGGGAAGGGCCGATATAGTCGAAGCTCAGCTGGCCAAGGTCGTCCGTCTGCGCGAGGATGCAGTAGGAGGTCGTCGTCGCTTGCCCTTTTACCTGATGTCCGACGTCGACTTCCAAGTCTCCGCTGATCGGCTTGTAAAGCATGATCTTTTCGCCGGCTTTCTTAACCGGTTTTCCCTTTTCATCCAACAGCCTTACGAGCATCTTGGTGGTGCGGTCGACTAATCTGTCTGGTCCCGTTGAGATGACGGACTTGCCGAGAGGATGCACTCCAATCTCGATGCGGCGCATGTCGCGCTTCGTTGTGATCGTGAGATAATCGGTAGCGCCGCTCCCGGGCTCCACGGCCCGCAGCATCTCGTCATGCGCTCGCTTGTCTTGTCGCGTCATCTCGTCGAATGTGGGCGAGGTGTAGGTCACTTCCGCCTTACCCGCGGCGTCGGTAACGACAACGCGGTCCGACAGACTTCCCATTTCCGGCTTTTTGAACGCAACACGGGCCTGCGAGACCGGCTTGCCGTCTTTGCCCACCAGGAACGCTTCCACGCGGCACTCCGCGGGCTTATCGATCGTCGGAGTCAGCTCGACGTCATCGAGCGCCGTCAGCGTTAGCTCGGCCGATCCCACCTCCGCTGGATCGAACGGTTCGGCGGGGATGTCGCCGGCGAGAAGATCGATCAGCTCTTTGGCGGCCGCATAATGGATCTGGTTTTGAACCTTGCCGCGTTGGTCGCTGTCGAGCCCGGTCGGCATGCTGCTATGGATCCACAAATAGAAGTAGCCGTAGGGAGTTCGAATGAAGAGGAGCTCGATTCCCGGCGGTCTGGACAACGAAAGATCATCGCGGACGAACATCGCCCAGTTGCGTCCCGAGAGAACCTTCAGTTTAGGAAAGTTTTGCAAATCGCTCTCGGCGCTTTCCAAGTCGCTACGGATGTATTCGATTGCGGAACTGCTGGCATAGAGACCGCACATCGATACGCCGAGATAACCTTTCTCGGGATAGTGCTTGTGGGGCGGTCGCACGATATCCCAGTGAAAATTCCGTGGAGACCAGTCGAGATAAGGAGGGTACTCGGTAAGCGAGGTCGCAGAGTCGACGTTGGCGTAATATCGTCGCCATTCGGCGACATTGGCGACGTCGGACGGACTGACCGCTGCGGCCGGAGCGGCGAACTTGATGGTAACGGGGACGACGCCTTCCGCTTTCGTCGAAGCCTTGCAGGGCCAGCTTTTCGCCGCCATGCGCTGTGCGAACGTCGCCATGCGACTAGTGACGTACTCGTCAGCCGCAAGATAGGCGGCGTAGTCGAGTTTGAGCGCTTGTCGCTTTCGCTCCAGGAATTTTTCGACCGGGACCATTCGCTTCTCTTCCGCAGACCAATAGCTGTCCGGCATGAAGGTGATATAGCTGCGAGCGTAGGTGAAGTTGCGGGCGGCGATCGCCTGTTTGGCGAGTTCCAGGTTTTTGACGCTCTGACGCTCCAAAAACTGGAGATTTAGCTGCTTGATCGCCTCCGCACGCTCGGGAGATTCCGGGGTCGCGAGCAATCGCTTCACTTGCTCGCGGTGACGCGCCTGATCGCTAAAGTAGGGAAGATTAGCGACGTCGTTGTAGGGTTGCCAGGAAAGCTGCTCAATCCGCGGCAGGTAGAGTTTGTTGGCTCGATTGATTAGCGCTTCGACCTGGGCCGCTCGGGCTGGATCCTTTTCCTCAGCGGCGGCGGGGCGAACCATCACCGTTAACCCTGCCGTGAAACAGCACGTCGCAATCAGCCAGCTTCGTCCGGTGATCATCGTTTCACCCACCATGCGCCCCCTGAAAGCGAAGTTTCCGGGGGCGTCCTTACGAATCGTTAGCGAGTTCGGAAACCGCCGCCGCTGGCCGGGCCGACCGTCACGGAGACGTTCGCCTGCGATGCGGCCGAGGCCTCCCACGGCCGTTTCAGTTGAAACGCCAGGTGGAAGCCCCGTTGCGCTTGCGAGTTGACGCGGAAGACGTACTTCGTGTAGCCGCCGGCGCCGATGGAATAGCCACTGCTTTTCACCCACTCGGGACCGCTGACCAGCGTCACTTCACGCGACAGTCTTGAGACCATTCCCCATTGATAGCCGGTACCAGCGCTCAAGTTGAGCCGCACCTCCAACGTTCCTCCCGGGGCGACGCACAAGTTGGCCTGGGTGTTATGACTGTCGAGCGTCACAACGCCGTTCAAGACGCAAACCTGCGGAGTTGGATGGGGCGTCGGCTCGGGGTGCGGATGCGGCCATGGCATCGGCGGATGAGGCGAGGGTTCCGGGTGCGGCGTCGGCTCCGGATGCGGTTCGGGTATCGGTTCCGGCGCCGGTACGCGCTTCAGTTCGATCTTGGGCCGCTCCATCCCTTGCGTGACGTCGATTTTCACGTTGCGGCTATAGAACCCGGCTGGAGCGTGTA
Organism: Blastopirellula sediminis; assembly: GCF_020966755.1. NCBI lineage: Bacteria > Pseudomonadati > Planctomycetota > Planctomycetia > Pirellulales > Pirellulaceae > Blastopirellula > Blastopirellula sediminis. The sequence goes on from NZ_JAJKFT010000002.1 coordinate 200,203, forward strand.
CGTCAACGGAATAGGGGAATTCTTTGTTCTCCATCACCTTCACGGTAAAGCGCCCGCCGGAGTCGGTCACGTCCGACGCAGCCGCCCTGCGACTTGGGCTTTTCGGCGCGAACCACTCGACTCTGGCGCCTTCGACGGCGACCAGCTTTCTGGAATCGACTTGCGAGCGGGTCAGGACGTAACCTTGCACCGTCACCAGGCTCGGCTGCTTCGGCTCTACCTTCAGGAAGATGGGATCCATCTCCGGGTAGACTCGGTAGAACTGCTCGGGCAAGGGCTCGAACTTCTCTAGGTCGAGATCGGCCGACGGCGAGTAACTTCCTTCACGCATTTCCAGCGAAAAGGCGCCGTTGCTCTTGGTTGCCGTAACGTAGGTTTCGACCGGCACGTTCGCCGCTGGCAACGCCGGCGTAAAGGTAAGCTTTACGTCCGGAAGGCCGGAATATCCGGTCCGACTCTTTTCATTCTTGTAGACGAGCCAGCCGGTCACTTTCACCAGCTTGGGCGGTTCGACCAGCGGCACGAGGGTCACTTCAATTTCGTGCGTTGGGCCGGGAAGGTCGATCGTATCGCCGCCCGAACGATAGCCTTCTTTCTGCACGAGGACCGTATACGTGCCGGGCTCTTGCAGATTTTCAAACTTGGCGACGCCATCGGGAAGGGTCGGCTTGTTGGGCGCGTCGGCCAGCGATTGCTTTTCGTGGCGGACCGTCACCTTGGCGCCTTCCAACAATAGGTCCTCTGGATCAGCTTTCCCTTTGACCGTTACCTTCAAATCGAAGCCGGTCGGTCCCGATTCAGGGAGGAGCACGATATTCACTTCGGTGTACGCGCCGGTCAGAACCTCGTGAACGAGGCTGGGCGAATCATGATAGCCGGCGGCGACCGCTTTGACGAAGTATCTGCCTGGGCTCAGGTTCTGCTGATAGCTGCCGTCGGCTTCGAGTTTGATCGGGCCGTAGACCAGGGCGGGATCGGTTTGCGAAGTAATGGTCAGCTTCAAGTCGGCCGGCGGCGGCAGGACGTTGTAACCTCGCGGAACCGCCACCCGCACCTTGCCCCGAATCCCTTGTCCCGCCGGCGGCTCGGCGCGAACCAGCGTAAAGTCGCGGACAAGCTGATCGCCGGGGTTGATCACGAGCGGCTGCGGATCTTGCAGTTGTTGAAAACCGGTCGCCGTCACCGACGCTTGCCACGTGCCGGGAAGCATCGTCGTTTGGTAGCTCCCATCTTCCAGGCTGCCCGCGCCGGCAGGGGTTCCGCTGTTTTCTCGCAGCACGATCGCCGCGCTGGCAATGCCGCGTACGCTCCCGTCCGGAAGCTGCTCGACGACGCGTCCGGATAGATCAGCGGTCTGCGGGGTCGGCGTGATTGGATCCGGAACCGGGAACGGGGTTGGGTTGGGGTTCGGATTTGGATTGGGGTCTGGCTGCGGGTTGGGATCTGGATTCGGATTCGGGTCTGGCGGCAACGGGTCTTCATCCGGAAACGGGTCAAAGTCGTCGTCCGCGGGAGTTACGTCATCATCGGGCGTCACATCATCGTCCGGGGTGACGTCGTCGTCAGGAGTAACGTTGTCATCCGGCGTTACATCGTTATCGGGGGTAACGTTGTCCGGCGTTACATTGTCGGGGGTGACGTTGTTGTCTGGCGACAGGTCATTGGCGCCTGGTTCCGGCTGAGGATAGTCAGGCGCGGTTGGATCAGTTGGCAGCGGCAGCGGCGTCCCGTCGGCGGGATTCAAGCCTTGTCCGGTTCCCGCGGTCCAAGCGGCCGTCTCGCGCTGCGAGTGGGTCTCGTCCGAAACCAACTCCCCTTTGTCGTTAAGGTGGGCCGGGGGAATCAATCGGATCGCCGCCAAGGAGCGCTTGTCGAGGAAGTTCAGTTCGCTGTCGTAAATCACTACGCCGTCCGCTTCCACACGCAGTCGTTCCGGATGCCAACGGTCTGGCGCGGCGGCGTAAGGAATTGGACTCGCAATCATGCCGAGCGCGAACTTCCGCAGATCGAGCGGCATCAGCGGGCCGGTCGCCAGGTCGATATCGAACTCTTGCGCCCCATTGACCGAGGTCAACGGATGATCGGCGTCGCTCAGCGCGTACTTGCGAGCCCCTGCCTGAAAGTAGACGATGTTCCGCGTGTCGGCGCCGGTATGAGCGAACGTTACGACCGTCACCTTGAGCGATTTAATCGCTCCATAACCGTAGCCAAGCGGTTCAAATCCAACCTCCTCGTACCACGGATAGCGTCCTTCCGTTTGCGCGACGGCTTGATGCAGTCGCGCTTTCAGCGGCGTCAGCTCCCGTTCCTTCTGCGCCAGCGCCTGGCGATCGGCGTCAGTCGCCAGGTTGGCGGAGACAAGCGCGTTCAGGTCAGAAATTTGAATTTCCAGCGGCGTTACTTTCGGCTCGAGTTCAGCGATCGTGGCGCGGGCCTTCTCCAGCGCAATACTCGGCTGTTGATAAAGGGCGTCATTGGCGGCCAGCAGCTTGCCGTTCACCTTGACTTCGTACCCTTTCAGCTCCCATTCGCCGGCGCCGGTCGTCATCAAACCAATCCGGGCGATGTCGCCGACGCGCACGCCATCAAGCAGCAGCGGCGTTGCGCGGAAGCGATCTTGCCCCGGCTCGCCGCTACGCAGGAAGGTGAAGGTCGCCTGGGAATCGGCCGCGAGCGATTTTTGGTCGGCGGTCGTTTGCTGGGGCACGGCGCCAAAGGGGGCCGATTCGTCATCGTCACGTCCGAGCGGAGTAAGCCACAGAGGAAAGCCAAGTCCCAGATCTAGCGCGATCGGATCTTCGAGGCTCGCTCCCTTGCTGACCGAAATCGTCACTTCCAGCGACGCAATTTCGTCGCCGGCCGTTAGCTCCGTTCCTTGTTGGAAGTCGGCCATCGCCGGAACGGACAAGATCAGCAGCGTAAACCCCGCCGCCATGATTCGGAAGAATGAAGCGTTCATCTCCGTAGCCTCCGTGTGAGAGTCGCCCCCCTCGCGACGCCCAGCGGAACTGCTTTGAATGGTCGCTTCTTGGGGAACCGATCAAGATTTGAAATGCAGTTTGACAAGAATGGCGCGCGGCAATAATCAGGGAACAATCCAATCGCGGATGGCGGATTCCCCTAGGGAGCGTTGATGCGTTCGAGCGTTGGACGCCGGGCAGAAAATCTATGTCAGATCTAGTGAGTCGCCGTTTTGCGTTGGGCTACGTTATTTGCGGCCGGTTGCAGAAGATTGGTAACCCAGGCGACCACCGCAGTTGTCACGATCGAAGCGACCAACAGGCCGACCGCGGTGAAGATCGAATGCAACAGGCTCGGCGCCACGATGATGATCGCTCCCAGATAGAGCATCATCACTCCCGACAATAGTTTGAGGACGCGTCCTTCATGCTCCTGCAACTTGCGCGATCCGAGCGTATAGGTGAAGACGATGACGATCACCGCCAGGGGAACGACGTAGATCAAGTTGTAAATGACGAGATACGTGTAGTAGCTGGGGAGCGACAACTCGCGGAGGGTCAACACGCGCGTGAAGACCATCGGAAAGCCGGCTGTGCACAACAGTTCATAGGTGTTGGCGGCCGCGGCGAGCGCGATCGTTCCTAAAAGCATCGGCCAGATGCGGGTTGCGTCGAGCAGCCCGCGCATCCGCTGAAAGAGTCCCGGCTTGGCGCTATCGGGAATCGAGAGGGAAATTCCTTGTCGCCCGGCGAAATAGTCCTTGATATTGATCGCCGCGACCAGAATCGCCGCGATGCCGGCCCCGGTGGTGATCCAGGTCAAATGGCCGGCCAGGAAGAAGACGTTCAGCCAGGCCGCCATAAACAGGAAATAGAACAAGCCGGAAAAGAGGACGAAAATCCCGCCGACCAACAACATCCGCGTCCGACTTCGCGCGTGAATCAGTAGACTGAGCAGCGATAGCAGGATGAAAAACGCACAGGGATTAAACGCGTCGCAGCCCGCCAGGATTAAGGTGAAGAGGGGGAGCGAGAGCTCGTTGACGTCGACTTCGCCGGCGAGCGGAAGATCGACCGTCTCTTCGGCCGCCTCGTCTTCGAGCGCCATATCGAGATCCAACTCGGGAATCGCTTCTTCCTTGGTCGCTTCCTCCGGTTCGGGCTGGAAGTTCGCCAGAATGAACTGCCACCGCGGCGGCGATCCAGATGTCTTGTCGGTCGTAGCGTCGAGTTGGGCCTGGAGCTTTTCATGGCATGTGGTCAGCCCCTTTTCCAATTGTTTGCCGGTCGTCGCTTCGCCGTAGTAACCAATCGACATCTTTTTGCAGTAGAAGAACGCCGGAACGGTGCCGGCCGTTCTTTTTACGTCTTTCGCCATGCGGCGATAGAGTTCGAGATTGCCGGAGTGATGGCCAACCTCGTACTTGTGAACGTCGAGCCACGGATATTTCGGCTCTAACGTATTGATATGCTTGAGCGCCTCTTGGCAGTGGGAGCAGTCGCTGCGGAAGAAGACGTACAAGTGGACCGTCACCTGGCGGCTCTCGCTCACCTCGTACCATTTCCAGGCGAGAGGATCGTCGGCGGCGAAGCTGACGGCGGAGAGGCCGAGCAGCAGAAGGAGGCTGCAGAAGAGCTTGGACTTCATTACACAGTCCTTTCAAGGTCGAACAGCCTTGTCGGCGAAGGCTTGCCATCGAAGTGCGATTGCAATTGCGATTTTGTTCGTCTTCTTGACGGGGCCGACTCGCGGTCCTATCGCTAGTATCGCCGAAATTTGCCCTGGCCGTCTATCGGGTCAACACCCAGTATCCGCATGGTTGAAGCCGCCATACGCGCAAGGATCGCGACTTCGCGGAAACGCTGCGGTAGAATCACTGAGTTGTTGGGCGCGTGCGTCACCCACACTTCACCTATCACAACCAGCTGAAGCCCACCCCATGCCAGGTCGCCCGTTCTGCTCTGACATCGAAGCGATGTATCGCGGCTTTCTCGGCTGGGAATGCACGCGGCGGCGTGAAGTGTTGCAGGAGACGATCGCGGCGCTGGAAAAAGCCGATCCGTCCGACCACTATCATCGCTTGGCGCAGCAAAACTTGAAGCGTTGGCGAGCGAGCCGCGCTGATGCCGATGGGACGCTGCGTGTTGAAGTGATCTCCGGCGACTGGGGAGACGTCGTCGCTCAACTGACGCGCGAGTATGGCGAATGTTTCGCCGCGCTCAACATGGCGAACTCCTACGTCCCCGGCGGCGCCTATGTCGAAGGCGCTGCGGCGCAGGAAGAAAACATGTTCCGCCGCACCGATTGTCACTTTCGGATTCGCGACGATCAGTACGACCCGAAGCTCGATCAATACTTCCCCGAGATGACCCGGCTGCTGACGGCGCACGACGGCGAAGTCTATCTCGATACGCTGCAGCCGCGAGTCTGCATTCGAGGCAGCGAAGATCGCGGGCTCGACGATCTCGGCTACCCGTGGCTGGCGGACGAAGCGATTTTTCCGTTCTACGAACTGCGCGCCGCGGCCTGCGATCTGCGCGACGGCAGCCCGTTCGAGCCGGAAGAAATGCGGCGGAGAATCGTCGCCCAACTTGATACGCTGCAAAGCCAGGGAGTCCGCCACGCGGTCCTCGGGGCGTTCGGCTGCGGCGCCTTCATGAACCCAGCGACCGAAGTGGCGAAGATCTACCAGGAAGAAATCGCCAAGCGAGCCGACGATTTTGCCGTGATCGCATTCGCGATCTATTCGGCCGGATATGGACCGGACAACTACAAACTGTTTGCCAATGTCTTCGGCGTCGAATAATACCTTTTCCGGAATCCCGAGTTGGCGGAATTCTCATCTCAAGGAAAACAGCATGTTGCGCGCACGTTTTTTCGAGGGGGCGAAACCTGGGAGACTGGTAATCGCGGAATTGGCGATCGTCACAGCACTGTTATCCGTCGGGTGCGACGGCGGCGGTACGACGACGGATGCCGTCACGATCCTCATGGAATTTCAAGGGGACAGCAGTGCAGCCACGAAGAAGTACGCAGGAAAGACCGTTCGGCTGCAGGTGGAGAAGGTCATTTCCTCGGGCAAAGCGGGAAAGGAATTGGAGTTTGTCACGATTCAGGGTCAAGTCGGCTATGTCGTCGTCGACGCAACCGTCAAAGACCCTGCAGAAATGGAAAAGGCCTTGGCGATCAAGTTGGGAGAACCCGCGATCTTCGAGGGGGAGCCAGTTGCTGGAATGGGAGAAGTACGCGGGATGGGTGCGCTCTTTCTGAAGTCGGCGAAGGTCATGCCCAAGTAGCAATCGCGCCCAGGCTCAATCGCTACCCGTGGTTGATCAACCACGCGTGCAGCGGCAGCATTATTTTCCACTGCGCGACGCAGCGGTCGACCAGGTCCGTTGACTGAGCCAGCGCGACCGGCTCTTCCTTCACCACATAGATCGAATTGTGCAGCAGAAACTCGGCGGCGGGACCGTCGGTCGGAAAGTCGCTGGGAAACCGCTTGTAATGTTTGCCGTGAATCTCCAGGCCCCCTTTGCGTAGCTTTTTGGCGATCCCCGCCAGTTCTTTCCCAAAGATCTCGTGGGTGATCGCCGGCCGCAACTTCTTCAGCAAGTCGGGGCACGCATAGGCCCCGGCGCCAATCAACACTCCGTCCGGACTGACGCGAAAGAAGAGGGCCGAAGGACTCGACTTCTTGTCCTCTTCCCAGAAGAGACAATCGAGATGATCCTTGTACGGCGTCTTGTCTTTGCTGAAGCGGATGTCGCGGTTGATGCGATAGATCGAGCCGTTGATCCGCGGCTGGGCGACCAGCGCTTTCGATAGACGCGCAAGCTTCTTGCCGACCGCTTCGACAAACGCCTTGGCCGGCGTGACGTAGTACTGGTCATAGTCGCCGCGATGTTCGTCGAACCAGGCCTTCGAGTTGTTCGCCCGCAGGTTACGGAGGAACGTGACGGTCTGTTTGGGAAAGCCGGCGAAGTGGTCAAGTTGCTTCATGGAAGTAGCCGTAGGTCAGGCCTTGGCCTGACGAACCATCATTTGGGGTTGGAAAATCAATCTCGCCTTTAGTGGGCTCGAGACGCGAAGATCACGCGGACTCTTAGTCGCAAGGACTGCTAGATCGAAACAGCGCGTCCCGATTTCGCGATGCAAGATTTAGGGGACTATGCGATTCCCTACTTGGTTACGATGGACGGAGAGATGGTCGACACATTCGAACTACGCAGTCGCAAAGGATCTCTGCACGAGATAGCTCATCACAGCGTTATTTGGAAGGAGCAAGGTTTATATGGTCTTTGCATCAGCGAACAGTCGACATGTGTAAATTTGCGCCGAATCATTAGGGCGCGACTTTAATGGTGATCGGAGTTGAATCCTCGTCTGGATCGTAGGGGAAAGAGTAAGTGGACCGTTGTTCCACGCCGTCTGGAGACGTGATCATTAGTGATTTCTGCGCCACGGATCCATTTACAACCTCTTGGATGCCGATTGTCGTCGCTTGAAATGGCAATTTGGAGCCCCGCACTTCCATGTTTCTTCGCAGAGCGAATTGGACCCAATTAGAGCTTCCAACTCGGCCCTGCGGTTCCCAGTGGCAGAACTCCCTATAGCATCCGATAGCTAGATGGGAGTTGCTTCCGGTTGGGGCGTAAATCATGCCGGTCTCTTCCTTAATCTCGTAATTAATCGGCTGCGACTGAATTGCAAAAGGAAGCTGAACATAGCCGATGTTTAACTGAAACTCACCACCGACGTTGGATCCAATTTCATCAAGTTTCTTTTTCAGTAGGGCATTGAGTACATTAGCGTGATCGAGCTTTTGGTTTGCGGCGACCAATGCATCATTTTGAAGCGATAGCTTCGTCTTAAGGTCGTCGTTCTCCATCGTCAATTTAGCTAAGGACGAGTCGACTTTCCCGCGGGACTCTTCAGCCGATGACCGTTCTTTGAGAGCAAGTTCTCGCTCTGCAAAATTTGCTTGCCTTTCCATCGTCAAGTCGCGTGACATCTTCTTCAGTTCCTGTTCGGAGGCAGTCAGTTTTTCTGATGTTACTTTTGCCCCTTCTTTGAGCTCGGCCATCTGTTTGTTGAACTCGATCGTCTTTTGCTCGTCCAAGTTCTTGGCGGTCGCGCGGGAGTGGCTTCCGTTTGCGGCGAAGCCAAGTCCGCAAAACATCGCAAGCAAAAGCAAGCTGGCGGAAAGCTTGGTTTCCCAAGTGAAAGGGGCGTTGGGGTCTCGAAAAAAGCAGAGAGTAAGAAGGGTTCCTAGCAAGGGGCTCACGTAGAAGAAAGCTTCAAAGATGAACCAAGGATCGATCAATATTGCAAGCCAACTCATCGTTGCGTTCCTTAACCACGGAAGGGGATTGGCAAATCGCCAATATCCTATTCGATTGCATGTCAGGGTTATTGGCAAGAAAATAGATTGACGAAATTGCCTTCATCAGCAAGCGAGTTATGTTTGCCGCTGGAGGCGAGTCACGGCGTGCTTTTTTCCATCCGACAAAATGTCGTCTTAGGGATCCACGATCGCCAGCGATTGATTTCACCAATGTGCCGCCGAGCGGATCAACCGCCTCGGGAACTGCGTTACCGATCTTGGCGCAATGCCAGCGTTTCTTTGGCCTGTGTAAAGAGGTGAAACCGGCGATGAATTCCCTGGCGAACGACCTGGAAGTCGTTTTCGACAAGCTACCCAGGTACCATGTCGATGTCGTCGGATGACCTGCGGCATCTCCTAATGCCCCCGCCTTTTTTGCTGAACCTAACCCCCGGCGCCGATGTCCTGCTGGCGCAAACCGCCAAACGCCGTAAAATTAGCGTTTCTACTAGTTCAACCTGTTCTCGGCTAACTGCGAGGTAAGTCCCCCATGCCCAATCTGGGAGTCAATATTGACCATGTCGCCACGGTCCGTCAGGCACGTCGGACCAATGAGCCTGATCCGGTTTGGGCCGCCGCTTTGGCGGAGATCGGGGGCGCCGATTGCATCACGCTCCACCTGCGTGAAGATCGCCGCCATATCCAGGATCGCGACCTGCGAATCATTCGCGAGACCGCCAAGGTCAAAGTGAACCTGGAACTGGCGACCGCCGAGGACGTGCTGAAGCTCGCTTGCGAGGTGAAGCCTGATCAGGCGACCCTGGTTCCCGAGCGGCGCGAAGAAGTGACGACCGAAGGGGGGCTCGACCTGCTGCGGAATCCCGACAAGGTCAAAGCGGCGATCGAACGTTTGCAGGAAGCAGGCATCGCGGTCAGTCTCTTCCTCGATCCCGAGCCGGCCCAGTTGGTGATGGCTCGCAAACTAGGGGCGACTGCCGTTGAGCTTCACACGGGACAATATGCTCTGACGCAAGGCGCCGCTCGCGAGGCCGAACTCCAAAAGCTGACCCATGCCGGTCAACATATCTGCGATCTCGGAATGGAACTGCTCGCCGGGCATGGTTTGACCTACAGCAACGTCCTGCCGATCGCCGCGATTCCCAAGATGAGCGAGCTAAACATCGGCCACAGCATCATTTCGCGAGCGATGATGGTCGGCATGGAACAAGCCGTCCACGACATGAAACGCCTGGTCACGGGCGCCATTTTGAACAGTCGAGTGGAACACTAAGGGGAACGGTAAGAGACAAAGCGTAGGGTGGGCGGAGCAAGCGGATAATGGATGGTTTGGCCGCTTTGGTTCAAATCGCTTGCGTAACCCACCTTCCCTTGGACGCAATTGGTGGGTTACGCAAGCGATTTCGACAAAACGACATAGCTTGACGTTTTCGCGCTTGCTCCACTCACCCTACAAAAGATCTCTCTCTTCACCGCGTCTCCTGCCGTGCTCCCCTCCGTGGTATCCGTGTTCCATTCTTAGTACCCGCCCCCCGGTTGTCGAAGCGGCCGGGCTCGGCCATATTTGTAGCACGTATTTTTGTTGTTTCCGTTGGTATCGGTGGAAGTGTAATGTCGCGAAAAGGTTCTGAATTTGCTGGCGTGTGGACCGCAATTGTTACTCCGTTGAAGGACGGCAATGTGGATTACGCCCGCTTGAAAGAGCAAGTCGATTTCCAAATCGCGGCAGGGGTCACCGGCTTGTGCCCGGTCGGCACTACCGGCGAATCGCCCACCCTCTCGCACGAAGAGCATGAGCGGGTCATCAGCTCGGTCATCGAAACGGCCGCTGGCCGCGTCAAAGTGATGCCGGGTACCGGGTCGAACAGCACGGCCGAAGCGCTACGCCTGACCAAGTGGGCCGCCAAAGAAGGCGCCGACGCGGCCCTGATGGTCGCTCCCTATTACAACAAGCCGACCCAACGCGGCTTCTACGAACATTTCAAAGCGGTCGCCGAAGCGGTCGACGTGCCGATCTGCGTTTACAACATCCCGGGCCGCGCCGCCAAGAACATTGAGCCGGAAACGATCGCCAAGCTGGCCGAGCTGAAAAACATCGCGCTGGTCAAAGACGCGACCGGTTCGCTCGATCAGACGTCGCAAGTACTGGAACGGACCAACCTGACCGTGCTGAGCGGCGACGATAGCCTGACGATTCCGATGATGTCGGTCGGCGGCGAAGGGGTGATCTCGGTCGTCGGCAACATCCTGCCGCAAGACATGGTGGCGATGGTCGCCGCGATGGCGGCCGGCAAGCTGGAAGAAGCCCGCGAGCGGCACTTCAAGCTGTTCGGTCTCTGCCGCGAAATGCTCGGCCTGGCGACCAACCCGATTCCGATCAAAGCGGCGATGAAGATGCTCGGCCGCGACACCGGCGAAATGCGTCTGCCGATGACGAACCTGGAAGCGAGCGAAGAAGCGCAATTGCGCTCGACCCTGACGAAGTACGGGCTGCTGTAAGGCGACTCGGGCGACGCTCCCAATCGACGCAACACTAACCCGAGGCGCAAGCCGAGGGAATGCGTTGCGCGAAATGACGAATGCCGAAACCAGAATGACGATCGGAGGAGCGATCTCCCTTCTGGTTTTCCGTTTTTTTTCGTCATTCGAGCTTCGACCTTCGTCATTAACTTCCGTCCGCATTCCCTCGGCTTGCGCCTCGGGCTAGTGTTTGTCGTGACGAAGGACAACGGGGCGGTGATGCGGTCGATCCTTTATCTTTGCGAATATGGGACTCTCAACGGTGGAGAGAATTCGCTCCTCTCCATCCTGCCCCATGTGATCGCCGCCGGTTGGCGCCCGACGGTGCTTGGGCCGTCGGAAGGGAATCTGGCGGCGGCCGTTCAAGCGACCGGCGCCTCATTCGCCGTTTGGGACGTAACGGACGCGGAAGGTCGCAAACGCCCGCTTGAGCAATTGCGGGCTGAACTTCAGCAGTTGATCGAGCGGCATCGCCCCGCGATGGTGCACGCCAACAGTCTCTCGATGAGCCGCGTGCTCGGACCGGTCGAAACGCCCGGCGTGATCAAGGTCGGCCATCTGCGCGACATCATCAAGCTCAACCGTCAGGTGATAACCGATCTGAACCAACTTGACGCGCGGATCGCCGTCTCGAACGCCACTCGCGACTTTCATGTGGCGCAAGGTTTGGACGAGGCGACTACGCACGTCATCTACAACGGCGTCGACCCGAACAAGTTCTTCCCTGGGGAGCCGACCGGTTATCTGCATCGGGAACTGGGACTTCCCCTCGAGAAGAAGCTAGTTGCGTTCATCGGCCAGATCGGCATGCGGAAGGGGATCGAAGTCGCGCTCCGTGCTTTTTCCGATCACGGCGACGCCCACTTGCTGGTGATCGGCGATCGCTTCTCGCAAAAGGAAGAGGCGGTTGAATATGAAGCGTCGTTGCGAGAGATCGTCGCCGCGCGGAATCTCGCCGCCGCCGTGACGTTTCTTCCGTTTCGGACCGACATGCCGGAGCTGCTCCGCGAGCTGACCCTGCTGGTTCACCCCGCACGGCAAGAACCGCTCGGCCGCGTCCTGTTGGAAGCGGCTGCAACGGGCTTGGCGGTTGTAGCGACCGACGCCGGTGGAACTCGCGAGATCTTTGGAGACGATGCGGCGGAGATCGTGTCGATTGACGACGTCAGCGCGATGGCTGCGGCGATCGATCGGCTGATATTCGACCCCGCTTATCGGTCTCAGCTTGGCGGAAAGTCGCACCAGCGGAGCCGGTTATTCACGCCAACTCTATCCGCGCTGCATATTCTCGCACTCTACGACGAACTGTTGGCGCGGTCGTAACGATTGCGCCGGCCCGCTTGCGTTCGGCGGCGAAATTTCTGAGAACTGCGCTGCAGACTGAGCTAAAGTTTGTTAAGCCCGACTGCGGGCAGGTCGCATTCTCATCTGAACGGCTGGATGAATAGCCATGAACGTATCTTGTCATGAACTTGCGGAACGGATCCAAACCTTGCAACCGACGGCGGACGTCAAAGACGTCGCCCGACTTTGCTTGTTGTTGTCGAACTCGGTGAAAGATCCAGAGCAACTGGCGAGCGACGAAACGCTGACCACCGTCTGGAAAGAGGTTGGTTTGAAGTTGCAAGCCGCGACCGATCAGCACGCCGCGATGACGGCCGAGCTGGATGAGCTCTCGACCTCCGACCCGCGGGCCTTCACGTCGGACCAAATCTGGGTCTTGATCCGCGCGATTAAAGTGCAGAGCCAGATTTTGCAGTTGTATGTTGGGCAACCGGCGCTGAACGTCTAGCGTTTAGCGTAGGCTGGGTCGAGACCCAGCATTCCTCGAGGACGCAATGTGCTGGGACTTGGCCCAGCCTTCGGCGGCTTGTCCGCTTTATCGACTTGCGGCCGCATTTCCCTCGCTTGCGCTTCGGGCTACTATTGGGCGGGCAGGCAACTGCCGCCTTTCTCTTGCCGTGTTCCTACCGCGATTTATCCGCGGCTTCCGTGTTCTATTTCTTTTTGCGGCCGCATTCCCTCGGCTCGCGCCTCGGGCTACTATTCTGCGCGCTATTCGCCGAGCAGCAGGATCGTGACCGACATATAGATCAAAATCCCCACCAGGTCGATGATGCCGGCGACGAAGGGGTTGCTCATCAGCGCCGGGTCGAGACTCAGGCTCTTGAACAGCAGCGGCAGCATCGAGCCGACCAGCGTGCCGGCTAACACCACCGCGATGACGGTGATCGGGACGACCATCGCCGCCCAGAGGGATGGCGCCTCCATTATCGCGATGCCGAAGCCGAAGACGCAGAGCAAGCTCCCGAGGATCAGCCCCATCAGCACCTCGCGGCGGATGACGGTAAACCAATCGCGGACCGAGACGTCTCCCTTGTTCAGCGCCATGATGATCAGCGTCGCCGACTGATTGCCGGTGTTGCCGCCGGTCGAAATCACCAGCGGAATGAACGGCACCAACCAGGCGTACTTGTTCAGTTCTCCCTGGAAATGGCTGAGCGTCATCACGGTGAAGAGAGCCCCGACGAACAGGATCGTCAGCCAGACTCCCCGTTTCCAGCTGAGGGTCAAAATCGGCGTCTGCAAGTACGACTCTTCGAGCGGTTCGACCGCCGCCGCGCGGTAGGCGTCTTCTTCCGCTTCTTCGAGCACGACGTCGAGAATATCGTCGTGCGTAATAATCCCGACCAGTTGCAGCGTGTCGTCGACCACCGGAATCGCCAACAAGTCGTAGTCGGCCATCTTCCGCAAGACCTGCTCCTGGTCTTCGCTCACCTGGGCGTGAATCACCTCCGGCTCCATCAACTCGGCCAGCTTTCGGTCGGGCTTGCCGAGGGACGACACCAGTTGCCGCGTCGAGACGACGCCATGCAGCCGATCGTTGTCGTCGGTGACGTAGATGTAGTAGATCGTTTCGAGGTTTTCGGCCTGGCGCATGATCTCTTCGAGCGCCTGACGGACCGTCAGGTTCTCGGCCAGCTGGGCCACTTCGGTCGTCATGATCGCGCCGGCGGTCCCTTCCGGATAGTTCGCCAGGCGATGAAAATCGCGGCGTTCTTCCAGCGGCAACAGCGAGAGAATCGCGCTGACGCGCTCTTCATCGACCCCGGACAGCAAGTCGACCCGGTCGTCCGCCGACATGCACGCGATCATCTCGGCCACTTCGGCCGGGTCGCGCGACTCGATGATCTCGACCTGAAACTGGTGTTCGAAATAGGCGAAAATCTCGCTGGCCAACTGGGTATCGGCGTGGCGGAGGACGTTCCAAACCTCTTCCGCCGTAAGGGCTTCCATGAACTCCGCCGTCCGCGCAGGGTGAAGCGCAGTGCAGAACTCCAGCAGGCCCTGATGGTCGTTTTCGGCCAGCATTTCGCGGAGTTCCGGCAGGTAAAGCAAGTTCATCATGGCGCGGTTTCACCGATGTAGGAGGTCAGGAACTACTAATCTACCTTGCTCCATCCAATTCGTTTACCCGGTGGAGAGCCAAAAAAGGGGGGTGGTTCGACATTTTGCGTGGATGTAATCGCAATTGACGCTATCATTTAGGACAACTAGACTGGCGGTGCTGATAGCACTTATCGACGCGTTCTCTGCGTTCCGCCCACGAGTCCCTCAAACCGACGTCGTGGTCGCAACGGAGGAAACGCCAAAACTGGCGAAAACTAGGTCCGCAATGAGCGAATCCTCCGAAGCGCCGAGCCGATCGGACGACCCCATCGCACGATGTGAGGCGACCATTGGCTACGTGTTTCAAGAAAAATCACTGCTGAAATCGGCGTTAACCCACGCCTCGGGCGCCAGTCATCGACTGGAGAGCAACGAGCGTCTGGAGTTTCTCGGCGACGCCATTCTCGGCCGAGTCGTCTGCGAAGCCCTCTTTCTGCGCTATCCCCATTTCCTGGAAGGGGACCTGACCCGCATCAAATCGGTCGTCGTCAGCCGGCTGACCTGTGCGAAGTTGAGCCGCGTGTTGGGGCTCGAAGAGTTCCTGATCGTCGGCAAAGGGATGTCCTCCAGTCCCTCGGTTCCGCCGTCGCTGTTGGCCGACGTCTTTGAAGCGATCATCGCTGCGATCTACCTGGACGGTGGACCGAAAGCGGCGGAAGACTTCGTGATGCGGAACGTCGAGGACGAGATCGAAGCGGCCGTTTCCGGCGAAGCCGGGGCGAACTTCAAGTCGGCTCTTCAGCAATACGCGCAGCGCGAACATGGCGCGACCCCCAGCTATTTGCTGCTCGATGAAAAGGGGCCGGACCATAGCAAGTGCTTTCAGGTCGCCGCCCAAGTTGCCGGCGTTCGCTACGGCGCCGCTTGGGGACGGAACAAAAAGGAAGCGGAACAGCGCGCCGCCGAAAACGCCCTCTGCGAAATCGATGGTCGCCCTGTGGAACATCTGGCCGAGTAACCGGCCAGCGGAAATCGCTTGATGTCGCGCTGCGTCGCATTACTTTCCGGCGATCTCGACGGCGCTGTCGCCGCCGCATTGGTTCAAGTGCAAGGGATCGAAGTCCACACGCTCGCCTACGCGACGCAGTTCTCTCCGGTCGAAGAGGCGGCGCGGCAATCGGCCGAGCAACTGCAAGTTCCGATTCGGATCGTTCAGCCGGAGCCGACCGAGTATCTGCAACTGGTCGCTCGGCCTCGCTTCGGCTACGGCAAAGGGGCGAACCCGTGCTGCGACTGTCGACTCGCGATGCTCCGCGCGGCGGTTGCCTGGATGAACGAGCTGGAAGCGGAGTTCATCGTTACCGGTGATGTGCTCGGGCAGAAAATGATGGGGCAGAAGCGGTCTCATCTCGAAATGATGGAACACCATGCCGGGATTCCGGGCCGATTGGTTCGTCCGCTGTCCGCCAAACTGCTAACGCCAACGTTGCCCGAAACGACCGGGCTGCTCGATCGGGAACGATTCCACGCGATTCACGGCAGCGGTCGCCGCAAGATCCGAGATCTGGCGAAGCGATTCGGGCTGACCGGCAGCGAAAAGGGCGCCTCGCGATGTCGCCTGGTCGATCCGGCCTATGGCGCGCGGCTCCAGGCGGGGCTCGCCTCGAAGTTGCCGAAGACCTGGCTCCTGCCGGAACTGTTCGACTTTCCGCGGCAACGGTGGATCGACCAGCGCGGGCTGATCGTATCAGGGCGCAATCAGGCCGAAAATGAAAAGCTGACTCTTCTATTCGGGCGGTTGCCGGCCGATCCGACGATCTTGTTGGCGACGCCGCTTGGTTTTCCTGGGCCGACGGTATTGTCCGTAGGTCTTTCGCGGGCCGAAGCGGAGCGGCAAATCCTCGCTGGCTTGCGCGATAAGGGCATCAACATCGGGGGGGAGCGACTCCGAATTACCGACAAGTTGACCGAATAGGAGCTACCTGGGGATGAATCGATTCCGGTTTAGCGCAGCTTAGGTAAATCGAGTTGCGGAATGGCGCAATCCGGGGGGGACTTGGATTTTGCGTACTAGATTAAATCAACGGACTCAACCGATCGTTGCTCTTCAATCTGGTCAAAGTGATGCACGCCGAATTTTCCAACGCGAGTTTGCTGGCGGGGCTCCGCATTCTGATTGCGGAAGATGACGAGCTGAACCGTCAGCTCCTGCAGATCATTCTGACGAGCGCCGGCGCCGAAGTGACGCAGGTGTGCGACGGGGAAGCTGCGATGTCGGTATTCGAACCTGGTCGTTACGATCTGGCGATTCTTGATCTTCGTATGCCGCGACAAGATGGCATCGCCACGATGATGAAGATGCGCGAACTGGACTGCGACTTTCCGGTCGCCGCGCTGACCGCCTGCGCCCGGTGCGAAGATCGCGCCGCTTGCCACGACGCAGGCTTCCAGCTTTACCTGACCAAACCGATTATGCCTGCGGACCTGCTGCGGGCGATTACCCTGTTGACCGAAACTCGCGTCGTCAGCAGCATCGAATAGATGCCGCTGGCATGCGGTCGGAGAAAGCCCGCCGCGATTCCGTTTAGTCAAACGCATTCCCTCGCTTGCGCTGCGGGCTATTGTTGCGCTTGTTTGGCGTCGCTTACCGCAGCGTGATCGCTTGGCGCAGCGGTTCCAAAATGTTGCCGATCACGTACTCATCCATGATCCGGCTGGCCGCCGCGTGCAGCGCGTCGAGCGTTTCGACGTAGGACTGCCCTGGGTCGAGACTGCCGTAGTTGCGCATCGTGACGTAGACGCTTAGCTGCTCTTCCGGAAACTCGCCGGTCCGAACATGGTAGGCGCTCGTGCGGGTCTCAATGCTGATCCGGCATTGCATGCGGCAATCGTCGTCAAGCGCGAACTGAATCGATGGTTCGCAGCTGACCATCCGGTGGTTGCCGACTCGGCCTAGTCTTTCAAACGCCGGCGAAAGGCCGAGCGCTTCGGCGACCAGTTGGTTGTGGTTGCCCCGATAGGTGAAGTCGAACCCATACATCAGGTTCAGCGACTCGCAATCGAGCGGACTCACCGACAACAAATAGGGAACCAGGTCCAAAACGAAGCGATGCTGCTCGATCGCGTCGTCCAGGTTCTCGATGTTGACGCAACCAGAAAGAACCCGCTTCGCCTCGACCGAAGCCCAGCGATAGTTCCCTTGATCCTTGTCCTCTTCAAGCACAAATTCTGAACGTTCGCGCGCGTAGAAATTCCGCATTAGCGGATACTTCTTACGGATTTGTTCAAAAAAGTGCAGGACCGTTTCGCGACTGCTCGGGAGGTCCATCTCCGTGTTGAGATTCATGTTGACGTAGCAGTCGTCACTCAGCGATCGGTAACCGGCCATCCGTTTTTCCTTATCGAGCGCTAGAGATGAGAGATATTCGGATAGACTAGAAAATTGTTTATCCGCTGAACCTTAGTATAGCTTTCCGCCGCATTTGGGAAAGTCCGAGATGCCTCCGTCCACTGCCCGACGAGCCGCAATTTCCCCCCTTACGTCGACTATTTTCACGATAGCAACCGAGCTGGGACCGCTGGAAATCGAAATGCTGGGAGACGTGGTCTACCGACTCCAATTTTGCGCCGATCGTCGCCGGAAGCCGAGCCGCATTTCGCTGACTCCGCGGCAGGATCAAATTGTCCAAACGCTGCAGCAATACGCCGCCGGCGAACCGGTCGATTTGTCGGCGATCGAAGTCGATCTGTCCGGCTACCCGCCGTTCGCAACGAAAGTTTATCGCGAGTGCCGCAAGATCCGCCCCGGCACGACTCTTAGCTATGGACAACTGGCCGCCAAAGCCGGTTCGCCCGGCGCGGCCAGAGCCGTCGGCAGCGCGATGGCCAAGAACCGCATCACCCTGCTGATTCCGTGCCACCGCGTGGTGGCCAGCGGCGGCAAACTGGGAGGCTACTCCGGCCCGCAAGGTTTGAAGCTGAAAGAGAAGCTGCTGCAACTCGAACAACGCTCGTAGGCTACTTGTCGAGGTCCTGAAACTCCAGAGTCCGCACTTCAAGTCCAGCCCGTCCCGCCGCAATCCCGAGCAGGCCGGCGTCGCGTCGAGCGTCTTCAAAGTCATAGGCGAATTTACCATCGAAATTGACCGTGAACTTGTTGCCGATGCCGGTCACTTCGAGCGTGTGCCACTCGTTTTCCGAGACCGACGGGAGCGAGCCGAACGTTGGGAACTTTTGCGTCCGCCCTGACTTGTAGACGACATGCCGCGGCGTGTTGATATCGAGGCGCGTCAGCGGGACCTCATAAGCCACGGGAGGATCCTTCGTCGGAAATGCGGAGCGAAACCAGATGCCGCCGCCGACGTCGCTCGTGGTAATGCGATATTCGCAGCGGAGTCGAAAATCCTTCACCGGCGTTTGCGTCAGCATCAACCGGTCCCCCCCGCTGTCCGATACCAACAGGCCGTCGACCGTTTTGAAGAACGGCTTATTGCGATCGCTGATGCGGTAGCGAACCGCCGATCCGGTCGCTCCATCCCGAAAGATCGGAGTCCAGGGGACGTTGCTCGCGGCGGGCGGTTGCGGCTTTAGTTCGCGTACGCGAATATTACGCAAATCAATCCGTTCGTAGTTGCGCTGGAATCCGATGTAGCCTGGCTCGACCGGGCTGGTCAACCGGTAATTCAGCACTTCCCGTTCGTCGATCGTCACTTTGACCAGCGGCTTTTCGTAGCGGATCAGCATCTTGTGCCACCCCGGGCTATTCGACGCCGGCAACTGCAGCGCGGAGGCGACGTTGAATAAACTGCCCGTTCGCCTGATCGGGGGCTCCTTGTCGTATTTCGGCGAATAGTCGTGCTGAAGTTGCACTTCCAGAAACGTGGAGCCGATTAGCGGTTCCCCTGGGCGACAATTCAGAAAGACGCCGCTATTGGTGTTCTCGTACAGTTGATACTCGAACTCCAGCTCGAAGTCGTCGTACTTGGTGTCGTACATGATGTAGCCCGCCTCACGCGGTCCGGTTCCCAAGCCGACGATCGCCCCATTCTCGACGATCCACTTGAGCGGCCCCTGAATCGACCAGCCGCGCATGTCCTTGCCGTTGAGGATCGAAACCCAATCCGCTGGAGCGACCGGGCTTGTTGCCGACGGTGAAGAGGGGGGTGGCGAAGCAGGGGGAGGAGTCGCCGTTCCGCTGGCGGTCGTCGCGGCCGCAGGAACTGCACCGCCAGTCTCCGTCGGCGGATTGAGCCCGTTTGGAGTCGACAGATCACGCAGGCGGATATTCTTGAGGTCGATTTGCCCTTGGTAGCGCTGAAATGCGACGTAGCCTGGCTCGCGCGCTTTTGCCAAGCGATGACTAAGAACTTGCGTGCCGTCGATTGCGACTTCGACCAGCGGCGGCTCATAGCGAATATGCATCTTGTGCCAACGATGGCTCTTCGTCGAATCTAGCTGCTCCGCCGCGGCGACGCCGAAGAGACTGCCGGTCTGCTGAATCTGTTTGAACTGCGCATTCATTGGAGCGTCATCGTCCTGCAACTGCACTTCCAGAAACGACAACCCAATCAAAGGCTCATCCGGATCTGCATTCAGAAAGACGCCGCTATTGGAATTCTCAGCCAGAAGGTAGTCGAATTCCAATTCGTACGCTGCAAACGTCGTGTTGTAGCGAATGTAGCCGGCGTCGTTCCAGCCAGCTCCTGGCCCGACGAGTACGCCATTCGCGACGCTCCACTTCTGCGGTCCTTCCACAGTCCATCCCTGCAAGTCGCGCCCGTTGAAGATCGTCACCCACGGCGCTATGGTCGTCGGAGTCGCAGGAGAAGAAGCGCCGCCCGTTGCGCCGCTGGCGACTTTGACTGCACTCGGCGATTCCCAATAGACCTCGACCGTTGACGATTCCCCACTATGAATCGTCAGTTCCGAAACGCTAGTCTTGATCCCCCCGCTCGTTTCAATCGCAAACTTGTATGGCCCCGGCGCCAGCGGTTTCGTCTGCTTTTCGCTTTCCAGAGGGATCGTCACCGTCTCGTTGGTCTTCGTGTTGACTAACTGGATCTCTTGATCGCGGAGGTGTGCGACAAAGTCGTCCCCGGTCATCGAGATAACCAGGTTGCCGTTGGGCGTCGAGATGGAGAAGATCGCACTAAGTCCAAAGTAGCCGAGCAGCGCCAGCAGCAAGGCCCCGCCGATCGCCCCGCCGTAATACATGCCGTTGCCGGAACCAGCGGCCGATCGTCTGCGACGTCCAGGCGTTGCCGGCGCAACTTGCAAGCCAGGCGCCGCCAGCGGCGGACTAACGATTTGCTGCTGCGTTTCAAAAAACGACGTGGGGGAAGTGTCGAGGATGGCTTCCGCCGCCGGAATTTGCAGCGCTACCTTGCCGTCATCGCGAAGCAGGGGGCGTACCTTTTCCAGCTCGGCGATCAGTTCGGTAGCCGACGCATAGCGTTCTTCCGGCGTTTTCGCCAAACACTTTTGATAGATCGCATCAAGCTGCGGCGGAACGTCGCTCCGAAGCTGCGACAGCGATGGGGGAGTTTTCTCGCGATGGGCGAGCAGCTTGACCATCAGCTCCTGACCCTCAAACGGCGGTCGCCCCGTCAGCATGTAAAAGAACGCGCACCCCAGGCTATAGAGATCGGCCTGCGGCTTCACTCCCTTCGAGTTCACCGCTTGCTCCGGCGACATGAAGTCGACCGTCCCCATGACCGAGCCTTCTTGGGTCAGCCCGGTTCGCTCGCCATCGTCCGACGTCAGCCGCGCGATCCCCATGTCCAGGATTTTCAGCATGCCGGTTTCTGAGACCAGCAAGTTGGCCGGCTTGATGTCGCGATGCAAGACGCCGACGCTATGGGCGTACTCCAGACCGCGAGCCGCCTGAATGAAATAGTCGACCGCCAGCGTCACCGGCAAGGGACCGCGCTTGCCGACGATCTTGTTGAGGTCTTCGCCGGGCACATATTCCATGACCAGAAAGTGAACCCCATCCGCTTCGTCGGCGTCGAACGCGGTGACGATGTTGGGGTGGCGCAATTGGGCCGAAGCTTGCACTTCCTGATAAAAGCGGGCCAGCGCTTTGTCCTGGTTCTTCGCCCGGCTATGAATCACCTTCAGCGCCACCTCGCGATCCATCTTGCTGTGCCACGCCTTGAAGACTTGTCCCATCCCGCCGGCGCCGATCCGATCTTGCACGACGTAGCGTCCCAGCCTCAAGCCGCGGGTTTGCCCGCGGGCGATCGCCCGCAGTTGGAACCGGGTCAGCAGGTTCGCTTCCAACAGCCGATTGCAGAATTGGTAGACGTTCTTCGGCGGTGCGTCATTCAGCAACTTTTGCAATTCGTCGGCGTCGACGACGTCCGCTTTGCTCAAATGCGTTTGCAGCGTCCCCATTTCCAGCCCTTCGGGGAGCAACAGCGAACTGCGGAGCTCTTGCGGCGTGGGAACGTTCAGTTTGCACTCCACCCGATCGTTCTGCCGCAGCCGGGCAAGCTTTTCGAGCGACCCGGCATAGCGGCGCAGCTGGTCCGCCAGGGCGGCGTCTCCTGCGGCCAGCACGGTAAAGTCCACCGGGGCGCCGTCGGCGACGGTCTCTTCCCACTTCTCCAGCAAGTCCAATACACGGTTATCGACGGTCATGTTTCCTAGGACTCCGACGATAGGAAGAGGTCAGGCGCCAAATCGGCAAGTAACACCCGAGCATGCAGATAGCGGCGCTGGACCGTCTTTTGCGAAACGCCCAACAGCTTTGCGGCCTCGACGTGCGTCACGTCCGAATACCAGATCAGCGAAAACGTCTCTCCCAATTCATCCGGCAACTTGTCGACCGCTTCGTGAAACTCGGCCCACTGAGCGAGCGTCACGGGCGCGTCAATGTCGCCTTGATCGGGCAACTCATCCAGGGCGAAGTTCGACGCATGATTGGCCGCCATCGAGAGGGGACCGAGATGCTTCCGCGCCAAGTCGATCAGCGTTCGCCGGATTTGCAGATTCGCCAGATTGAAAAAGTGGCGAGCCGATTGCGGCTTCACCGCTTTCAAACTGCGATAGAGTCGAATCGACGCCTCCTGAAAGACGTCGTCGGTCTGCTCCCAGCGAGCCAATTGGGGATAGGCCTGCATCATTGACTTAGTCAGACCTTGCAAACGGACGAGCGAACGGGCCAGGACCATCTCGTAGGCGACGGCCGGTCGCTGGCTCGCGGTCGCCAGGATTTCGTCAATCTGACGCTCTGTCGCTGATGTCGATTCCACCAACCGTCGATCCCTTGCCGAGTCGAGCCTAATCCCGATTTTTCCTGGCGACGCCAACAGGAAAACGAAATACCTTCCCCGCTACGTATATATGCGAGTGCGCCGCGGCTAACTGGCCAGGAATTCCTCTAAGAATGGAGAAACGTCAAGCTGGCGCCTCATTTTCGGCGACTAGTCCCATATTGCAAACCAAATAAGGGGAGATGGCAACTAGATAACGGCCCTTAGCGTCGCTCCGACAGAACTTTCAATTGCGTCCCATTTCGTCCAGCGGATAGAATCAAACCCGACCGCGACATTAACGGCGAGAATCGATCGACCAGGGAGGGGATACGATGCGGGCGCGAATCACGATTCTGTCTCTGTTGCTCCTCGCATTGGGCGTCTTGCGCGGTCTGGATGCGGCCGAACCGAAGACCCTCCTCTGCTCCAAAGCGGCCAGCGACGGCGACTTCGTCACGCTGCCGGTCGAGATCGGCGATGAGCGGTTCGTCTTTGTCGTCGACACGGGGTGCGTCACTTCGCTCTTTGACAAAAGCCTGGAAGCGAAGCTGACCGTCCATGACGAAGCGATCCTTCCCAAAGAAGTTCTTCCCGGCCGTTTCTCGGTCCAGTTTCGCCCGCCGGCAATGAATGTATTGGGAACCGAGGAAGGCTCGCTGCCGTTTCCGGCCGAATCGTCGCTCGTTCGCTGCATCGATCTTTCGGACGTGAGCGAGGCTTGCGATCAGCCCATTGCCGGCATCCTGGGGATGGATTTCCTGAGCCGATATGTGTTGCAGCTCAACCTGTCGGAAGGCGAGATCCGCTTGCTCGAAAATGTGAGTTTCACGGGAGTCGAACATGACGCGGTCGTCGACCTGGTCATGTACACGAGGCGACCATTTGCCGTCGTCTGGGCCGGCGACATTCCCTTTCCGGCGCTGGTCGATACCGGAGCGATCGGCGCAACGCTTTATCTCACTCCGAAGCACTACGAGTACTTAAGGGAGCGAGAACGCTTGTTGCTGTTGCCCCTTAAACATCTGGTCGACGGCGAAACGCAAATTCATGGTGAGGAACCTGCCTTGATTCCGGTCTTCCAGCTTGGGCCGTTTAAACACTACGGCGTGCAGGCCAATGGCGATGATGATTTAGCGCTGTTGGGGCTTCCTTATTTCCTCCGCTACAAGGCGACCTTCGACTTTTCAGGGCGGCGACTCTACCTGCAAAAGAGCCCGCACTTTGAAATGGTCGACGAATCGTTTCACTCCGGCATTTATCTCCGCGTGGAGGAAGCGGTCGAACGAAGGGCCTTCGTCGAAGTGATCTGCAGCGGAACCTACGCCGACAAAAACGGGGTCCAAATCGGCGACCGATTGTTGTCGATCAACGACGTCAGCATCGCCAAGATGTCGCAGTGCCACATCACCCGCCGACTCTCCCAACGCCGCTTCGGCGACTGCCGATTGGAACTAGAACGCGACGGCGAAAAGTTTGTCGTCACGCTTCCAAAAGTCGGCGACCAAACGCCGCCAAAGATGGAAGAAGAGGGCGAAGAAGAAACGCCCGCCGATGGCCAGTAGTCGATCTCCAAACTAGCCCGCAGCGCGAGCAAGGGAATTTTTACGCAAGCCACCGACGAGGTGCAATTAGCCGATCGATTGACCTCGTTTTCCTTCGTGCGTAATTGGGATCGACCCCGCTTTTCCCTCGCTTGCGCTTCGGGCTACTATTGGGCGCGCGCATGCTATCCGGGGCTTTCTCTTGCCGTGTTCTTACCGTGATTCGTCCGTGGCATCCGTGTTCCATTCTAAAAAAAGGAACCGCCGCCAAACGGGTTCGGCGGCGGTTCTGCTTCCTGGGCGGCGCGTCAGGTAGCCAAACTTTGGCGCGCCGCTTCGGCTGCTTTCACCATGTTGGTTAGCGCCGGTCGCACTTCCTCCCATTTGCGGGTTTTGAGGCCGCAGTCCGGGTTCACCCAGATTTGCGAGGGATTCAAGACTTCCGCCGCCTTCGTTAACAGACGGAACATTGATTCCGACGTCGGCGCTTGCGGCGAATGGATGTCGAAGACGCCCGGTCCGATTTCGTTCGGGTAGCGGAAGTCGACGAACGCGTCGAGCAGTTCCATGTCGCTGCGCGACGTTTCGATCGAAATGACGTCGGCGTCGAGTCCGGCGATCGCTTCGATGATGTCGTTGAATTCGCAGTAGCACATGTGAGTGTGAATCTGCGTTTCGTCGGCGACGACGCTGCTCGCCAAACGGAAGCTGTCGCCGGCCCATTCGAGATAGGCGTTCCAGTCCCGTTTACGGAGCGGCAAACCTTCGCGCAGGGCTGGTTCGTCAATTTGAATGACGCGGACGCCAGCCTTTTCGAGGTCTTCCACTTCGTCTCGAATCGCCAGGGCGATTTGCCGGGCAGTTTCGCTCCGCGGTTGATCGTCGCGGACGAACGACCAGCAGAGGATCGTCACCGGTCCGGTCAGCATCCCTTTGACCGGCTTCGTGGAGCAGGACTGCGCAAATTCGATCCACTCGACCGTCATCGGCCGCGGGCGAGAAACGTCGCCGTAAATGATCGGCGGCTTCACGCAGCGACTGCCGTAACTTTGCACCCAGCCGTTGCGGGTGATCGCGAAACCGGCGAGCGACTCGCCGAAATATTCGACCATATCGTTCCGCTCCGGTTCGCCGTGCACCAGCAAGTCGAGCCCGACTTCTTCCTGAAACGCGATCACTTCGCGAATTTGGGCCTGCATCGTGGCGACGTACGTCTCGTGCGAGAGTTCACCCTTGCGGCGTTTCGCTCGGGCCTGGCGAATCTCGGCCGTCTGCGGAAACGATCCGATCGTGGTGGTCGGAAACGCCGGCAAGCCGAGCGACGCTTGTTGCACCGACCGGCGCTGCGGGAAGGAACTGCGGCGGCGCTGCATATGTTCGTCAACGAAGGCGACGCGACCTTGCACTTGGGGCGAAATGACCCGCTCGGAGGTTTGACGGCTGATCATCGCCTGGCGATTCGCTTCGAGCGCTGCCCGAGTAGCGTCATCGGGCCCAAGAATCGCGGTGGCGATCAACTTCACTTCGGCCAGCTTTTGCTTGCCGAACGCGAGCCAACTTTTCAGTTCGTCGTCGAGGTCGGTTTCGGCGTCGAGATCGACCGGGGCATGCAACAGCGAGCAGCTCGGCGCGATCTGCACCCGATCGGCGCCCAACTGGTCGACCAACGGTTGCGCGAAGGCAAGCGCCGCGATGGCGTTGGTTCTCCAGATGTTCCGTCCTTCGACCAGGCCAAGAGAGACGACTTTGCCGGCGGGAATGACGTCGACCAAGGAGGCCGCGTCTTCCTTGCCGCGGACGAGATCAACATGCAGACCGGCGGTCGACAGGTTGGCCGCCAGCGACAGATTCTCGGCCAGCGGACCAAAGTAGGTCGCCAGCATCACGTTCAACTGCGGCAGTTCAGCGGCGATCGTGCGATAGGCGGCGACCAGCGACTCGCGCTGTTTGTCGCTCAAATCGGTCGCGAGGATCGGTTCGTCGATCTGCACCCAAGTCGCCCCGGCGGTCGAGATCTGCCGCAGCAGTTCGACATAGGCAGGCAGCAGCGCGTCGAGCAGATCAAGTCGATCGCCGGTCGCACTGCGCAGCTTGCCGAGCGAAAGGTAGGTGACCGGGCCGATCACGACCGGCCGGGTAGCGATGCCGAGAGCTTGCGCTTCGCGCAGTTCGGCGAGCGGTTTCGTCGCATCGGGCGTGAAGGTTTGGTTCGGTTCAAACTCCGGCGTCAGGTAGTGATAGTTGGTGTCGAACCACTTGGTCATCTCGAGCGCTTTGATCTCGTGCGGCAGTTGCACGCCGGGCGCCTGACCGCGGGCCATCAGGAAATAGCGCTGAAGATGCGTGACATCGAGTGTCGCAAACCGCGGCGGGATGACGCCGAGGGCGACCGACATGTCGAGCATCTGGTCATAGAGGGAAAAATCGTTGCTGGGGATCGAGTCGATGCCGGCCGCGAGTTGCAGCCGCCAGTGTTCGGCCCGCAGGTGAGCGGCGACTTCCAAAAGTTGTGCTTCCGACGTGGCGCCGGACCAATACGACTCGACCGCTTTTTTCAGTTCGCGGTCTTTACCGATACGAGGAAAACCTAAATTGGCGGATAGCATGTACGCTTACCTTTGCAAATGCGCATTCGTAGCGCAGCAGGAGCGGAGTCCGACAGTCGAAGCTGGGACGAGGCCTGCGCGCGGAAACGGAAAGAAAACGGCAGTAAACTTGCTCAGTCGCTACAAAGCGTGGGAGCGACGATTGGGCGAGCGAGTTCGCCGTAGCGCAGCAGGAGCGCGCACATCAAGAAATGATGTCATCGTAGGGATCTCCATGTCGCCTCCATCCCCGAAGGCGTATGACGAAACTGCACCTTGCGGCGCAGGCGACTGGCAGGTCTTCGGACTTCCAGACTGGGGCAGGGCGGTGAGCCTTGCTGTTCCTACTGGCCGTTGCTTTCCAATCCAACGAGGATCAGTGCTTACCGACGGCGTTCGTTTCTGGTTACCGCAGCGGGGGCTGTCCCGGTCTCTCACCGGAGTTCCCTCTTTCGACGCTCCACAAAAATGGGAGCGAACCAATCACGCCGCCAAGCTATCCGATGAAGAAGGACCTCGTCAACCGGCGGTTGCAAACCACTCGCCAGCGGCCGGCAAAACGGTGCGTTCGGCAAGCCGCCGTAGAAAGCAGGCCTGCATAACCGCCGCGACCCGTAAACCCGGCGAAGTAGATAAGGCGAATGCCAGCAATCGTTTACGCCGACGAGATTTTTTTCCAAATGACCCCGGAGAACCGCCAACGGCCCCTTTACGCATCGGGGTAGGACGGCTAAACTTTGTGATCTGCCGAGGGACGCTGACGTCCTCAGGTAAGGTTGCGGATGTAGCTCAGCTGGATAGAGCGTCGGTCTACGAAACCGAAGGTCGCAGGTTCGAATCCTGCCATCCGCACTCACGAAAGCCGCGAGTCTTCAAGGACTTGCGGCTTTTTTCATGCGCATTTCTGAACGCTTGGATCTTTCCAGAACGGTCAATTTTGGTCTCTTTTAGGCCCCATTCGCGCACACAGTGCGCACAAGCTTTTTCGGCGGGACTAGTTTGGCTGACGTTGATTAGGGCCGTGTCGGTTGAGCCCCATCCGACGTTGCGTCGCCGATGTGAACTTCTTGATACAGGGACGGGCAGTCTTGTTGCTCTCATCGATGGAACTATTGGCTGCCTGAGAGCTGAATTCTAATTACGTAATTACGGTTCTTGGGGCGAACCGTCGTCGGATTGGTCAAATCAGTTTCACGCTGCATCGTAGCTGCCAGGTGTCAATTATCAACTCCGCGATGAGTGACCTAGTAGCCGCATTCGTAAGTCCATACCGAGGGCTAGACAGTTCGCAGGAGGGCATGACGCATCGACCTCTGCGACTCCGTACTGTTGAAAGCGGCACAGCAAGCTCCCTCAAGCATCCCAAAACCATGAATACGACGGCTGCTCCGTTCAGACGTGGAGGTAATCATGCGACTTGCTGCGAATCGCTCGGTCCATGTGAGAATCGTTAGACCGAAATAACTCTAGAATCCGCTAAGCCGTAACTTGAAAGCATCCTAGTGATGCGGCGAGTCCGTTCATGTGGTTGGCGCTTGCGCCATCCTTTTCGTAACGGCAGGGTTCGGAAAACATTTCCAGAAGGTAACGTTTCAAGTCCGGGCCGAAGCCTGCGTCGTCGAAGTTGAGGAATCGCTTGCCGCGACATTGCGCTTGGATGGAATCGTATTGGGGATGTTTCCCCCAGAAACCGATGCGTAGTCTCTCATCCCGAATGGAAACTGGCTTCACACCTTGTTTTGCGATGGCGTGGTTCAGAATGGCCGTCTCGGCAAGCAGACCGAAATACCGATCATTGGTAACGAAGTCTTTCAGGTCGACGTAGGCGTCGAAGACCCATTTGCGGCGGAAATAGGCGGGGCAGTGGGTTTCAAAATTGAAACGCGGGTAGCCAAGACGCTTTAGTTGTTCGTACGTTCGCCACAATGATTCCATCCAGATTCCGCGTCCGCGCTTCGTGATTTTGTCCATATCTTCGAGGTAGTAGGACTTACGAGCTTCCTCTAAGGTAAGCCTGTCTAGCAGAACGTAGTCGTCGCAAAAATAGAGAAACTCGTGCGTTAGTTCCGGAAGCAGGGACGAGGCGAAGAGAAGTTGGAATTGATTGACGATCGGCGTTTGAAATCGGATTGGCGCCGCCAGGTAGTCGTGCGGAATATGTTCGACAATCGTAGTGTCGTCCGTGAGGAATGTCGGTCGATCCCCCACGATCCAAACTTTGCCGACGTCAGAAAAATGCTTGGCGACGCTGCGGAGCGAAATCAGGATCTCAAGGTCGTTCGCGGAACTGTGTTTGAGGAAATAGACGATATCCACTGATTTCACCGCGTAACGCGAATTGAAGAGCAAGACAACTTGTCGAAAAGGAAGGGGCGAGTCGATATTCGCAATCGACTACCAGAACTCGGTATGACTTGGCGATTCCGCCCATCGGCAGCCCAAGTCGCCAAGCCAGGTTTCCCACATTCCGCGATTCTTAGGCGTGCGATTGGGAATTAACGTCGTGGGAACGCCATTCATCATCGCGGCAATCGCAAAATGAAGTCGGTCCGTGACAATGTACTCGTAACTTCCTGCCAGTCCAACATAATCTTCGGGGCTGCGGGCGAACTGAATCGGATCCCCGACGCTGCGACTTTGCCAATCGGCTGTGCGAAATCGGCCTTCGCTATCCTGGCGCAGAAAAAAGGCGCCGGCTCGATTGGGGACGAATGGCGCATGCAGATACGCCAAGGCCATGTCAGGGGCAAGTCTCGCTTCTGGAAAGAATCGTTTGCCGCTTGGTTCTCGAAGATAGACGATCGCCTCGCAAACCGCTTCCTGCCCGTAGGCCGATTGAGGAAGTATGATCGTCGGCTTCCTTTGTGCGATTGCGGCCTGTCGTCGCTTTACTTCCGCGTGATATCCGCTTCCCAGGTTGCCTCCGCCGAACAGCAAGAGTAAGTCGTCGTCGCTTGGTTCATAGGGATCATGAATATGCCAATCGACTTTGAAATGGTCGAGCAATTGTCGGGTCGCCGCGTAGATCAGGCGGTCGCCGACATTCGCTGCAACTCCATCGACCAACCCAACTTTTCTTCCCGCCAAGGGGGCGAAGATATCGGCGAAGCATTGTGCCGGTAAAAGGCGTCGAGGCGTGGATGTGGTCATACCAAATTTGAGAATCGAGTTGTGGAGATTGAATCAGCCGAGCATTTCACTCAACCGTGAGCAAAGTCGTTCGATACCGATTTCAGGTGAGAATTGGCGATATTTGGCGGCGAACGCTTTCGCGCGGTTCCGTTTTTCGTCACTTGCAAGCAACGAACTGAGTTGGCCGATCATTTGACGCCCATTTTCCGGCGACGCGAACATCGCGGCGCCTGTTTCCAGGATTCGTCGCGTGAGAATGCCTTGTTCATAGGTAATCGGCAGCTGCAAAGTTGGAACGCCGGCAAGTAGGAATTCGCAAGCGGCGCCATGATTTCCGTTCATAATGGCGACGTCCGCCTCTTGGCGGATCCGCTCCAGTTGCAGTGGACGCGTGACGAATCGAACGCTGCCGCCGCCCCATTCACGGTAGGGCGTGAAGTCGATCCGATCGCCGACGAGAATGGTCGGATGTTTCTGCCCATAGAGCCAGCGAATGAGTTCACCGAGCCCCTTCATCGGCTTCAAATAAGCGAAGATCCTCTTACCCGTTCCCGTCGGCCAGTTGGTGAATTCTTCGCGCGGCAAGTCAGCTGACCAGCAACCGTAATATGTCGCTGCGACGCGCTGCGGATAGTGATCAAGTTCTTGGAACGTACAAAAGAGGTTGTCGTCGACGTCGTGAAAGAGACGGCCGAGGTGCGATAGTTCCGGCTGTCGATGTTCGGCCAAAACGGCATTGATCGTCTGCACTAGTTCAAACTCGTCTTTTTCGCGCTGCGCCAGCGGCATATCACGAATCGACGACATGTTGGCTAAGGGGGATTCGTCAGGCGGACAGAAGAAGCCTGTTCCGATCGTCGCCTGGGGAACGTTAAGTCCGCGAGCCGCAAGTAGCGCCGTCGGCGCGTGATCGAATAACAGCAGGTCGGGGCGAATGAAATCAAAGAGTTGACGCCAAGCCTCGGTCATTGCCCCAAGTTCCTCCACGTCGCGATAGCCTTTGTTCCGCAGAATATGCCCGAAGGTCGGCGGGTTCTGGATGTGCGGAATCGAGGGGGATGTCTTGACCGGGGCCTGGTAAGCGTCGAGCGGAATCTCGCGAAATGTCGCGCGCACGCGTGAAAGATCTTTGACGATCAGCGATAGCGAATGTCCGAGTTTCTGCAGGTGCCGAGCGATCGGCTGCAGCGGTCCGAGATGCCCATGACCCCCTCCCAATTCCCAGCAGAAGCAGATTCGTTTCGACTTGCGCATTCCAAGCAGGGGGGGGGCGAATCGGGAGGAAAAAAATGACGAACATTCGTCTTTTTATCGATGCAAGTATTTTGTGTAAAGCAGGTTGCGCAGTTTCCCGTGCTTTTGTAAAGAATTTATATTTTCTCGAAAAAGGTGATTGTACGACATTATCTACTCCCATAGACTGGGCCTCCGATTGGGCCAATACAAACCACACCATCGGCCCTTTCGGCAAAACCGTTCTCGTTGGCCACTTCTCTAGATCGTCCAAAGCGCAGGGAGATTCGCGCATGCGATTGCCGATTCGTTCGTGGAAGTCGACTCTTTCCAAGTTGGGACTACGTTTGGTTGAGGCGAAGCGACCGCGCCCGGGCCGCAAGGCTCGCCATTCGATCATTGAGACGCTCGAAACGCGCCAGATGTGGGCCGTCGATCTGGTCTCGCAAGAATCGAACGACGAGATCGGCTATGCCCAATTCGCAGCGGCGACAGCGGGCTCCGAATTCGTCATTGAAGGGGCGATCGGTTCGGGATCCTTTACGTATGACGTCGATCTCTATCGCGTCACGTTGAGCGCGGGACAAACGCTTGAAGCGGACGTCGACGCCTACGCGCTGGATGACTACGGGCAGCTTAGCTTGCTCAACAGTTATCTCCGGTTGTTCGACGCCTATGGAAATCAACTTGCGGCGAATGACGACGGCTATGATCCAGACACGTACGCCTACTCGCAGGATTCGCTGCTTTCCTATACGGCGATCAGTTCCGGCGACTATTACCTGGGGATCTCGGAGAATACGAATCCGAGTTACGAACCCAACGATTCCAGCATGATCACCGGGTACGGCGGATACGGCGGCGCCTACCAGTTGCAGTTGAATATCAGCGACGGCTCGAGCGGATCAGGCAGCGGTTCCGGCTCAAGCGGCGGCTATGGCGGTACCGACCTGATCGGCGATTCGATTTACGACTACCAGAGCGTTTCGCTAACAGTCGGGGGAACGACGCTTGAGACGTCGGCGATTGAGACCTACGACGACGTCGACATGTTCCGCGTCTACCTGACGGCGGGTCAGACTCTGACGGTCGACGTCGACACGCCGACCGGTAGCTTGGATAGTTACCTGCGGCTGTTCGACGACTACGGCTCGCAGCTCGCCTACAACGAAGACGATGGATCGGACTACGGCGATTCGTCGCTCCAATTCACCGCGTCGTATGACGGTTATTACTATGTAGGACTTTCGAGCAGCGGGAATGACGCCTACTCGCCTGGAGGTTCTTACGATGGCTATGGGGGCACGACCGGTGAATATGAACTGCGGTTTACCCTCGAAGATTACGGCGGTTCGAGCGGTTCGGGTTCGAGCGGCGGATATGGCGGGACCGACCAAGTCGGCAACTCGATTTATAACTACCAGAGCGTCTCGCTGACGATTGGCGTCACCACGTTGCAAACGTCGGCGATTGAGACCTACGACGACGTCGATATGTTCCAAGTTTACTTGTCGGCCGGACAGACCCTCACGGTCGACATGGATACGCCGACGGGCAATTTGGACAGCTACCTGCGGCTGTTTGATGACTACGGTTCGCAGCTTGCCTACAACGAGGACGATGGCTCCGACTACGGCGACTCGTCGCTGGCGTACACCGCCGGTTACGCTGGTTACTACTATGTCGGCGTCTCGAGCAGCGGTAATAACTCCTATTCTGCCGGCGGATCATACGCTGGTTATGGGGGCACAATTGGCGAGTACGAACTCCGCTTCACGCTCGCGGACTACGGCGGATCGAGCGGATCAGGGGGCAGCTCGGGGTCTAGCGGCGGCTACGGCGGAACCGATACGATCGGCGATTCCATCTACGACTTCCAAAGCGTCTCGCTGACGGTGGGCGGCACGACGCTGCAAACGTCGGCGATCGAAACCTACGACGACGTCGACATGTTCCGCGTCTACCTGACGGCGGGTCAGACTCTGACGGTCGACGTCGACACGCCGACCGGAAACCTAGACAGCTACCTGCGGCTGTTCGACGACTATGGTTCGCAACTCGCCTACAACGAAGACGACGGGTCCGACTACGGCGATTCGTCCCTGCAGTTCACCGCTTCGTACGACGGCTACTATCAAGTCGGGATTTCGAGCAGTGGGAACAATTCCTATACCGCGGATGGCTACTATCCGGGTTATGGCGAAACGATCGGCGAGTACGAATTGCGGTTCCTGCTAGCCGACTACGGCGGCTCGGGTTCCGGTAGCGGATCCGGTAGCTCCGATTTGATCGGCGATACGATTTACGACTACCAGGACGTTTCGCCAACGATCGGCAATACGACGTTGGAGACCTCCGCGATCGACACGATGGATGATGTCGATATGTTCCGCGTATACCTGTCCGCAGGCCAGAAATTGACGCTCGATATCGACACGCCCAGTAGCGACTTGAACAGCTATGTTCGGGCGTTCGACGAAACGGGCTCACCATTGGCGGCGAATGACGACGATCTCGATAGCGACTCCTATTTGGAGTACACCGCTTCCGTCGCAGGCTATTACTATATTGGCGTTTCGAGTAGCGGCAACGATAACTATGACGTGACGGGAAGCTATGTCGGCTCCGGCGGATCGGTTGGTGAGTACGAATTGCGATTCACCCTTGAAGATCCTGTCAGCGCAAGTCCCGACGCGGCCGGAGATGATTTGTCGACGGCCCAGGCGATCTCGCTGACAACCGACTCGCCGGTTGAAATTGACGCCGAGATCGGCGACGGCATGAATGCTGATAACGATACCGATCTCTACTCAGTGAGTTTGGTCGCCGGCCAAACATTGTATATCGATATCGATGCTGCACGTCTGGATGTCGGTAGCCAATTGAGCCTGCTGAATGGGTTCATTCGCGTTTTTGACGCAGCGGGTACGGAACTAGCGACCAATGACGCCGCGATGAGTTTCAATGACGCTGTCGGATCCGGAACTGATCCCTACCTTGCGTTCGCCGCCCCTGCGGATGGGACCTATTACATCGGCGTCAGTTCCGCACTACGCACCAACTACAACCCCGGCGTCGCGAATAGCGGCGACTCCGTTTCAAACGATGAAAGCGCGGTCGGCGCCTATAAACTGCAGTTGTTGCTGGAGGATCCTCCTGCGCCAGGGTTCAGCGTCTCTGACATTACGGTGAACGAGACGGATGGAACGGCGACGTTTACCGTGACGCTTACCGGCGGCGCCAACGGTACGACGACCGTGAGCTACTCGACGGAAGACGGCACCGCGACTTCGGGCATCGACTACGTCGCCACTTCCGGAACGCTCGACTTTTCCGATGGCCGACTGACCGATACCGTTACAGTCGTGATTCTCAATGACGGCCTCGTCGAGTCGCCGGAAACCTTCAAGCTGCTATTGTCTGATCCGGTTGGGACGGTGATCGCGACCCCTGATGCGGTTGCAAAGATTCAGAGCGACGACGAGCCCTCCGAGTTGGCGCCGCAACAGTTCGGTCATGTCCCGGATCAGTTTATGACCGTCGATCAAGTGGACGTCGAGATCGATTTGCTCGACTATTTTGAATCTTCGGACCAATTGAGCTTTGCGATCTGGAATTACAACTCGGCTTTGGTCGCGACCAACGAAGTCGATGGCGTCTTGACGCTTTCCTTGACGGCAGGCGCGGATGGCGAGGCGGAGATAACTGTCATCGCGACCGATAGCGAAGGTCGCCAGGTGAGTGATACGTTCCTCGTCATCGTCGAGCCTGAAAACGCAGCTCCGACTGTCGCCGCTCCCATTGGGGATATCTCCCTTGATGAAGATTTCGGCGAATGGTCGATCGATCTGACGACGGTATTTGACGATACGGAATTGTCGGATCCGGACGACTCGCTCCTCTATATTGTGCTTGGGCATTCGAATGATCTCGATCCCGAGTTGCCCGTCACGTCGACGTACATTTTAGACGATATCCTGTATGTTTCGGCGCCTGAGAACTTGCATGGGCAATCGACGATCACGGTCCGTGCGATTGATGCGCTAGGAGAATTCGTCGAAGAGACCTTTACGGTGACGATCGCGGCGCAAAACGATGCGCCCGAGGTGGTCAGCGAACTGGACGTCGTTACAACATCGTTAAACGCTACCGCGACGACGATCAACCTGAGCGGCCTATTCGACGATGTGGATATCGTCACCGATGCGGACGAACTAACGCTCAGTATCGAGGCGATTAGCGATCCAGCTTTGATTGGCGCGGCCATTGTGGGGAACGAATTGACGATTACCCCGCAAGCGAATCAGTTCGGCGACACGAACGTTACGATTCGAGCCACGGATCTTGCCGGCAGCTATGTGGAATACGTCCTCCCGGTCCATGTTCTTTACGAAGCCCAAGCTCCGACCGTTGCCGACGGTATCGCCGATCAGTCGGTCCAGGAGGATGCGAGTGATCTGACGATTGACATCTCGTCGTTGTTTGCGGACGCGGACTTCGCATTTACCGGGGATTCTCTCAGCCTTACGGCGTCGGTTGACGCGGCTGATTTGCTGACTGCGGAAATTGCCGGGACCGATTTAACGCTGCACTTTGCGCCGAATGCCGTGGGAACCGCCACGGTTACGATCACGGCGACCGATGAATCCGGGCTGACGGCGAGCGATGAATTCGTCGTGACGATTACGCCCGTGAATGACGCGCCGACCAGCGCCGGACCGATCTCGCTGTCCTATTCCGCCGCAAAGGAATCGTTAGTCGACCTGTCGCTCTTATTTAACGATGTGGATTTAGGCGATTCGCTCACCTATCAGATAGTTTCGGAGACGAACGCCGCGCTCGCCTCGTCTGACTTGACCGGCGACTTGCTAACGTTGACGTATGCCGACGCCGTTACCGGCGAAATGCAACTGGTGTTGCGAGCGACTGATACTGCGGGCGCGTGGGTCGAAACGACCGTTGCGATTACCATCGGAGACGCGGTCGCCGACTATTACGGAAAGGTCTACGACCTTGCGCTTGCGAACGATACCGGCAGTAGCGGGGACAAGGTTACCTACAATGCGGCCGTGCAAGGCCGCATCCTGTCGCAGGTTCCGTCCGGTCATATCGAACTTGAGTTTGACCACAACGAGGACGGAATTGCGGATGGTGGAAAGGTTCTCGAGTCGCCGGAATACTTCGCCTACGACTACTTTTTCTACGATCCACGCTACTTAGACGAGTCGCTCTATTCGTACGTTGGAAACTTTTCGCTGGGTTATCGCTCGGCCGAAGTCGACGACACCGGCGTTGTGCGAACGTACCACGAAGATTGGGCGCAGTTTGCGTTTGAAATCGTCGCGCCGCCAGTGTCATCCGTGACGGCGACCGTTTCTTTGGTCGAAGATACAGGCGTCAATACTAGCGATAACATCACATCCAATCCTGCGCTGGAAGGGGATGCTGGCGCCGCGTACGCCAATGCGCGAATCGAGTTCGATATTGACGGAGATGACCAGGCGGACGGTTATACGTACGCGGACGAGGATGGGAAGTTCGCCTATACGCCTCTCTTGTCGAACTATGACGATGAGAATAGCTCAACCGTCGTTTCGCATCGCGTCTCCTATTGGTCGAGCGACTTTGGCGGCTATTTGTCGGGCCCCTGGACCGATTTTACCTTTAAGCTCGTGCCCGAAGCGTCGCCGGATGTCGTCGAATTCCATTTGGCCACGCAAACGGCGGATGAAAATGGAAACTACGCAGATGGCGTCGACTCCGATTCGACGTCGCTCGTCGGCCAGATCGATCCGGAAGCGGAAAACCTTTCGAATGTCCGAATCGAGTTCGATAACGACGGGGACGATCAGATTGACGGCTTCGCTTTCACCGCGGATGACGGCAGTTTTGCGTATTCGCCTACCGGCGTAAGTTCGGGGATAGCGACGATGATCCGCGCTCGTAGCGTGCGTCTGGACTATCGAACGGACGAAGAGGTTTACGGCGAGTGGAAGTCTTTCACGTTCGTTCTGGAGCAGCCGGAAGTTCCGGAGGTGACCCAACTGCGGCTGGCGAACGACACCGGCACGCCGGACGACAATTCCACGACGGACGACACGTTGATCGGGCGGCTTACGTTTACGGAGGGGGTTAATCTCGATGAACTATTCGTCGAGTTTGATCACGACGGCGACGACGTGATTGACGGTCTGGCGATGGTCGAAAGTGACGGAACGTTCGTTTACCTGCCAGCCGGTTTAGCGGCCGATTCCTACGATGTCCGAGCACGCGTCGCAGTTTGGAACGACACGCTCGGGGACTTCGCCGAAAGCGGCTGGACGACGCTTTCGATCACGATTGAAGCGCCGACGAACGTGCCGGCGACGCTTGAGACATTCCAGCTCTACAACGACAACGGTTTCGACAAAGAAGACGGCGTCTCGACAGACGCCGCCCTCACCGGCCAGATTACCAACGATGGGGAAGTTGGATATTGGACCGTCGAATTCGATCACAACGATGATGGCATCGCCGATGGGACGGTGAACGCCGACGCATCCGGCAACTTCGTTTACGTGCCGCTTGGTCTTGGCCAGGGGCCCCATACGGTCAGTGCTCGCGTTCGCGAATGGGACTACGCCTCTCGACAGTTCATCTACGGGAATTGGCAAGACTATTCGTTCGAGATTGCCGAACCGATCAATACTGCGGCGGAAGTGACGCAGTTCTATCTGCTCGGCGCACCGAGCGATTTCGGCACGACCGGCGTTACCGGCAATTCGCTACTCGGCGGCGTTGTTGCGAACGACGAATACCTTGAAGGATTGATCCTGGAATTTGATCATGACGAAGACGGTACCGTCGATGGTCACGCTTTCGCCGCCGCCGACGGCTCGTTCGACTATGACCCGATCGCGCTCACCTATGGGCAACACACGATTCGAGTTCGTACTCGCGAATGGGATTACGGTACTAACGCTTATCTGGTCAGCGGCTGGTCCGACATTTCGTTTGATTTCCAACCGATGACGAATACGGCGGCGGAGATCGTTAGCGTAGGGCTGGCCGACGCGAGCGCCATCGTCAACAACGTTACCTACGACCCCACGATCGCTGGCGTCATTCGCAATGAAACCACCTTGGCGGGCGTAACCATCGATATTGATCTCGATGGCGACAATGTCGCCGATGCGCTCACGACGACCAACACGCGCGGTCAATTCAGCTACACGCTGACCGACCTTGCGGATGGGGCAGTCACGCTCCAGGTTCGCACGCGGGAATACGACTTCGAGACCGGTCAGGAGTTGACGAGCGTCTGGACCCCGATTTCGTTCGATTACGCGGAACGCACCAACGTCCCCATCTCCATCACGGAGTTTGGCCTGGCGACCTTCACCGTCGACGAAGAAGAGAACCTGATCACCTCCGATCCGACCGTTACCGGCAAAGTCGACAACGATCAATCAATTTCCGGGGTCGAAGTTCAAATTGACGTCAACAGTGATGGCGTGTTCGATCAGACCGTTTATACGGATGACGCAGGCGCGTTCCAGTTCACGCCGACGGGGCTGATCGCAGGCGAGCACACGATCACGATCCGCGCAAAGGAATACGACGACCATAACGTCGCCGTTTATAGCGGTACGTCGACCGTGACCTTCACCCTTGAGGTTGCTGCGACGACATCGTCCAGCGGCAGCATCACGCTGTTGCAGTTGTTGAACGACACTGGCAACGACGACGCGGATGGAGCCACTGCCGACGCGACCTTGTCGGGAACGCTTTCCTCCGCGCTCGGCGCAGGCAACATCACGATCGAGTTCGATCATAACGGCGACGGCGTCATCGACGGCACCGCCGTCGGCATCGCCGGGCAGAGCTTCAGCTATCTGCCGGAAGGGCTCGATGAGGGCTACCACAATATCAGCGCGCGAGTCGTTGGGACGAGCGATTGGCGCAGCCTTGGCTTCATTTCCAGCAGCGATCCCGATTCGCAAGAAGTGCAGGATCTTCTGGCGTCGTACTCGAGCCTCAACAGCCAACTCGCTGGAATCAGCGACGACTACAAGCTTGCGATTGACGGCTCGAACTTCCAGTACAATTCATCAATCACCAACGTAATCAACCAGTTCGACGCGTCGATCGCCTCCGCGACCGCCAGTTTTGAATCGACGATGGCGACGGCGCGCACCACGCTCGAAGGAATCGTCAACCAGGCCCTGCTGAACGTCAGCACCGCTACCGCCGCCGCGAACGCCAACTTCATTACCGACCTGGCGAACTACACCGGCGACAAAACCAGCTTCCAGTTCGACGGATTCACACTCGGTCCGGCGCCAACGGCAATCAGTTACAAGCTCAAGACAGGCGACGAACTGATCACCGCTCCGCAGTACGACGAAGTGGCGACCTACTTCCGCTTTGATCCGACGCAGGATCCGCTCTACAAGACGCAGACGCGCACCGCTGAACAGACGAAATTGCAAACCCAAAAGTCGGCCCTTACCAGTTACAAACTATCCCTAGACGATTTGCGCCAAACGGCAAATGAAGAAATCGCGACGGCGATGCAAGACCGGGAACTGGAGGTCAACGCCGCTCAGCGCCAGCACGAGCAAGAGGCGGCCAACGCCAATGACGTCGCCGCCGGACATGAGGAAGGATTGCCGGAAGGGGAAGAGTCGTTCGATCTGCAGGCCGAGTTGAAGAAAATCGATCAAGAGCGGGAAGAGCTTAATCGAGTTCATCAGCAGAAGCTGGCGATCCTGAACGCCGTAGAGAATTATGGTACTGAAATTTACGATGCGCAATGGGCGATTCAAACGCTCGTCAATTCGCCAGAGACTTCCGACTTGGTTCCTTACGACTTGTTCTTAAAAGCCTACCTATGGCTCGATGGGGACGTAGGGACCGTCGTCTCCTCCGAGTATTCGAGCTCGTTTAGCTCAGCACGTTCAGAGTGGTTTGACACGGTTGATGCGGCGACTGGTACGCCGGAAGAAATCGCCGCGATTCGTTTGGAAGCCTGGAAAGACTTCTATTCCGCCGTTGCGCCGGAAGACTACGACGACACGGAAAAACAGATCGAGATTCTCAAGGCCTTCAAGAACGAGCTGAACGCCACGAAGCATGAATTTGAGCTGCAAAGCAATGAGTTAGATGAGAAGGCGGCTCTCGCTCATGCGACGAATTGGAAGCTCACGCAATTGTTGAACGCGGAAGCCGACTACAAGCTGCTGAAAGGGGTTGCCGAAGCGAACGAAACTGCCCAATCGTCAACGGTCGACGCCAGCGAAGAGGAGCAGCAGGGAGAATCCGACGCTGCGGCGACGAATGAATCGACCGTCAATGACACGGAGATCGCCGCCAATCGCGCCAGCTCGACTGCGGCACTGAACGCCGTCAGCGAGTTCGCGAGTCAGGACGGCACTGCCAGCGGAACGCTGCAGCTAGCGCAAGAGACCCTGCGAGACGAGACGCAACAAGCGATTTATGACCAGGTCAAGCAAATCGGCGACAACGATGACGACTCCCGCTTTGTGACGCTCAACAATTTGACGAGCCAACAAGCCGATTTGTTCCGTACCTGGACCCAGTCGCAGGCGGAGCTTCAGAAGCAGAGCGCAAGTCAATGGTTGACTAGCTACAAAGCGTCGCTGGAGAGCGAGTTCGCCTTCCGGAAGGCGGAGATCACCGCCTATCGGACCGAACGTGACGCGTTCGTCGAAGCCGAATTTGAAGCGACCCAGTCCAAAATTGACCTCGTCGCGCAGCATCAGACCGAGGCCGCCACCACGCGGCTTTCCGAGGTCCTCAACTGGAGCGGTCCCGCCAATCAGTACGACTACGACTGGTACGTCACCTACGCCCCCAACAATCCGGGGCCGTATGACCCGTCCCAACCGTTTCGGGCGGTGCCGCGGGACATTGAAGATTCCAACGGGGACGCTTCGTGGGGAGACGCTCCCACGGTCAGTCATCCCAACGTCCGCAAGGAATTTGCCGACGTCGACCACACCGAACAAAAGGCGAAACTCGACGCCATTCAGGCCTACAAGACCTCCGTCGCCGAAGCGAAGCTGGCGTGGCAAAAAGCAAACGCCGAAACCTGGACCGCCTACGAAATCGCAATTTTGACGAAACAAGAGGAGGCCGCAGAGCAGCGGAGCGACCAGCAGGCCGCCGCCGATCAGTCCGCTTCCGAGGCGACGCAGCAATACGAGGTCGAATCGGCCGGCCGAAGCCGACAACTGCAAGACGAAATTACGACGCAAAATTCCGCCCAGTCGATCAGCGAAAACGCCCTGACGTCGCAGTACGAACGGCAGCGCGCGACCGAGCACCAGGCCGCCCTGACCAGCTTCGACGCCGAACAAGCGACCGCCTACTCCGCCAACGCGTTAGCCGACTTCACCGACTACGTCACCAATATCGTCAACTCGGCCGGCGACGCCTACGACACCTTTGTCGAAGCGGCGACGAATCTTGCCAGCACGTTGAACAAGGCCCTATCGGCGGCGGCCGAACAGGCCTCCGTCGCCGCCGCCCAGGCTTCCTCCCAGGCCGAGGCGAAATCGATCAAGGATGGCGCCAAGGCCAACGACGAAGAAATGTCCGCCAGCTTGGCCTACCAGATCGCCATGCTGGGGCACGAAAAAGAACGCGATATCGCCCAATACACCGCGGAGAAAGAGAAGTCGATTGCCGAGATCGACGCCGATCACACGCTGCAATTAAGCTATGCGCAAAACCTGAATACCTACGACAAGTTGCGATTCGATTGGGAGTACTACAACAGCCTCTCACCGGCGGCCCAGGCCAATGCGACCGCCCCGTCGGTAACGCTGGAGGCGGGACAACGAACGAAGCTCGAGGCCGATCTCACGGCTCAATCCACCTACGCCATCGACATGTCCGCCGCCAACGTCACTTACGTCACCGACAGCGAAGGCGCCAAAACCGACTTCGCCGACCACTACGTGACCGCCGCCGGCACGCTCGCCGATGCAATCCAACAGGCGAGCGACTCTCTCTCCGACGTCGACAAGCAGACGATCGACCAACTGAATGCCAAGCTGGCCGCGAGCGGAACCGCCGCCACACGGTCGCAGACCGCCGCTTATCAGCAGTACGACACAGGCGTCACTTCCGCGCAAAACACGTATGACGCCTCCGCCTCCTCGTCCAATAATTCGCATCAACAGAATGTCACGGCCAACTATGGGACAATGGTCACATCGGTAGCGACCGATCATCAGACGGCCCAGCAAAACGCCGACTTCGGCGATCCTCTATCGACTTATTTGATCGGCCAGGCTGCTGCCGCCGCTTCCTTGGTTACTGCCTCGGTAGCAGCGCAAAACGCCTACGCCCAGGCGACTTTTAACGCTCTCAGTACAATGGTCGGCTCTCTCGCGCCGATCACCACCGCGTTTGTTTCCGCGACCGCAACCGCCGCCAAAACGGCCTTAGACACCTATGCGGCGAACTCGGAAGCCTATTCCAACTCGACGACAAAGGCTTCCACGACTGCATCAAGTGCTAAAGTCAAGGCTGACAATGCCTACAATTTCGCGACGCTGAAAGCTGGCGTCGCCCACTTCCAACAGCAAGCCGCCGCCGAGGCAACCGCAAAAATTGCCTACGCCCAGGCCGACTATGAATGGGTGGTAAGCATTGCGCCGGCAAAAGTGCAGTACGAACTTAACAAGGACGAGAACCCGACGATAGCGGAGACGACCTACCTTAATGCG
This sequence comes from Blastopirellula sediminis, assembly GCF_020966755.1. NCBI lineage: Bacteria > Pseudomonadati > Planctomycetota > Planctomycetia > Pirellulales > Pirellulaceae > Blastopirellula > Blastopirellula sediminis. Next base: position 242,902 of record NZ_JAJKFT010000002.1, read on the forward strand.
GTTTCTACCGCGGATGCAACTCGTGATGCGGCAAGCAAGGAAGCGATGAGCGCTGAAGCGCAGGCCCTTGGCGATGCGATCAACGCTCATGCGAGCGCGACTGGCGCCGCCATCGTCGCTTACGCAGCTGCCGTCGGTTCCGCCTGCATAGGCTTTGTTAGCGAGTTTTCTGCCGCTGCGATAAAACTGGTTGGGATGGATAATTCGGCGGAATCAACGGCGCTTCAGCAGACCATCACCGCTGAAACCCAGAAGTCCTCCGCCCGACAGGCAGCTGGCAACACCTTTAGCACTGCAGTATCCGGTGCTGGAACGGCGCAGTGGACCTCCTTCATCCCGACGATCCAAACGGCCGCGACCAGCGGCGCGTCCCTTTTGCAGTCCTACTATGAAGGAAGTGCGGCGAGCGAAACCGCGGCTTGGTCCAGCCTGTCCACGGCTCAGCCGGGCGTCCGAGCCAATATCGGTCTTGCCCAGGCCCAAGGAAAGGAAACCTTTCTCGCGGCCAGTGCATCCGAGTCGTCACGAAATCAACTGGAGCAGACCAATGCACGGATCTCTTTCCAGACCGCTCGGCAAAATGCGACAGACACGCTTCTCTCATCGATTGGCAGCAAATTGGGATCTTATTCTAGCGACTTACGCGGCAGCGGCAGCAGTCTGGAGATCACCAATTCCGCTGCGGCGCAAAAATATTCGCTTGATCTGACCAATGCGAAACACACGCTTGACGACAAAACCACCGCCGCCAAAGCGAAGCAAGAAGAGACTCTCGCTGCGGACTACAGCGACTATCTAACCAAGGTAGTCGCTGCGCAAGTCGCCTATCAAATCGAACACAGCGAGGATGACAAATCAGCCGGCGCCGAAGCGAAACGGGATGCCGCCATCCTCGAACTGGACCTTAAGCAGATTGAAAACACCGCCGAAACCGATTTTCAATACGCTCAAGATATTGCAAGCTATTTAAAAACGTATAACGCTACGGTGATCGGCTCCAACCACAGCTTGGTAGTTAGTGTTGACGGCGCTGAATATGCTTTTAGCCTGAAATCCGCCCAAAGTGAAAGGGCCCTGAACCTTGGACTGGAGAATGCGAGCAACTCAGCTAAATCCCAAAACAGCGCTGCCAGCAATGAGTTAAGCCGCCGCTTGACGACGAACGATTCCGTGCACCAAGCCACTCGGGCCGCCGCTCAATTGACCGGCGTCACCGTTGTGGATACGGCTCTCAGCAGTGGCTACACGAACTTCCTGAAGGCACAGTACACGGGGCAACAAACGGCCACTTCTAATCTGCTTGCTGAAACAACCAATTGGACTCTGGACAACATCGCCACAAGCGAGGCCTATGAGACGCTCACTGCAACAGCCGGCAACAACTATGCCACCGCTCGCGAAAACGCCATTTACACCCATAGCCGTCTAGCAGCTGTTAGTTTCAAGCAGGCCGAAGATTCGATTGCCAGCAGCTATCAGTCCAATGGAAATGAATTAGCGGACGCCGTTGCGGCCTATCAAATTGCCGAAGCCAAGGCGCTTAAGGATCACCGAATCGCCATCGAACAAGCTGATCGTCGCTTTGCAGACGACAATGATGTAACGACTCGTGACAACTCGATTAAGTCCGCCAATGATACGCTCGCATCCGCCCGTAAGAACTTGATCGAGGCCTACTACGCTAGCGCAATCCATGTGGAAGACGCTTATCAGCTAACCGTTGCTAAAGCCGAAGCCCGGAACGAAAACAATGTTGGCCAGTCCCGTGTTGCGACGACTAAAGCTATCGCCGACGCCCAACTCGAATTCGTCACTGCAGAAGCAGGTGCTTATCGCACTGAGCAGGAGGCGTTTGCAGCACGAGATAAAGAGTTCGCCGAATTCCAATTTGAAAACGAATACGACTCGCTGGTCGAAGCTCTTGCTGCGCTGATCGCCGCTAACAACGATACGGCTGATCCCTGGACGACCAAGACGCTAGAAGTCGCCGCCGCCGTCCGCACCGCCGCACTTGATGTCGCCGCAGGAGCATATAGCTACAAGGGCATTCAAACGGCGGCAAAGGAAGCAAATGAACTCGCCAAAACGCAAGCAGACCACGACCGGACCATTAGCGAAGCAAAGGCGAACGTAGGGAAGAGTGTTACTGAAAAGGATGCGGCCGTGGATTGGGTTGCTCGTAAGTTAACGTTGCGGGAACAAAAACCATTCGGATTCCTAATGCAGACGAACGGCTGGTTCGACACCGAGGAAACCCCAGCTAGTTCTGAGATGGGAGCAACTCCTAGAGAACAGAAACGAATCGTATATGGACCACAACTTCCAGAATCGACTTTTGTTCCTTCCCCAGATACGCCCGTCGTCAACGAGTGGGAGTTGGTTTTTGGTAATACTACGACAGGCCCTTCGCTCCAAGAGAAGGTGGAAATTATTGGCGTTGCGCCACAGGCGGGCGCATCGAATACGGCCAGAATTGCGGAGAACGGAGACGTTATACTCCGATTGCAATGGCGCGACAGGACCTACCTAGAGGCGCTTGGCCATGGCTTCCTCGGCTTTCCAGTGGACAACTATGTTGAAGTCAAAATCGGAACGATCGTCAATTCTCCGTGGAGTGGGTCACGCGCTTTCTTGGAAGAAACACACAACTTTTTCAACGCAGAAAGCATTAATTATTCAGAAGGATATGCCAGATCAGTCAAGCTGGATGAAGAGTATGGCGGCGGAACGGTGCTATGGTTCGAGGTCAATGCTGGGGTTACGCATGTCAACCTAGCAGACCTAATACACGACGCTACTGAGGTTGAGACACGCCAATATGTCGGATATTTCGTGGATGCGGTGCGTGAAGGAGTATTTCATACCGATGACCCTAGCGGAGATTATGCAGCGGGATTTCTGCAGCATTTTGCTGGCATGGTCGATGATGCCGGGGAGCTTGATAAGTTTGTAGTTGGGCCGCACGTTAGTGCCGCCAGGAAGTCGATCAGCGGTGATCGACCGGCAACTCGACTTCGTGAGTATGTCTTGCCCGAGACAAATTCTTTGGGCCCGGGTGTGAAAACAGGTAAGACGGGAGCCATGGCTACGGAGTTCGCGGCCGATTTTTACGGCGCCTTTCCAAAGTCGTTACCTTCAGGAGCGTCGATTGTTCCTGTCGCACCGGAACAGCTTGAGGACGTCGCCAGGGGGGTTGCTAAACTTGATAATTCAGTGGAAGTACTTGGGAAAACAGAATCACTCGGTTCACTTGACACGCTCAATGGCAGTTATCGCCTAACATCGCCTCCGTTTTCTGCCGAACGTGCTAGAGTGCTGACAGAGATATCTAATCTTAAGAACGCCTTCCGCTCGAGGAACGGAACATTCGTAACCAAACTCGATGAAGCGCCAATTGATGCGTTAACAGGACGACGGATTTTTGGCGAGTATAATTCAAGGACGAACACAATCACACTCTATAGGGATTTCGATCTGAGTACAGTGGCGCATGAACTGCTTCATTTTAAGCAGGCGGACGCGGCCAATCGCATCGGTAGGAATCTCGCTAGAAATGCGGCTGAGAAGGCGACTCTTGAACGTCAGGTAGAGATATGGCTTTATGAGTGGACGTTTACGCCACGATTCTAGGGAGATGACAACATGACAATCTTTTGCGTTAAGGAGTACGATAGCGGGGATTTTCAGGGCGTCGTTTGTGATGGGCGACTCGCTTCCGACATTGATGACGAGGAATTCATTACGTATTTTGCGGTCGACGGCAAACGTTGTGATATACGTCAACGAGGCATACAAGAGTTCGCGTCGAACCCGTCAGACGCGTTCAGCGATCTGGCCATCGAAAGTCTACTTTCATTAGCAATTCAAAACGCAACGGAGTTTGAGTTAAAGGAGGTCACTCAATCGATTGAAGGGCAGTTTCTATGTAAAGAGTCGCAGTTTACCAATCGTGAACAGGTTTGCAGGCTTGAGTTATCTACGGAACTGGTTGGCGAGATCGCGACGTTTAATCGTTCTATTCATGAAATTCGCACCTTTGAGGAAGTGATACAAGGCTTTGACTCTGATCCACAAAAATCGAATAGCTCATTGCCAAGGCTAAGTGAGGTTTTGACGAAACGGGCGACTAATCTGCGTTTGTGGTCGGGATTATGTATCCCAATTTGCTTTCGCGACCAGGGTTTGAACATATTTGGAATTGCGCAAATCTCTAATTTGTTGGGACACGAGGTAAACGTTAGATGGGTAAACGGCCCAATTCAGATTGAAAGCGGAACGGAGCTCTTTTGTCCCGGAGAATCGCGTCCTCTGTGGAGGTTTGGCGTGGTTACGTGACATGTTGTGAAAGAAAGAGGGATGGAACTCAAATTGATTGCGTCGAATTCCGCAAGCTCGAATAGCCGTATTGCAATGGTCAGCGCGGCCATTGGCCTGCCCCAGTTTTCTGTACCAAGCGTCATGAAAGATCGGGTTGGGAAACAGGTAACGATTCAATGGGGCCGCTGTGCTGCTGGAACGGAAGGAGCGCAGCGACTGGAGTGGAAGCGGCACAGCGACGCGCGAACTCGGCCGGGGTCAGGTAGCCCAAGCTGCTGTGCGGACGCCGCTCGTTGAAATCTTCTCGCTAAGCCCGTGCTTTGATCCTGGCGTCCTCCTCGTTCAGCAGGTCGGTCTGGTGCAGGTATTCGTCGCGAAGGCGGCTGTTGAAGCTTTCGCACAAGCCGTTTTGCCAGGGCGAGCCTGGCTCGATGTACAGCACCTCGACGCCGATCAGAGCCAGCCACGTCTTGATCGCGCACGAGATGAACTCCGGGCCGTTGTCGCAGCGAATTCGCTTCGGCACGCCATGCATCGAGAAGAGTTCGGCCAGCGTATCGATCGCATCTTCGCTTGTGATGCTGCGGCCCACCTTGATCGTCAGGCACTGCCGCGTGCACTCGTCGACGATATTCAAGAAGCGGATTGTTCGGCCGTCGATCGTCGACGACTGGATAAAATCCCACGTCCACACGTCGTGCATGAAGCCGGCCGGCTGAACGTGACAGGCGTTCGTTGAGACGCCGGTTGCCCGCTTTTTGCGGCGTTTTTGCGGAACTTTTAGCCCGGCCGCTTTCCACAGGCGGTACATCTTTTTCATGTTCAAGGTCTCTCCCTCGCGTCGCAACAGCTGACAGATCTGACGATAGCCCCAACGCGGACGCTCGCGCACCAACTCCAAAATTCGCTTGGTGAGACGAGCGTCTTCGTCCTTCGGCTTCCCCTCAAATCGCTGGCTCGATCGGGGCTGATCAAGCACGCGACAGGCCCGCCGCTCGGAGACCGAATAGTTCTCCTGAAGTTGCTTGACCGCATCGCGGCGTGACTGAGGGGTGGTCAATTTCCCTTGGCGATCTCCTTCAGCATCGAGATGTCGAGCGCCTGGTCGGCGATGATCCGCTTCAGCCGGTTGTTCTCTTCTTCGAGCGATTTTAACCGCTTCACCTCTTCGCTCTTCATGCCGCCGTACTGCGTTCGCCAGCGGCTGAGCGTCGCCTCGCTCACCTCCAACGCCTGCAACACTTCGCCGACGCTCTTGCCCGCCGCCAACATGGCGTCCGCGTCCCGCAACTTCTTGATGATCTGTTCGGCCGAATGCCGTCGTCGCTTCTTGCTCATGAAAAATCCTTCGCTGAAATTGGCACTGGATCTTTCATAACGAATGGATCAGGATTTGGGGAGCATTCCATTCCCCGGAATTGAGTTCTGATTGAGGCGAGATAAGATAATGAACGATCCAGCAGCAAACTGGCAATCCATAAGGGAACTCTTTCGTGTCTTTTTAGGCAATGATGTTGCGTTCCGCAAGTTTATTCAAACCTGCAATACGAAATCGCGAGAGAGCGGCCGTTTAACTTATGCACAAGAGGAACGTTGGAATTCGTTTACGAATGCCAATCCTGAGTTCAAGTCGTTGACGTTTGAAGAAGTCGTAGCGGCATTTCATGTGTGCCATATCCACCTTAAACCGCTACGTAGCGTCGAAGTTCCAATACGCAAGGATGTCGTTTCGGTTTCACGGACGCGTGAGTCGGAAGCGCAGATTTCGCAAGCAGCCTTCTACGCCATTCCATTCGTAGTTGATTCGCCAGCGTGGGGTGAGGCAACGCATCTCTCCGTGGACCATTGCGAAGATTGCGTTCGCAGGCGCAAGCAGATTGAGACTGGTCATGATCATCCAACCGCCGCGACAACAGGCGTGAATCCAAGGGGGCGGCAGGAGTAGCGGACGAATTCGGCAGGGTGGCCCCCGAAGAGCGTCAGGAGGCGGCCATTGAATAAACTCATCGGCGGCGTAGCACAAGCAGCCATTCTTTTTCGGGTGCCACCTATAGGAATTCCCCTGTCAAGGCGTACCTCGTCCAGGCCTTCCCTCTTCTTCTCTTTTTTGCAGGGGAAGGGGCTCGTAGGTTAACGGTGGATCCTGTGGTCTTGCTTCGTCGTTGAACTTGTCGTCGGTTTCGCTGGCACGTTGATTCGCTTTCGTCCGCTTGTTGGTCAGGGGCTTCAAGGTTCGCCCAGGCACCTATGCGAGACTCTCTCTGTTTTGAGATCTATGCGGATTTCGGAGCGTCTCCATGATTAACAAAAGTGCGGCGGGTTCATTCACTGGCAGGAACTCGAAGTTCAGGGGCACCCGGGGAACTCCGCCGCACGCTCAGTTTGCGTAGTTAACGTATCTCAAGCGACGACGAAGGTTCGATGCGACTTGCTTTGACCGGATCGTAATTCTCTTCATGTTTCCACATGCTCCACAGCGTAGCGGCGATGCTGCGCGCGACGTTGCGACGAGCGATCTTCGAATTCATTCCTTTCTGTTGCGTCCAGATTTCATATCTATCGGCCAAAGGACTGCCGGTCTGGGCGATCGCCGTTCTCGCGGCGCCGATTAAGACGTTTTTCAGCGGACGATTTCCTCCCTTGGCGAGTCGTACTTGCTGCGGACCGTTGCCGCTCCGCCGACGCTCTAAGCCAAGTCCGCAGTATCGCCAGAGGGCCGACTTACTGCGGAAGCGACTTGGCGTATCGATGTAAGCGTAAAAGGTCGCCGCCCAAATTGGCCCAACGCCTGGCGTCTCCAAGAAGCGGCGAATCGGCGACTCTTTCCGGGCCATTTGAATCAAGCGTGCTCGCAACTTCTCCTCTTGAACCAGAAGCAATTCATATACTTCCAGCACGCAGTGGAGATCTTCGTGCAAGACCTGACGGCGCGGCAGTTCTTTCCAAAGCTCATGCCGCCGCTCCGGATCGGTTACGGCGCTGATGGTTGCGAAGACGCCCTGACGTCGCAGCAGCGCCGTGAGCTGATGTCCCTGACGAACCCGTTCTCGAACACGATCGTGATAAAAGGCGACATGCTGTTTCAGCAGCGAACGATCGAGTCGACCTGATGCACTTCCTTGAGAAATCCGCCGCGCAGAAGTTGGGCGAGCCGCTGGGCGTCAATCGGATCGTCTTTGTCTCCCTCTTTGGCGACATAAGCGTTACGGCGCGGATCGCAGACGAGCAACTGATCGGCATAGGGACGTAAGTTCCGCGCCAGCCATCCGGCGAGCGGTCCCTCTTCGAAGGTCACTTGTCGCGGCCGCTTCAACGACTCGATCGCTGCGACCAGCGCCGGAATCGTTGTCTCGCAACGATGCTGGCGACCAGTTTTCCGCGAGAATTTGACCAGCCTCAAATTCCTGTACCACCCGTTATGAAGTTAAGGCCTGGGTAAGATCGCTGGGCTGCTGAAGCAGCGGCGTAGGCGTAGCCGGAGCCGATGCGGAAGCTGCCCAGCGAGCCGCGAACTCGGCCGGGGTTACGTAACCCAGCGAGCTGTGCGGCCGGTTCTCGTTGTAGTCCTCTTTCCATTGCCGGGTCAGTCGCTGAGCCGACGCCAGACTCTCGAAGATCTCCATCGCCAAGAACTTATCGCGAACGCGGCTGTGAAAGCTCTCGGCATAGCCTTTCTCCCAGGAGCTCCCTGGTTCAACGTACATCGTTTCGATCTCCAGCAGCTTCAATCAGCGCTGAATCTCCTTCGCCACGAACTCCGGTCCGTTGTCGCTCCGGATCCGCCGAGGCGCGCCGCGCATCGCGAACAGTTCGGCCAGCGTGTCGATGACGTTTTTCGCTCGTCACGCTCCAATCGACCTTCAGCGTCAGGCACTCGCGAGTGAACTCGTCGACGATTGACAGCCATTTCAACGTTACGCCTCGTTCGGTGATATCGAAAATGAAATCCCAGCACCAGACGTCGTTCGGGCGTTCCGCCTTGCGGCGATCGCAACCGTTCTCGCTCGTCCCGGCATTCCGTCGTTTTCGCTTCTTTTGCGGCACTTTCAGCCCTTCCCGGCGCCATAGCCGATAGGCCCGCGTGTCGCTGACGCGAAAGCCTTCGCGCCGCAACTGCCAGGCGATACGGCGATAGCCCCACCGCGGACGACTCGCCGCCAGCTCGCGCATTCGCTTCGCCAAAGCCGCTTCGTCGTTACGCGGTTTTGCGTCGTAACGTTGCGTGCTACGCGGCTGGCCGAGCGCGGCGCAAGCTCGTCGCTGCGAAACGCCGAATTTGTCGCACCGCCGCCCGCTTGCGAGAAGGGCTTACCAGTTTCCCTCCGAAATATGCTTCAGCATCTGAATGTCGAGAGCCTGGTCGGCGACCAACCGTTTGAGTCGCTTGTTCTCGTCTTCCAACTGCTTCAGTCGTTTCGCCTCTTCCGACTTCATTCCGCCATACTGATTCCGCCAACGCTCGTACGTCGACTGGCTGATCTCCAAGGCCTGCAGCACTGCCGCTTCGTCCTTGCCGGCATTGAGCATCGCGTCGGCGTCGCGCAGCTTCCGCACGATCTGCTCGGGAGAATGTCGCCTGCGTCTCTTCGTCGTCATCCAAAAGTCTCCTTGCAAAAAGCGGCCTCAGGACTTCATAACGGATGGATCAGGTTTTTGATAGCAGGCCACACCCGCTCGTACCGTTTGTAACGCCTTGAACTTCTTATGCGACACGCTGGAAAACGCCCGGTAGAAGCCGTCCTTCTGATTGAGATTCCATTTAGGAGAGCGACAGGCAAATGGACCCCGTTTCTAATTACGTAATTAGAGATCGAAGGACCAGAAATTCCAGATTTCACCCGCGGGTGAAATCTTCGTTTCCCCGCTAACAAGAGAAACGTTGTTAGTCGCGCACGACAACATGGACGAAATGGTTCGCTTATGCTGCCCCAATCCTTCGCAGTTCCATTTCGACCAATTGTTGGGTGATTTGGGTCTCGCTGGTATCCACGGCCGCAGGACTAGCGTCTTTGACGGCACTGTTCCGAGCATAGTCGTCAAATATCGCCGCCTTTTTCGCGACGAGCTGACGCAAGCTTTCGTCGATTGTTTCTCGTGCTAGAAAGCGATGAACGATGACCCGGTTTGTCTGCCCCATTCGATGGGCTCGCTTAATCGCCTGCCACTCCGTCGTCGGTTTGTATTGCGGCTCAAAGAGAACTACGACGGATGCCGATTGAAGATTGATCCCAACGCCCCCAGCTTCGATCTGGCAAACCATTGCGGCGAAGCCCTTGGCGTTCGTGAACTGGTCAATGATCGCCGATCGGCGAATCGCAGGGACGCTTCCGTCAATACGATGATGCGCACCGAGCAAATCCCCAATCGCGTCCAAAGTATTTCGAAAGAACGAGAAGATCACCAGCTTTCGGCCAGCGTCACGGTATTCATCAACCAGTTCGCTTAGACGCTCTAGTTTCGCGTTCCCGCCGGCGCCTCCATTAGCCGCTTGGCGCATTGCCATCGCATTTCTGGAGTGGACTTGATTGGCGTAGTGACGCAATTCTGGATCGCTTAGCGTGATCCACTCTTCGATTTCTATACACTCCGGCAGTTCTCGTAATACGTCGGTTTGGTTCCGTCGCAGATAGGCCGGCGCAACTAGCGTCTCGAACCGTCGGGCCATGCCTGGCAGGCCTAAGCTGTTTGTGACCGCGTTAGCCAGGTTAGAGCCCAATTGGTGATCGCAGATTCTTACTAGTTCCGCAAACTCCTTGGGATGATTTTCAAGTGCGGTACCGGTCATCAGGGCAATCCGGTCGCTTAGCTGCGCAAGTTGGCGAATATTGGCGTTACGTTTGGTTGCCCGGTTCTTGAGATAGTGGGCTTCGTCCGCGATCAGCAAGTGAATCGGCATATTTATCTGGTCGATCATCGCTCGCAACGTCTCAAAGGAAGTCACAGCGACGCCCCCTGAAGTCATCCAACGATGCAATTGATCCTGCCGTTGAGCGCCGTGCAGGATTCTCGCCGAGAATTTCGATCGCTTTTCGATCTCACGTGACCAGTTCCCGATGATACTGGCCGGGCAAACGACCATGAACCAGTTGGCGTCTTCGACGTTGTGCAGGTGCGTCATCGCCGCCAACGCCTGAATTGTTTTTCCCAAGCCCATTTCGTCGCCCAGCACCGTCCTTTTTTGATGAACAAGGTACTTTGCACCGAACTCCTGGTATCCACGCAAGTCGACGTCGAGAGAATCAAGCGACAGCACGACGGCTTCGACTCGTTCTGCGATTTGCGCTGGGACGCTCCCATGTCGGCCTTGTTGCGCAGGAGCAGACGTGGCGTCATCAACATGACGTCCCTCAAGTCCAGCCTCGAGGACCGCGGAATACTCGGCAAATCGATCACGGTATTCGTTACGGAGCGCGTCCCAATCGAGCGGTGGTTCAAGTCGCTGTACCGATTGGGCCGCTTCATTGAGCACGATGCGATATTCATCATGCCCGACCATCACATTCAAGCGTTCGAATGCTGCGGCAACTTTCGGCAGCGTAGCCGTCCGTTGAATCAAGCGAGCCCAAATGGGGCCCGCCGCCTTCACGTCGTTTATCGAACCTCGCAAAAAGCTTGCCGCTGCACGCAAAGCCTCGATTTGATCTCGGCTGATCCCTCGACAACGAATCCTCGTGTAAGCAGCGCGCAGGATAGCAGAATGCGAGATCTCGACGTCGTCAGGAAGCGGTATCACGAACGACTGGCGTCGGAGCGATTCGCAGATTTGTTGAACGGCCCGAACGATTTGAGGGGCGGTCGCTGGGCCGATTCCGGAAAGTTGCTGCAAGCGCGCGGAGGAAACGCCAACCAAATCGACGATGTAGCGGTAGCCGTGCTGCTTAAGGATCCCAACTCGAATCGACGTGGCGACATCCTTCAGTCGGTCGACCGGCATCTCCTTGAGCATCGCCTTGTAGTTTTCGTCACGAAAACGACCAATCGCGTTTCGAATTGCGGCGTCCGCGTCGCTCTTGGCGTTTGTGAGCCGATCGGCGAATTGATTCAGTTGCTTAACAAGGTTCGACGCGTTTTTGCGAATGGTTCGCTGTTCGCTAGAAGCGCCAAATAGGACCCACTCGAACCAAGAGACTTCGCTTTCGCGGTCGTTGTTGGAATTTGGAATTCGTCCGTTTGATTGGCCCGTACCTGCGGACGACTGCTGCGATGTCGCCGCTGAATTATTAACCGTTAAATCTGGATTTTCCGGCATCATCGTCTGGCCTATCCGACTGTCTTCGTGGCTAGGGGATCCCCAGGTAGAACCATAGTGTATATCGGCTATGGCGCCGGGAAGGGCTGAAAGTGCCGCAAAAGAAGCGAAAACGACGGAATGCCGGGACGAGCGAGAACGGTTGCGATCGCCGCAAGGCGGAACGCCCGAACGACGTCTGGTGCTGGGATTTCATTTTCGATATCACCGAACGAGGCGTAACGTTGAAATGGCTGTCAATCGTCGACGAGTTCACTCGCGAGTGCCTGACGCTGAAGGTCGATTGGAGCGTGACGAGCGAAAAACGTCATCGACACGCTGGCCGAGCTGTTCGCGATGCGCGGCGCGCATCATCGGATCCAGAGCGACAACGGACCGGAGTTCGTGGCGAAGGAGATTCAGCGATGGTTGAAGCTGCTGGAGATCGAAACGATGTACGTTGAACCAGGGAGCCCCTGGCAGAACGGCTACGCCAAGAGCTTTCACAGCCGCGTTCGCGATGAGATCTTGGCGATGGAGATCTTCGAGAGTCTGGCGTCGGCTCAGCGACTGACCCGGCAATGGAAAGAGGACTACAACGAGAATCGACCGCACAGTTCGGTGGGGTACGTAACCCCGGCCGAGTTCGCAGCTCGCTGGGCAGCTCCCGTACCGGCTACGCCTACGCCGCTGCTCCAGCAGCCCAGCGAGCTTACCCAGGCCTTAACTTCATAACGGGTGGTACAGGAATTTGAGGCTGGTCAGGTGGATAAGAGGGTGCAAAGTGAAGAAGACGTGTCGTAAAGAAGAAAATTCGTTGGCAATGGCTAATATCCTGCTCCATCGTAGCGTGAACTGAACGTTCTTAAGGGCATAGCAGCCTTGAATTCCACTACAATGAAGGAGCGATTCGATGCGAGGCCCGAAGCGTCCTAGACTGCACTCGATGCCGATCCCAGATTCGATTTTGCTGGGATGGACGGAGAAACGACCACCCAAGCGGCAGATCGGCTTTTTCAAGGACGTGAAGTATCGCGTTCAAAAACGGCCGATTTGGTATTCCGGTCATCACTTGGCGACAATTGCCGCTACCGGCGCAGGAAAGGCGGTTAGTGCGGCGATTCCAACATTACTTTCTTATCCAGGCTCAATTGTTGCGCTCGATACGAAGGGCGAACTGTACGACACCACGCATCGCTATCGCAAAGAGATGGGTCAACAGGTGATCGTTCTACGCCCATTCGCCGGAAGCGATCAGCCGAGCGATCGTTTCAATTTCACGGACGTTCGACATTGCCCGAACTTTGACGTCGAAACTGACTCTCAAGTTTTGGCCAGTCTTCTGGCGACCGACAAAGGGTTCTCGAAAGACCCGTTTTGGTCGATCACTGGAACGTCTTTGATAGCGGGGATGCTTACCTACATCTTCGCGCTCGAAGCACCCGAGAAATGCAATTTCGCCCGTTTGGTCGAGATGCTTTACGGCCGCGACGTCGCCTATGACGTGGCTGTTCGACTCGATACGCAAGAGTCGCGAATTCCGAAGTTCGCGTATCAACAATTCGCATCGTTTTTGAACATGCCGGAACGAGAGACGCGCCCGTCCGTGCTGGCGACCAGCCAGTCGTTCGTCGCGCCTTTGATCGCACCTCGCGTCATGGCGGCGATGGGGGAGTCGAGCTTCTCGATTCAGGACTTTCGCAACGGCAAGCCGATGACCATCTATCTTGTAATTCCTCCCGATCGAATGGTGAGCCATGCTTCGTTGATTCTGCTCTGGGTCGGTACCCTGTTGAAAATCATTTTCAGCCGCACCACGATCCCGCGGTTGCGAACGTTGTTGCTGATTGACGAAACGGCCGCCTTGGGAAAATTTCCCCTACTGCAGACGGCGATTACGCTTTGCCGCTCGTTCGGGGGAAGGGTGTGGACGTTCTGGCAAAGTCTTCAACAAATCCAGGCGTGCTATCCCGACAGTTGGCGAACGCTGATCGACAACAGCAGTTTGCAGGTGTTTGGAATCCGCTCGAAGCTAATGGCCCGCGAACTGGCCGAGGTGATTGATATCGACGCCCATTCGCTGATGCACATGTCCGCCGAGGAACAGTTCTTACAACTCGAGGGGCACAATTCGCTGGTCTGTCGGAAGATCAACTACTTGAAGGATCGGATTTTCGCCGGACGCTTCGATCCGAATCCGTATTACGCAGAAAAAATGTCCAAGCAGCCGTTAAACGTCGGCCGATGTGGACGCAAGTCGTGAAACAAAAGAAGTTTACGCTTTCTTGATCAATCTTTTGAGATTCTTAGCCAATAGGGCACTGATAAGCGTTTCTAGAAACAGTGCCCTGGGGTTTTGCAAAAGCACACCATTTCAAACATCCAATTTGGGAGTCGGTCGATGAACGAAAATTCGGAGCAGGATCGGAAATCGCAGGATGCGGATTCTGAAGTCTCTCCAATCCAGCATTTCCTGCACGACATTCAGCGGGCGTCGGGAAAGCTTACCGCACGTCCCGATGGCAAGCCTGCGACCGCGCTTGATTGCCGCATTTACCCAGCGGTGGAGGCGCCTTCCCCGCAGGCGATCGCCGAACTGACGAAGCTAGGCGACGCCTGCCGGTTGTCGTTTCTCGGTCAGGGGCGCCGCAATCGCTTTGAGGCCAGTCTTTCAGCAGTGCTTTACGAAACGGGTCATACAACGGTCGCCGATCTACAGCTCACCTTCGCGGAGCTCAAAAGAGGCGAAATCCTCGATCTGATCATCGTTGAACGCAAGCCAAGCGGTCGCAGAATGTTCGAACAACATATCGACTTCAGCGGCCCCAAAAGCAATCATCCCGCCGAACAGGAGCCAATCAGCGAACATCAAGGCGCCGAAAACTATGACATGGCGCTGCGAGGCGCGATGTCAGAAGGCAAGAGAGCGACGTCGACCGGATCGTATGTCGTGGGAGTCGATTGGGACGAAGCGGCGCTGAACGTCGCGACGAATGCACTTCCCAACGAGGAGGGATCGCATGTGGCGATGGTGCAATTCGGCGAAGAATCGCCGATCGCGGTCATTATGGAAGAAGAGGAAGAGAATGGTCTTCTGCTGGCCGCTCTGGTAGCGCTTCCCGAGGAGTTGGCCGATGGAAATGGCGCGTTCGAACACATAACTGTTCGAGACGTTGAAGCCCGTGATCTTCCCAATTTGACTCCCGCTCAGGCCGCCGTCTGGCTGGCCGGACAGCAGTTCTCGTCGCTGCCGTTTCGCCGCGAAGGAGATAGTTACGCACTAAGCATTGACGCTAGCGAGCGACAATACCTGTCGTCGCATCCCAATTTGACCATCGCCCTTCGTATCGCCTTTGGCCAGGAGTCCTAACATGACGAATTCCAATGACGATGTTCCCTTTCCGCACGAGAGCCCAGAGTCGTTCGAGCGGCTGATAAAGGCTGAAGAGCGGCCGACGATCGCCTTCCAAGCCTATTGGACTCTTCGCGCGGCTAAAATGTCTCGCAAGACATTCTTCAGCTCGAGTTTGGCTGAAGCTTATGCGATCGAATCAGTGGTACATGCCAACATGAAAATTGTTGCGGGAAAGTGCAAGTACAGTTCGGGCGACAAGTCGATTGCCTGGACCCGACGTACGATCGCCAGGTATTTGGTCGGAATCCAGCGTCGCGAGATTCGACACGATCGCATTCCGATTGAGAAAGGCGTCGACGTGGCCAATACCGACGCAACGACCAAATCGAACTCTTCGGGCGAACGAATTATTCGGATAGAGATCGCGGAGTTTCTACTGCGGTGCGAACTCGCTGAAGCGGTGAAAGCGAGCGTGAAGAGTCACGAGGAGATCGCTGCGGACTTGAAGCTGTCTCAAGCGGAACTCTTGGAATTGAAGAATCGCGTTTACAATGGCCTCAACGCGCAGATTCTCAATATGAAGCTCCAAGGGTACACCGTTACTGAAATCATGGCTGAATTGAGAATCTCAAGAGCCAAAATAAGGTATCGCGAAGATCAGATTGAAAAGTGGTTCGACCCGAGAATCGAGCCTCGCAAACGTTAGCCGAACGTTTGCAAAAGCCGTCGCGGCCGCACTTCAATCAGCCGAGGCCGTACAAATCAAGGTTGGCCATCGTGTTGATGCCAACCGGCAAGTCGACGTCATCAGCGCGAACCGCCCGATGCTGTTCGGCCCAACGTCGACGGACGGCGGCGATCGCTGATGCTCGAGGCCGGGTTCCTAGCCAGATCGCTTCGTCAATCGCCGAGCGTGGATATCCATCGAAGTAATGTTCCGCAATCCACCCGGCCAATTGCACGCTTTCGGCACCATGCAGCGGCCAACGCCCTGCGACGACGGAACGCGCGCGATTACAGAAAAGTTCAACACAAAAGCCGTTGACATCCTGGACCCCCGTCTGGCGAAGCCGCCCGATCGAGCAGCTCAACTGCAAAATCAAATCGACTTCCGCGAGTTGACAAGCGGCTCGCCGTTTCCAGACCGGCGGCGATTCCGATATCCGCTTCCAAACGGTGGAGCCGTCCCAGACGCCGTCCCCCATAATCATCCCCTGCGGCTGGTCATGACCGTGACCGCAAATCGCAAGCAAGGCGACCGGCCTTTCGCCGATTTCGGAAAGCGTTCGCGCAATCGCATCGTGCGTGACCTCCCGATGCGAGAGCGTACGCCACTCGAAGTATTCACGCGGCTCCAAGACGTCGATGAAGATGTCGTCGAACATTTCCGCAAGGCGATCGGCGTCGTTGATTTCATCCGCGTTCAGCCCATCATCCGGATCGCCGAACGGTGAGTCCAACCATGCAGCGGTCGCCGCAATCGGCCGTCTTCGTGGGGGGCGTCCCATGTCCTTTTCGTACATCCATTCGTCCAGCAGCGGAGAGACGATCGTACGGACCGATTGACTATACTCAAATAGAAACGCCGTCGACCCGTCGTCGTGGCGAACCGTCAAAAACGAGAGAGGAACGCCGAGTAAAATGTCATCGCCCCAAATCACGAGATGCAAATCGCGGTCGAGCGCGGAAACGATATCCGCGACCGGCAATAGAGACGAAATTTCGCCAAGGAAAAGCTCCGTCGCATCGTTCAGCACGGTTTCCACGCGACTGGGAGTCTCGCGAAGCGCCACGCGACCGGCGAAGTACGCATTGTATCGTTCGTACAAAACCAGCTTATCGTCCCACCAGGCTTTCCAATTCGGTTGGCGAATCGCCGTGTCCCACGATTCGATCTGGCCGAACTCAGCGATCGCCGCATCGCGCAGTCGCGGAAGGTTGGCGAGCCGCCTGACGATCCGGGCGAGAACCGATTCCCAATGATCGGTCGCCAACTTGTCCTGGTCGAATTGCAGCGATTTCACGTCGCCAGCATGTCGGGCGTCTAGATTGGGCGAGCGACGCAACAACTCGTAACAGTCCCAGATCGTATTTACGACGCAATCGAAATCAGACAAGATGGCAGAGATGGCGTCGCTGATCGCGTCATCGCATTCCCCTTGATCACAAGCCGCCACGACGACCTTCTTTTCGACCAGGCGAAACAGAGTCCAAACAAGATGTCCTTCCATGTCGAACCCCATACGCAGCAACATCTCGTCGGGCTTTAGCCAACGCGCAATGCCTTCCGGGGACGCAACCGGGTTAAGCAGCGAGATTTCTTCCGTAGTGGCCTGCTTCGTTGCATATGGCTCCCACTCGGTGCGAGGTTGCTTTACGCGATTCAAACGCGTTTGCGGCTGCTCCATGGGAATAACCCGCTCCGACATCCGCCGGCGTGATTGTTCGCGGTGTGCGAAGCCCAGATCTCGAACGGCGGCGCGGGGAGTGAGTCGAGGCAAGTCCGCCGCGTTGGGAATTTCCGCAATCATGGATCCAAAACGTTGTCTCGTCACAAGCGTCCGCTGCGAGAACTCGCTTTCGACCAGCAAATTCCAGATGCGCAGATCATGGTTGTCCGGATCATGACGCACAAAACCGTTTCCCAACGCGACCAAGCCGGTACGAATCTTCGTCGAGTGTTGCGCCGCCAACAAGCGATCGTAGTCGACGTGCGCATCGGCTTGAAAGTAGGTGAAATGTTCTCGCAAGCATTGAATGATCGACGTGTGAATTCTGTACGCCGTTGAATACTCCAGCGGCGTCAGCAAGTAGCTGATCTCGATCGCCAGCGTCATGCTGATCGGGTGGCTGTACGTCGAGTAACCGAACACCGTGGAAACATGCTTCTCATCGCATTCTTCAAGCTGACGAGTCGCAAAATCTCTCAGGCCGTTCTCACGGAGAGATCGTAGGTAGACGGCTATGAAAGCGATCACGCCATTTCTCCAAACCCAGTCCATGTATGCGGGCGACGGAGGATCGTCAACCAGCTCGATTAACATCGGCCATCCGGTATTGGGGCCAAATTGGCGTTCAAGCATCGCCTGGCTTAGCGCAAGAAAGCG
Organism: Blastopirellula sediminis; assembly: GCF_020966755.1. NCBI lineage: Bacteria > Pseudomonadati > Planctomycetota > Planctomycetia > Pirellulales > Pirellulaceae > Blastopirellula > Blastopirellula sediminis. The sequence goes on from NZ_JAJKFT010000002.1 coordinate 260,909, forward strand.
CTCCGAGTTTTGCTGTGTGACGAAGTTGCTCATCATTATGACGCCAATTCGGATCGTAATGAATTCCTCCACAGAGCAGTTCCGAATCCGGTCGCATACTTCGACGACCGGCACCCCCCAAAACTCTAGCATGATCTCTAAGACTCGCATCGCATACGCACCGCCATACTCATTTCCGACGCATTCGGCGATGCCGACAAGCGAGTCGAATACGACGATGCGAGCGAGCGGCTCTTGTTCTGCTGAAATGCGGGGGCAGATAGCGTCCCGTAACTCCTCGTCGCTGCTCTCGACAAAATCAGGAAGTTGAAGCGACCATTGAGCGACTTGGCGAACCTGGTAATGAATTTTTCCAAGAGAGGCCGTTCGAATGAGTCCCCCGAGCAAGATGGGGAGTACGTCGGGAGCCAATTCGCGAAGCCTCACGAGTCGTTGCGGCGTCCATTCATAGTCATCCTCGCTTCCGAAGAAGGCGTGGGCTAACTCCTCGGCTCGGTCGATGTAACACTCGTTCGCCAGCAAGAACAACAGAAGCCCGAAACCGACCGCTTCGGCGTTCGAACTGATGCTTTGGGCGCCGCAGTTATGCAGGACCATGCGACACCTTTCACGCAGATCGGCGCCCTTCAAATTCTCGAAGTCGTAGGCGGCGACGAGCAACTCTAGCGCCTCTTTGGAGAAACCGTCTACGAGGAGCGTCCTGGCCAACATCGCCGCCGAGAACCGGGAGATCTGCACGTCATGCGGCGAATTGGCGTTCGCAAACATCGTCCCGATGAACGTCCAGTCGTCGACGCTAAGCTGTTGAAGAAGCTTCTGATTAGCGTGGATGTCCACCTCGACTTGCAGCATGCTTCCCGTCACGAAACCGGCGAGCAGAAGCAAGATCCCCCGCGGTTCGCCGGCGTGCCAGAAGTCTCCTTCCCACATGCGGAGCGTCGACTGAAACTGTTCGATTACCTGGCGCTGCATCGCCTCGGCCTCTCCGCGCTCAAAGAGCGTTTCGACCCAAACGAGTGTCAGTGCGAGACCGTAGTTCAGGTTCCGACTGGAAAGAAAGTCTAGCGACGCCCAGGGAATTTGACCGCCCGACGCCCCAATCATGCAGTCGACGATAAAGTGTGAGCCGAGGAGCGGGAATTCGTCGTCAGCAGCGATCCGAGATAGAAATATTTCATTTTCCCGCAACGCTCCCACGATTTCGACGTGGTTCCTTACCAACGAATGAACGATAAACTCGTGAAATGGATCCGAGTCGCGGAAACTCTCCAGGCGAAGGAGACGATCGACCTGCTGCGTTACAATCTGCCGAAATTGCTCGGGGCTTGGAAACGGAGTTTCAATTCGTAGCCGAAACATCAAGGCCGCGCGCGCGTGGAGATGATAGCCGCCAAGCGTAAGACTCTTGGCAAATTCCTTAAGAAACAAGCAAGCGGGAAACGTTCGCTCATCGGCCATTGTCTCTTTGAGTCTCCACAACATCGCTTCTGGAGATGGCAAGCCGTCATCGCGGGAAAACCCAAGCACGTCGAGCGCAAGCAAAAGTGCTTCTCGCCAATCTCCAAGTGAATGCAGAATTACGGAGAGATCGGCGACTGTACCGATACGGGCTTCCAGATCCGCAATATGTCCAGTCGACAGCGAGCCCATCGCTTGCCAATAAGCGGAAAACGCGCAGTTGAGGACGACTCGCTCGTACGTAACGTTCAAGTCGGCTTGCAACAGCAACAGCCCAGACTCAGCGAAGGTCTCAGCCGGATATCGCGCTAGTTCCTTATCGAGCACACCTGGTTGCGCGAATCGTTCGATGACGCTGGCCATCTCCGCCGATCCGTCGCTGAGTCGGCGAACGAGACGGTCCAGAACATCTTCCGTTATTTTCAGGTACCGGCTGATCGCATCGCGACTTGCGTCTTCCCAGGGGAGCTTGCCTATTTCTTCACGGATGATCGGAGGAATCCATGGGTAAACGGCCAGAGAGTCGGCAAGCGCTTCGCGGTCGACAAAAGGGGATGACATGAGACGAGCGGAGCCTCAATTGATGGAGGGGTAAAATCGATTCTACAAGAGATTGGATGAAGTCGTCTCGTCGACGAAGTCTTCCGCCAGCTTGGCGATCTCGCGCGATTGGAATCCGCTCAGCGAGATTCCATCGCCATTGATCACAACGGAGAAACCCTTCCCCTGCCGAACGAACGCCGCTGCGAGAGACGCCTCCTCATAACGTTCGGTCAGACAGTTCAGTCGCTGATTCGTCGAACCACGCCAAGCGAGTCGTTCATCGCGCAACTCCGGCAGAAATGGACCGTCGACGAGTAGATCGGTCGCATCCAACAGGCGGTCGATCTTGCTATCCGCCTGGCGCCGCAAATGAGTCAACGTATGGCCGGAGTACACCATCGTCGACAACCCCGTTGCGCGAGTGGCCTGACAGATGTCGGCGACCGGACTTGGCTGTTCGAACGGCTCGCCTCCCAAAACCGTGATCCCCTCTAATCGCGGCGCAGTCTTGGCGACTTCCAGGATCGCGGCGACCACCTCTTCGGTTCGATAGCGAAAGCCTCCTTCCGGATCCAGATAGTGTGGATTCAAACATTGCTGCGTGCAACGATGAACGCACCCCTGGGTCCATATGCACAGGCGTAATCCCGGTCCATTGTGTAGATTCGGGTGAAGTCGCGACAAGCCGTGCCCAAGGCGAATGTAGGTCATTTCAGGCTCCTATGGGGTAGGAAACAACTTTGCGTTCGCGAAATCGTCGGCCGTTAACATTACACGATTTTCCCAAGTGCCATCCAGGTCGGCGGTTCGCACGTCACGGGCGATGCATGCCATCTGAATTAGGATTCTTGCTTCCCCGGCATTGCCGAAGGACTGATTCTGCCGACGCCGATAGGAACGAATCTCCGTTAGTCGCTTCTTGATGATCGCATCGCATTCACCGTCCAACACTTGCTGCATTTTCCGCATCATCGCCTTGACGATCTGGGTCAGTTGGTCATCATCATAATCCTCGAATTTGAAGGTTTGCGGAAATCTTCGCCGCAAGCCTGCGTTTGAGTCTAGAAACGTTTCAATATCCTTTTCGTATCCCGCGATGACGAAGGCGATATCGCGGGGATGTTCATCCAGCCACTTCAGTAGCGTCGTGACGCATTCAACGGCGAAGTCATTCCCGTGCCGCGGCACAAGATCGTAGGCCTCATCGATGAAGAGAACTCCACCCAGCGCCTTCTCCACCACTTCATTGGTCTTAATGCGAGTTTGTCCGACGTACTCGCCAATCAAATCTTTGGAAGTAACCTCCGTGAATTGGGTGCCGCTTAACAGACCTTGTTCGGCCAGCAACTTGCCGACCAGTTTCGACACTTCCGTCTTTCCGGTCCCCGGATTGCCCTCCATGACGCAATTGAAGTGATACTCCAAACGAATTCCCAACGCCTCGCGATCACGATTCGCTTGAGCAACGCTGCACCACTCGTAAAATTGCTGCTTAACGCTTTTCAATCCGATCAGCTCGTCAAGTTCGTCTCGGACCGATACTTTACGCTGCGGCACGTCTTTTCGAATGACGTCGCAAAGTGACTTTTCGCCCAGTTCAGGCTGAAAGGCGGTATAGGCGCCGGGAAATGCAATATCCTTTTCCAGCGTACAAAACAGAGAGCTGGTGAGAGCATCGATCCTGAGCAATGGGAAAGTCGGTGAAAATGCATCGATCTTTCCAAAGTGCTCGTCGTCGAGGTGTTGAAATCGTTGATCTTGGATTCGCATATACTTGCGGGCGACGGAACGGATCAAATCCCCCGATTTCAGCAATTGGGGAGTTTCCTTGCGCCAGGTAAAGTAAACCAGATCGTTTCGCGCGTTTCGAATCTGATCGAAGAGTTGATCAAATTCATCTTGCAGATTCTGCGTCGTCGCTTGTTTAGAATGCGACGTGTCCCGCATCGATTCCTGAAACAAACTGCTCAATTGCTGGGTATCCGGCATTAACAGTTCAAGGTCGATGATGAATAGAGTTCGTCCAACGCCGGCGGCGGATTCGTTCAGACTCGTCAATTGGTCGATCAGCCAGCCCGCATGAAGGCCCCAGGAAGCCTCTTGGCGCTCGTCAATGATCCGTCGGCCCGCCTCATTCTGCGAGATGGCGAGCTCTTCGGCGTAACGAAGCTGTTGATTATCCCCGCGAGGACTTCCGCCGTTCGAACCCTGAGGCGCGTTCGACAGTTTTTGTCCGCGGTAATACCAGAACAACGGCACCGAACCGATCCGCATCGTGTCGTTTAGCATGATTTCTCGCGGCAGATGCTCGCCACGGGCCGTTCCCACGATCACTTGACGATACGTGGGACTCGAACCAATGGCGGCCAGTATCGCTTCAAGCAACGTCTTGGCCGGCTTTTGACGCAGACCAACATAGTAGGGTGGTTCGCTGCCGACGCAGCAGTGGAGCGATCCGCCCGATTCGTTCACCACTTTGCGGAGCTCATTCAGCGCTCGAGAGCTGTGTGACATAACATTCCCTTAATCTTGCAGGTGGCGAAGATCGCGGCGGATCGAGTTGAGCCGGTTTTGCAGGTAGCCGCCGCTGACCGTCGGTATGCGGCGAGCCGCGCCGCAAGCGCTGCGGGTCATTGGGAAACGCTGGAGAAAGCGTTGCACCGGCAGGAACGCCTGACCGCACTCACGATCCGAAGAATGGCCGAAGCCATCCATGGAAAACCCCTCCGTACGATCGAGCGGAAAGGTGATTTGCACGCGTCCTGACTGGAACTCGAGGGTCACAATCTTCGCCGACTTCGGATCGTTCGGGTCGGCCAATTCATCCTTGGGAGCGCTCAACAGCGTCCCCAGAGCAGACGGCTGTCGCAATTCGCGGATCATCTCCAGGATATGATCGTCGCGGGTCTGATACTCCGAATCGGCCATCGGAGTCAGGGCGACCATCTTTGCGACTCCGGCATCGATGCTTTCAAGTTGCCGATCGAAATAGCTCCGATCAACCTCCAGCGTCGCCGCCCGCTGAAAAGAGCGTACCAAGTCGGCATCGAGATCCTGCAGAAACCGCTGAACCTTCGCGGCTTCGACCGCAAAATACTTGCTCACCAACGGATCGGAAATCGCCTTGCGGAGGCGAGCGATCCGCGCTTCCGTACTCTGCCGCAAGCACTGAATTTCGGTAGCCTTGCGAGTGAACGCGTGCTGCGCAGTTTTCGCCTCCGAAAGGGCCGCTTGTGCCGTTGCATACGCCGCCGACGCCGCTCCTTCCTGGACCATGCGACGCGCACTGGCAAGGTCCAACTGCAAGCGATCAAGCGCCGGAGTTTCGCCAATTTGATGGGCCTGTTTTTGCAGACCCGCGAACATTTCCTCGATGAACTCGATGAAAACGTTGGCTTGCGCAAGCTGGTCCTGGTCTTTGGCGATCCGAGACTGGATCTCGGCGTCCAGTTTGTCGTCAACCTCGCGAATGGACTTCCGTAATTCCGCTTCCAGTTGATTTTGCGATTCGCGGGCTTCGGCCAACCCGGCGACAAGGTCCGACTCCAATTCGCCGAACTGTCGCTGCACTTCCTCTTTTTCCTGCTGCACGAACTGGTCGAGCTCGGCGACGTCCCGCTGCGTCGAGGTCAGGCAATCGCGAACGCGGGAGAATTCCTCCTCCACTTCTCGGGCCATCGCCTGTTGTGCATTGCCCAAGACGCGCAAGGTTCCCTCTTGCTCGGCAATCTGCTCCGCAAGCTGGGCGTTGAGCTGAACTTGTCGCTGGTAGTTGTTGTTCGCCTGCCGGAGCTCCTGCTCAGTGCGGCGAATCGCCTCTTGCTGGCGCGAAAAGTCGCGTTGCAGCGTGTCGAGGTGAGCCCGCACTAGTCGCTGGTCACGCAATCTCAGCGCTTGCTGATACTCAGCCCAGTCGTGATAATAAACGCCGTCCACCTTCCAACTCATGGAATCTCTCCTTGGGAAAACTCGACGTGAAATAGGCTTGTCTTTTCTGGGAAACGCAACATCACTCGGAAAAGGCGAAAAGATTTCACAATTTGGCGAAAGAATCTCCGTCTTTCTAGGAAAGCGGCTCGGGAGACGCGTCAGGTTCCTCTCCGGGCGAATCAGGCGGCAGCCGAAATCGTCGGTTGAGAACCGCCATTAAGTCTCGAAACTCCACGAGCATTTCGTTGACCTCTTCTTTGCGTAGCCGAATCGTTCTATTTCTCTCCAGCTCGTCGACCGCTTTCAGCGCTTCTTCGGCTTCCATCTCGATTTTGGACCGAAACTCATTGCGGGTAGTGAGCGAAAGAGGCTGCCCAGCGAAGGACTTAGCGACTTTTGCAATTCGGGGATCAACACCCCCATCAGAAGAATCGAGCAAGTCGCCGACGGAAAGAATTCCTTCTCGTAACCGCAATTTGACTTCCGGCATTTCCGCCTGGAAGGAAGCCTCGCCTCGCTGAGCGCATTCCTCTAAATAGGCAGTAAGATCCGCTCGAAGCAAACGCAGCATATGAATCTGTTCCGTGGCCGAAAGCGATTCGGCATCGGCTAACGCGGCATAGCGTTCCAGCAGGCGACGCCATGCGAGAACATTTGACGACATAGCGTCCATGAGTTGCTCGCTATTTGGACTTGACGTTCCAGTTTTCCCAGGGATCACAAAGATGCCAATCCAGCTCCAGAGTCGCGTCCTTTTTCATCTGGGAGATTACTATTCGGAAGGCGTTAAGATCGGGTCGGTCTTGAATCGCCTGGATGACGTCGTCTCGGACGCCATGTCGCTGGAGATCGTATAGCAATTCTTGTCGAACTTGATCAGCCTGAGCAATTTGCTCGAGAATTTTGGTCGCTTCTCTACGAGTGTCCGCGCTGCCTTGACGTTCAATCGAACGCAGGACTCGTTCGAGGTCGTTCCGCATATCGCTTCGAACACCTTCGAATTGGGGGCGGTGAAATTCCAACAATTCCTCAAATACGACAAGCGGCATCGTTTCTAGCTCGCGCTGTGCGACGCCCGTCAATTCGGCAAGCTCCGCCATCGCGTCGCGAAACGTCTGGCCGTGATTGCAAACTACTAGCTGACGACATTCGGCCGTCAGCCGTTGGCAAAGCTGCTCCGCGTTATGCTGGTGTTGATCTCGCTCCGTTTCGAGCTGACTGACGTCTTTCTCCAAACGCATCACTTCGTCTTGAAGATCGGAGATCTCGCGTCCCAGCTCCGGGCCTTGCTCCACCGCCGCTAATTGTCGCTGCAAATCGGCGATTCGCGCCTCTAAGTCGGCCAGTTTCTCCGCTTCGGCCTCGCGAAATGAACGTTGCAGCGATTCCACCCATTGCTGCAATATCGCTTTCTCTTCGTTCATTTCGTTCCCTCCATGACGGCTCTCAGCATCTCGATTTCGGTTTCAATTAGTACCCCTCGCTGAACCAGGGCGTCTCGCTGCGCCAGAAGTCTCGCCTTTTGGTTCAAGGCTTCGAGAATCTCGCCGTTCTGGTGCGCGGTCTGCATCAGGCGATGTCGTAGGTTTTCCAGCTCTCGAAGCTTATTGACGACAGCGGGAGAGTACTGCAAAAGGTCCTGGCGGCGCCCATCCGTCTTTTTGAGCGACGTTAGCAGCGTTGGAAAGGAAACGTTTGCAGATCCCGCCAACTTCCAGAAGATGTGCATGTTGAACGCTTTCTCCCCAGGATCATCGGCGGAGCGATCCTCCTGGAGGACGTAGCGAGTCCACTCTTCCAACAAGGCGTTGACCCCTTCGGACAACGCCTGCTTCCATTTTTCGAAAAGCAGAGCGGACTGCTGAGGATCAATGGGCATTGTCGTCCTCACCAATTTGGATTCGGAGATAACTGGGCTCGGCTAGCAGCGACATCGCCCGCTGGAATCCGCCCTGCACGCCGACATGGTTCGCTTCGGCGTCAATGACCGGAAAATACTCGCGTAACGCATCGCTGAGCAACTGTTGCAGATGGAGAAAGTTGTCGTACGATGAGACCTTGTTCGTCGTAACATGTCCGCGCAGAAACAAGTAAATGATCTTAGCTCCCTGCTCTTGCAAGAAATCGACGTCCCACTCGAAGGTGCTGGAAGTCGCCCCCGATGTCGAAACGAAGTGAGGTTCGCGTCGGATCCGCTTGAAAGGGTTGTTCAGACTCTCCGGCATTCGCGGCGGGGAATTCCCCACGATGATCACCGGGTAGAAGTTCTTATCTTGCCGCATATTGTCTAGTGCGAGCCGAATCGCCCCGTCGAGCGGATCCCAGACGTCAAGTCCCGGCGAATACCAGAAGCTGCTCGTTTGCATGCGATGTATCGCTTCTTCGTTCGACAAAGTTCCGACGCAAAAAGTTTCGCGAGCCGGCCTGTCGAATAATTCCGGAAAATCGAGTCCCCCCCCTTCCTTATCAGCGAAAGCGTACAGGCGAATTTGGCAGCGTTCCATGGGCGTTAACCGAAACGCAGCCGCCAAGCCTTCGCGAATCTCCGCGTTCAATGCCGCAACTTGATCCTGATTCGTCGAGCTGCGGTCATCGGAAGATCGTTCTAAACGATCTTCCGACATGATCGCTTCCTCTTCTTCCTGGATTGCCTTACCAAGTCCGCGCACGAGGAAATATGCCGAGTCCCATTCGCACGACGACGGACATGTCCGATCAAAGATCAAGGCAATCTTTCGGGGAAAGCGGGGTTTTTCGGGGTCGACCTTCTGAATCGCGTCGACGAACCTCACGGGAAGAAGCTTCAAGCGATTTCCATCGCGTAAGTCCGGCACCAAACGGACTTGCGCTAGTTGTCCGAACGTGCCGGCGACCTGAAAACAAGTTTCGCTATCAGAGACGTCTTCCACCGATGCGCGAAAGTAGTTCTGGTGTTCCTGGACCAATTGAAAGCTGAGCGTAACCGGCAACAGATCTACACATTCGACCGTCTCCACTCCGTTCACAACGATCTCGGCTCGCCGCGGTCCTGGACGGCGCGGCGGCGCCTCCTGAGGCGGGTCAATCGGTACGATTCCGGCTGCCGTATGGCGGAGGGCGATACAGTTTCCCTCTCCTAGCTTTTCGGCCAGACTTGCGTAGTAGGCCATGTATTCTCCAGACAGTTCATCGCGTTCCCGCATCAGGCAAACGTGCTTCCAGTCGGTCATCGGAGCCGATAACGGGTCTGAACAGGCATCGCTGTAAACACCATCGCGGCAATGCGGCAGGAATCCGACGAGCCGATACGTCGGCTGCGACTCGCGCAGATCGACGACGACGCAGCGATCTTGCGGGTAGACGACCTGCCAGATGGCGTCATACTCAACGGGCGTTAGCGGCATAGGGAGCTGTCTGGGAATCGGAGAAATTAGTAGTCGAATCAATTACAATATCGTGCCAGCCCGGCAGCTCCCGCAGTCGCGCGATCCAATCGCGATGCTGCTGGACAATATGCGCCGGGAGGGGAGTCGGGGGAGGAAGGCTGATGCGGAGCTTGTCGAGCAACGCTTCCAGCAGCGCCGGCGTGTTGCGGGAAGCCTCGCGCCGGAGGCAGAGCCGCAATACGCTCATTGGATCAACGTTGCGAATGGTGAGAATGGTCGCCAAATCCGCCGCGGCGAAACTGTCGGGAAGCGGGCCGACTTCGCCCCACTCCAGCAACAGACTGCGCAGCCAGATCTGCTCAAGCTGACTTAGTCGAGGACTGTTGCAGAGTAACGTTAGGGATCGAAGGCTGTCCGGGTTTGGGGCGACGGTCGACCATACGGCGATTTGGGCGAGAACTTCACCGCGTGACGTCATTCGACGGAACAGTCCCAATTTTCGTGGAGGGAGCGGTTCCGACTTGGATCGAGAAAAAAAGTTACGCATCCGGGTCACCAAGTTGGCCATTTCGTCATCATCCTGTCTCCGCTGGAGCCAATTGAAAAGCTCTTCTCGCCAGGCGAGAAGATCCGCCGAATATGGATCGGGCCCGAGCCGCTGAAAAACATTGCCTTGCAGACCGGACGGCTCGGCGCCATCATCCGCCATCAATTCCCGCAGGTCCTCACGGATAAGCGAATCAAACGCCGGATGCCATTGCGGCGGCGGCAACGACAGCGACTGTTCATCCCTCTTCAAGAATTGCGCCAGCTGTAGATTGCATAAGGAGGCCAATTCATACGAGCGCCGGCGAACCGCCAATTCCAAAAGTTCGTGCGGCGAAATCTCGCCACACGAAAGTCCCTCGCGAATCGCCGCCGACCAGTAAGAGCGGTCGCCGGCTTGCGACTGCAGAAAGCCCTCCAGGATCCGATCGATTTGAAATGCAGGGAAAGCCGCGACGGCCAGACGTTGACGTAGCTGCGGAGCGTTCCGTTCCACAGTCCCTTCGCCGAACAAGTAGCGCACGGTTTCTAAAGCGAGTCCATCCTCGACCAGCCTTTTGCCTAACGCAGAGCGGGCCGCAGAGCTTCCGCACCTGGTGCCGCAGGCAAGAACCGTCGTGGGAATAACCTGTGAGGTCATCTCGCCAGGGAGTTCGCGCAGCATTTGATCAAGAGGGGCTGCGTTCGCGTCGCCCGATTTTCGCTCGAGCGCCTCGAGCGACTGTCGACACTCAAGCGGGACCAGCATCTTCAATCGGTCATAATTCAGCGTTTCCGGCAATACCTCGGCCAGCGTTCGGACGGTCGCGAAACTCCCATCGACCTGCGAGGCCAGACGTTGCACGATGGACCGCTCAAACTGGAGCACCTGCGACTGCGAAAGAAAACGCAGCTGTTCGATGCGGAACGCGGGAGATAGCAGCCACGTCCCCCACTGCGTTTCAGGAATGGTTTGAATCAGAACCGGAACCAAGGCCGGCGACTCAAGAAGCGTGCTTCGAGACTGCCAGGAAAACTGTGCCAGTTCCGTCATCGTAGGTTTTTCGCCGCTCAACAAGCGGAGCGCTGCTGGTCGATCGCATGGGGCGACCCTGGCTAGGAGCCTGCCCTGAGATTCGCCGTTTGCCTGAGCGACGAGTTGCAAGAATTGGTTCAGTAATGGAGGCGACTCGGCAGGCTCACCGGAAGGCACCGTATGGGCGACAACCAGACTAGTCCCTTCGTAGACTCGCCGCGGCGATTTGCCGCCGAAGACTGCTATCCAATCGACGTTCTCCAGACCAGCTCGCACAAGAACTGCGACCGCTCGTTCCAGGCTTGAGACGGAGGCGGATCCGCCCTGAAACCAAATCTGAAAAATGGCCCTCCAAACATCGGGAGCGACTACTTCCGAAAACGACAATTCGGTTTCGATTCCCTGGAGGAAACCGGCGGCGTTAGGGCGTTGGGCTCGCACGACTTCAAGCAGCGTCGGAAAGTCGGCCGACTGCAAGGCTGTGCTGATCTGCGCGACAGTCGCCGTGAAATGGGCGCGGCCAGTCGAATCGGTCGCCGTTTCGAGTTGAGCCCGCAGCACCCACCAGGCGTCGCCAAATCGCTTCAGGACGACCGAAGTTCGTTCGATTTCGCCGCAAATCATCGTCAACTGTTCGGCGTCGGCGCGAACCGAAGGGGGAATCAATTCACCGGCTTGATCCTGCCAGCGGTGTTCCCCGCGTCCACCCAGCTTTCCGTAATCCGCCGCCGTGCGAAACTCAATACGCATTCGTCAACCCCTCCAGCATCCATTCCAAAGGCTGACTAACGTTTCGAGGCTTGATGTGCAGCGGAACCAATTGCCCGAATTCATCCAGTATACAGTTGGGCTGCCCGATCTCGTCAAACCCAAAGACCGACGTAGGCCAAACCGCTGGCCCCGCGCTTTCCAGAATCATGGGCAACTCCCGCGCCATCGGCAGCGGACGATCGCGCCACCACCCCGGCGCAAAGTTCCATGCCGGGTCTTTGACGTCAAGGTATTGCTCGCATTTCGTAAATACGATGCCGACGCGTTGCGTCGAATGGTCAAGCGAATGCCAGTACTTTGAGATTGCGGCGAAGTCGTCGAAATCTTGCTCCATTTCTCGCGTCCATGGAACGATAAACAGGACGCCGCGGGCTTCAATAATGCGATTGCGAACGTGGGGAGTATTGTCTTCCAACATACGCCCTCCGTATCCATCGATCAGCGTCACCACGCCTTGACCGTTCTCCAAGACCAATTCGCAGTCGACGAAACCGCTGGTAGACTGCGTTGGTCGGCTTTTTGAGATCGTCCCCCAGTGGTGCGAAAACACGCTGGGATAACCGCGCTCTCGCGTCATCGACTCTCGGAAATCAATGTACTTATTGAGACTACTCTTGGTCGACTCGTGATAAAGCGCAGTCGCCAGCAGGGTAGTCTTTCCCACGTTCGTATTGCCCCATACGACGATCGTGTCGGTCGACTGGGCTGTCTGTGATTCTTGATCAGCCGCCATATCTAAGAATTCCCTCTTCGTACAACGATTCCCATGTCCTGCAACTGACGAATTGGAGCGGAGTCGGGATCAATCCGCTCCAATTCGCCAAGGGCTTGGGGAAGATCGCTTTCGTGCTTCAACTGTACCAGAAAACCAGGATGCTGGTTGTGCGACGTCCGCAACAAGCGATAGAGCAGATCACGCAATAATTGATGAAATTCCTCTAAGGTGAGCTTGGCCGCGGTCAACGACTGGCAGTGCTCGGAGACACGCTCCGCGATCGAGTCCAGGCCGTCGAGATCCCGCAGCGAGGCCGTTTCGTGCAACAGAAATTGCATCGTGCGGACGTACTGCGCCAGATCATCGTGGGACGGTTGTCGGGAAAAACCGCGTAGCTCCCTTGCCGTAATCTTACTCGTCCAGCGCAGAGGGTCGCCGACGCCAATGAGCGCTTCCAGCGATGGCAGTCCGCTCAACTGACGGACCTGATCCGCGGTCTGGCGGATGGCGTTCAGGGCGTAATTCAGATCGCCAATTGCGCGACAGTTCCCCGCTTCGACCTGGCGTTCAACCCAGTTCTTCGAGTCCCCTTCGCCCACATCCAGGTTGAGCAATTGAAGATTAGCGAGCAGCGACGTCGATGCGATGTCGCAGAGTTCGCGATATCGCTCTTCCAGTCGATCGATCCGCCGCGACGCTTCCGCGAGTTGTTGGAGAGCGGTCATTTGCAGAGCGAAGAGATGTCGTTCGTCTGGCAGCGGGACCAATTCCTCGGCCACCGGCGACGAAGACGGAATATTGAGCGTCACGTCCAGGGCATCGCAGCGCGTTTGCAGCGTCTGAGAACGGTCGATCAGCTCGCGTCCCAGGTTTTCCGTCAGGTGCTCGGCCATCCAATCGAGATCGAACGTATGAGCTCTAACAATGGAACGGAGATGCGGCAGCGCAGCGACCGACTGAATAGCACGGCTGAAATCGGTTTCATCGGATTTCAGCTGATCAATCTGACGGAGTCGCTCCGGCACGTTTCGCCACTGCGACAAATCAGGTAAGTAGGCGAGTGCGGAATCGATCACAACCTTCGCTTGCTTCTGGCCGATTCGGCTGAAGAACTTGGCGCGGGTCCGAATCTTTCGCTCCAGCGATTGGCGGGCAAAGTCCTGATTCAGCCAGAATGCGATGCTGGCCGAGCGGGCCGACAACTCGTTCAAATACGCCTGCAACGGACTTTGCTGCAGGCGTTCCGAAATGCGATTGAATTGGGCTCTCAGATGGGCCGCCACATGCTGACAATCCTCCAGCTCTCCAGTTTCTTCTGGGAGCTGTTCGAGTTGTTCGATGAACTGTCGTAACTGCTCCGGGGTCGGCTCCTTACTGTCTTCAAGCGACTCGAAGCGAAACGGAAGTGACCGGTCGAAGATGATCTTGCCCAACCATCGAATCGTCTTGCCTTCCCATGTCGGCAAGTGCGACAAATTGAAAGCGTCGGATTCATACCATATCTGCTCCATGCGAGTTTCGACGTGCTCCGGGACCGAGAAGTTGGCGCGGTCGCTGCTGGTCGACCAACAGCGAACGAATTCGTTGCGCATTACGCCGGCCACCTGGTCGAATGACTTCGACTCGACGCCAGCGACGATCTTGCCAATAGCGTCCCGACGCCGCTCATGCTCAGGAAGATCCCATCGCAACTCCATTTCCAAGAAGTGCTTCAGCAGGCGATCGACGAATTTTCCAGGCGGCGGTTGCGCGTGCTCACGCTCTTGGCGGAGGAGCAGCGCCAAGGGAGAGTTGCGGATCAGTTCCGGTTCGATCAAGCTAATTTCGTATTGCATTCTCGACCTCCGCCAGAGAGCTGTTATTCAGCGTGGTTAGCCGCCGCGTAGGCTGCCTTTCCGATGAAAGTGCCGCCGGTGTCGTGGGACAACGACGTCAGGAATTCCATCAGTCGGGGGCGGACCTCCCCTCGCTTTACGGCCGCCGCTAAAGTTTCATCGCGTACCTGGGGGCGATATACGGGATAGCCGTAGTCCCCGAGCGCAACGGTGACGATCGGAATCTTCTTCTCTTTGGCTAGTGTCAAAATTTTTTGCGTCAACTCTTCCGGAGAACCATGATTCCCGTCGCTGGAAACGGTCGGCTCGCCATCGGTAAAGAGAATGATCGTGGAAACTCCGCGTTCGTACGCTTTCTCGAGCGCACCAAGCGTGTTCGTGTATCCGCCCGGCTTCAAGCTGTCGAGTTGCGCTAATAAGGCATCGCGATTCTTGCGACCGACGTCATCCTGCCCTGTTTCGAGCAACCCCGCTCCTTCTGGAAACACTTTGACGTCGGTACCGAATGTGATCAACACGCTTCGTTCCATATCGAGCCCCGCCAGCCAGGTTCGGACCGTCTCTTTGGCGACCTCCCATCCTCCTTGCGCCGCCTCCATATTCTTACCGTCGTCCTGAGCCTTCATGCTAAGGGAACGGTCGACGAGGATCGCCACGGACTGGAGATCGCTGGGAATCCCCAGCAACTGCCGTCGGACGATGAATTCTTCGACGCGGAATCGCTTCGCCTCCGTCTTGAGGCGGTCAAGCTCCTCCTGCATTTCTTGCATCTTCTTCAATATTGCGGCCAACTCCTGCTGCATCTTCAGGTTCTGGGCTTCGAGAGACGCATTCTTCTTTTTCAATTCATTCGCTTCAGCGAGAATAATTTCAAATTCCCGCTTCATTGCCTGGAGTTCGGCGTCGATTTGTTTGATTTGGGCCAGCAGTTCCGACTTCGTCTTTGACAAATCTTTCAACTGTTCAAACTCTGTTTTTACCTTCGCAAGCTCTTCCCCTTTCAGCTTCAGACTTTGCTCCAGCGCCGCAATCCGTTTGATGAGTTCGTCGAGTTCCTTCCGCAGCGTCTCCACATCGGCTTTGGCGGCTGCGTAGGCCAGCTTCCATTCGTTTTCGGCCGCTTCCAAGGCTCTCTGGTGACTTTCCAACGCGGCGATTGTTGCATTTCGCTTTTCGAGTTCCGCTCTCAGTAATTGGATTTGCGATATCAGATCGGCGATCTTTCGCTCCAGATCGTTCACCTCTGCGACGCCGGCTTCTTCCTTAAGATTCTTCTTGCGAAGTTCCGAATCCGCTTGGGCATAGGCGTACAACGCGGCGATCGCGACGAAAAACGTCAGAATCGAACCGATCATCAAAGCGTCAAGGTTTGAGATCCAACCCAGGGCGCCGTATTCACTTGACTCATGCTCGCGCCATGGTGATGACATGTTAATGCTCCGATAAACTCTGTTACTGCTTGTACTGCGAAAAGAGAGGACCAGCGTGGAGGGGCTTACCGGCGGAACGGCCACCATCCGCTTCCATTGGTAGCGTGTGAATTGTTCACCTGGTTGGCGCCGTTCCCATTGTGGTTCAGATGCTGTTGAAGGAGACTGAGGGCAGCAGCAATCTCGACCATGCCGTCGCGAATGGCCTTCCGGTCTTCTTGCGCGGAGGCGGCCGCCTCCGCGCAAGAAGCGTTGAATTGCATTCGAAGCGTCTCGAAGGTCCTTGCTGTTTCCGCCACCTGCGCTTGAGCGGTGGCCAGGGTCTTCTCGTTCGCCTCCTGCATCTGACCAAAACTGTTCCGCAACCTCTCGAACGACTGCGACATATCCTCAAGTTCGCGACGCAGTTCCTTACGGACTTCCGCGTTCAGGTCCGATTCGCGTTGATGAAGCTCCGACAGTTTGGGAATCGCGGCGGCCGATTGCTCCAATCGTTGGTTCAGTTGCTGCAATAGCTCGGCCGAGCGTCCTGCGTTGTCAAGCTGGATTTGCTGCGATTCTGCCAGATGGCCGATGCCTACCGTTACCGCTTCATTCAACGATTCGAGCGGACTTACAATGGCGGACTGCAACTGCGCTAGGCCAGCTACCGAGCCGTGAAGTTCGGAGTTGGTCTGCGTCCAACGTTCCGCGAGGCTTCCCAGTTCTCCCAGCATCATTCGAGCGCTGGTCTCGGTCGTAGAAATCGTCTGGTGCAATGAATCGACTGCCTGCTGGAACGAGTCCTGAATCGCGCCGCGGTACAGATCGCTGGCCGAATGGATCGTCTCGCTGGAAGCCTGCAACTGACGAGCGGCCTCCTGGCTCATTTTGCCCGCTTGCTGATAGTGCGCCAGCATCTGCTGTGAGGATTCAGCCGTTCCGGTGAGCGTACTGACGACCTGGGCGAATACGGCCGAGATTTCTCGCAATTCTTCCGTTTGGTCGCGGGCAGCCTGACCAAGATTATGTGTGGTTTGGGCAATGTCTAGGTCGCGTTGAACCGACGCTTCCATCGTGTCCGCTACTTTCGACAAGCGGTCCGCGACGTCGATCGACGTCATTTGTAGGTTCTGCGACTGCATGGCCGAGTCAACGATTAGGCGATCGAGCGCGCTAGCGGAAGCCAGTAGCCCGTCTCCGATGTCATCTCTCAACTTCAAAGCGGCGTCGCGCATCGCACTACCCGCGGAATCGAAATTTTGCGAGGCCTCGGCGGCTCGCAGGCCCAGGCCGGAAAGCTGTTTTAGAAATAGATCGCCCTCGGCGATAGAGTCGATCAAACGAGTCGACGTTTCCGTGAGTCTTTTGAAGACGTCACGATCGATCAAATTGGCGGCGCTGGAGAAATTCTCGGCGGTCACCGTCAGTTGCTTGACGGCCGGGGCCAGGCCATTGGTCGACGAATCGATGTTCTCGAATGCCCGTTGCAGCGTGAGCGTGTTTTTCTCCAGGGCCTCCCCAGCGGATGCGAGCGCGCGGACGGAATTCAGCACATCTTGCTGCGCGTTATTCATCTGTCCGCAAGTTTCACGTAGCGTCGCCGTCGCGGAGGACATTTCAACTCCCCATCGCTCGATCGCTAGTTCAATTCGGTTCGATTGCGACTCTCGCCAATGCTTTCGGAAAAGTACGTCGTAGTACTCAAGACATACGTTGCGTAATCGATCTCCCCAGTACTGTAGTATCAGGAGCAGTAGCAGATTCAAGATCGCGAGGGCAGCGCCAGCCAACGTGCCCCAAAGAAGCGGTTGGATTTCGCGAAGCAGGCCGTCCAGGAAGCCAGTAAAGGAAGCGTTGGCCTCTTGGCTCGCAAAAATCGGGCCGAGATTCAACATCAGAAAACTGACCGCCGTCACGACGACGCCCAGGAGCGGTGCGACTGGCCCGATGCGTTGCAAGATGACCAGTCCCGGATAGCTGCCGAGTCGGCGATCGAGTTCTCGCAAGGCTGCCCCACGGTCGCCGGAGTCTCCGCGATAACCGAATTCGGCTTGCAACCAGGTGAGCCAATCAAATTGCGACGTCGATTGGGGTGTTCCCGCAGTGCTGTTCGGTTTCGCTTCCAATGCAAGTTTTGCCCGGACGATTCCCAGATTCCTCCATAGCCACACAAGCGAAAATCCGAAACAGACCGCCTGAATTGCGAGGAAGGCACCGACGATGACAAGGATGATGGTAAGGGAGTAGGTCATGGCTGGCACTTTCAGGTCCGCCCCCGGGAGGTGGGGATGGGGGCGTAAAAAAAGGGAGTAGGACAATTCTACCGGGTGTAAATAGTAGTCTAAAGAATCAAACATCCATTTTTCCCGATATTTAATAGCGGGATTAAAATGGGACTCAGCCGCTCCAATTAGAAGGAACGACCGCCCCCCAGGAAATTGGCTACAGGTCGCAAAGAAAAATCGCGACTTTGAGAAGACGCCATTGCCGCGCGCGACGACAGTAGAATTAGTTGATACGAGAATGACTGCGAGGAGAGCACGTCATGGAAAACAGGTCGTAGCCGACGTTGCAAAAGCCGACGCTCCGCCGAGTCAAGTCAATCGGCAAGCTGCTAACGACTTGGTACATGGTGTTCACTCCGCGCCCCTGTAGACGTTCTACTGGCAGCGTCTTAACTTCAACGGGACTAGGAAGGCTCCGGCCCACGATCGCTTGGTGAAGCAATCCGACCGAAAACCTACGGAAATTCGCCAAGGAAGCCGTAAGAATTGTAACTTCGGCGACCGATGACCTCGAATTCGTCGCAACGCATGTCAATCCTCTCGACGAGTTTAGAGAGGGCGTTCGAGCGAACCAACTGACGGCAGTCGATGTTCGTGACGATGAAGAAAGTTGGTGGCCGACAGCGGCCCCGGATCTGCCGGTAGAGGAAAAACGCCCAGCCCGCCGTGGTAAGTACTACTACGAGCTGGACTGGGCTTCTCGCGGAATTTCTCGGCCCTAGGAGGCGCTGCGGGAGCCGCCGTTACGGCGTCCGCTTCGGTTCGTTCTCACGAACTTTCCACCCCGTTTCCCAACTTGGCCGCGCTGTTTGCTGCCCCGTTGAGCGATGAAGCCGCCCGAAAACGGACTTGCATCGACGGCTTGGTCCGCACAGTGGAGCTGTCGGTTCGAAACTCCGTCGATCGAAGCGGCTTGTTGAGCCTTGGCCGGATCGTAGGGGGCGAGAGTGTGAAGCAACAGGCTAGGCACCTTCCAATGGGCGACGATTCGCTTCAGTTGGCGGCGTGATTCGAGCTGGTTTTCCGAAACAGGTTTGAGAAAGCGGTTCAGCCGCGAGTTGGAACCTGAGATCGTCAGCATCTGGGTGCGGGCCACGATCGCGAACTGGCGAATCCCCAAGTGCTGAAAAAACTTCGACTGTTCGTCCGGAAAACCGATACCGCTCAACTTGGCGGCCGCCTTATACGTGAAAACTGTCGGACGTCCCGTAGAATGTTGCAACACATCGTCGAGCGACAAACGTTGGACGACGCGATAGTTAACGATCCAAATGCGCCCGATTGTACACCGCAACTTGTTGGCCGGCTTTTCTAACTGGCATTTCATGAGACCCGTCTCCTTGAGATTAGGGGGATGATCTTTCGTCTATAGGCCGCGTTGACCGCGGATATCCAGAGGAACGCTAACTTCCGACGTTGATGTTCGGAAAATCGACACGCTAGTGGCAGAAAATCGTAAATTCCTCACCAACATCCAATTCGCTGCCTGGCGTTTTAGCTGTTCTCGCTCGTCGCCGGATGACCTTTTGGAACTAACTGATTTTCGATGAGGACCGACGACCGCAAGTGAGACTCCGCCGGTAAAGCCGGTTGCCGGCAATTGGGACGAGAGCTATCGCCCTCCTCCCCGCCATGGTTACGGTGCAGGGACATACGGTGATGCGTGCTTGCGAAGTCGTTCTGTTGAGAAACTGGATATCGACATGACGGGAGAAGTTTGGATCCATCAGCCGCATAGTCGGTAACAGAGCTTTAGAATTCGTGACATCGCACGCACGACCTGTACGTTTCGTCAAGAAGCTTGCTTTCGAACTCGTGGACGGCGAACGCAAGCATTTCACCTGCAAAGGTCGTCAAGTCACCGTCGTGAACCGGGCCGAGTACGATTCCTCGGCTGTTCCAAGGGAGATTGCGGCATGGATCCCAAAACAGGCTCAACTGATAGGCAGTGACGCTTCCGATTTCTAATTACGTAATTAGAAATCGGAAACTCAAAACGCCCTGCTGTAGGCGGAGGATGCACTTCATGTGGTGCGATAGTCATTTACAAATACAGGTTGACGCAATCTGTTCGAAGACAAGCGACTTTCGTGTTTGCAAATTGGGTTGGCTTCATCAGAAATCGCCCCAATTTTCACAAAGAGCCGTACAGTAGTTTGTGGAGAATGCGGTTGAGATCCTCAAACCTCCCAGCGGCCGATCTCAGCAGTAGCAACTCGCAGCACCCGGCCGATCCGTCCCCCGAGAATGTTTGCCGAGCCCCCCTTGGCTTGGTACATTCAGAAACGCATCCGTGCTCAACACCTAGTCTCGCTCTGGCTGTTTGTGAGGGGATTGCAGCGCCTTTGGCGTCGCCTCCAGTTTCGCGATGCGCCTCCCGCACCTTGGTCTCGCCTGCGAATGACCCCATCCCCGCCAAACTCGCCGAATTTCTCATTCCTGGGCCTGTTCGATGACGTTCTTGTCCGTCACGCCGCTCTCGCCGAGCGTTACGTCTTCGATGACCCCAATTCGGCCCTGATCAAGCTCCGTCAGTTCGCCGAATTGCTTGCCGATCACTGCGCCGCCTTTTCCGGCATCGCGGTCATGGAGCGCGACTCCCTCCTCGATACCATCAACAAGCTCCGCGACGGCCGAGTTTGCAACTACGAAGTCGCTCAAGTCTTCCACCAACTGCGAAAATCGGGCAACGACGCCGCTCACGCAAACGCCGGCGATCGCCGCGAAGCTCTCCAGCAGCTTCGCATGGCCCACAAGCTGGCGATTTGGTTCTATGCGTCGTTCAGCGGGGATCGCTCGTTCAAGCGTCCCACGTTCGTTCCGCCCCCGGATCCCAATCAGGCCGCAGTCGACCTCCAGGTAGAGCTAGAACGTCTACGCGAGGCTCTAGCCGCCGCCCAGGCAACCGCCGACGGCGCCCAGGCCTCTGCCGAAGAACATGCCCAACAGCGTCAAGCAGCAGAGGCCGCTGCCGAAAAGGCTTACGAAGACCTCAATGCCGCGCTCGATCTCGCCGCTGAGACCGAGCAGCAACTCCTCGCTGAGCAGGCCCAGTTCCGCGAAAAGCTGAAACTCGTCCAGGCCGAGGTCGCCGCTGCGCCCGCCGAGCAGCGCGAACAGGTAGCCGCCGTCGCCCTCGAAGAATCGCAGAACCTCGATCTCGACGAGACCGATACCCGCCGCATCATCGATTCGCAGCTGCGCGACGCTGGCTGGGAGGCCGACTCCGAGACGTTCCGCTACGCCAAAGGAACGCGTCCCGTCAAAGGTCGCAACCTGGCGATCGCCGAATGGCCCACCGACAGCGGACCGGCCGATTACTGCCTGTTCGTCGGGCTGACGCCCGTCGCGGTCGTCGAAGCGAAGCGTCAGAACAAGAACTGCGCCGGCGCAATTGTTCAGGCAAAACGCTACAGTCGCGATATTCGCCTCGATGAAACGCTCCCCAGCAACGGCGGTCCCTGGGAGAACTACCGGATCCCGTTCCTCTTCTCCACCAATGGACGTCCATTCCTGCGTCAGATCCAGGAGCTAAGCGGCATCTGGTTCCTCGACGTCCGCCACAACCATCACCACTCCCGCGCCCTCGAGTCGTGGTACTCCCCGGAAGGGCTCACGCAGCTCCTTGCCCAAGATCAAGCGGCCGCCCAGCGTCGACTCGAAAAGGAGCCGTTCGACTATCTGCCGCTACGCGACTACCAGGTTGCCGCCATCCGAGAAGTCGAGCAGAAGATCGCCGAAGGCCGCCGCGATATGCTCGTCGCCATGGCGACCGGCACCGGCAAAACGCGCACCTGCATCGCGATGATCTATCGGCTCATTAAATTGGGACGCTTCCGCCGCGTGCTGTTCCTCGTCGATCGCAGCGCACTCGGCGAACAGACCAGCAACGCCCTCAAAGATCTCCGGATCGAGAACTACCAGTCCTTCAGCGACATCTACGACGTCAAACAGCTCGGCGACTTGCGCCCCGATACCGAAACCAAACTGCACATTGCCACCGTGCAAGGGATGGTCAAACGCCTGCTCTACCCGGAAGAGAATAGCCCGCCAGTTCCGGTCGATTGGTACGATTGCATCGTCGTCGACGAGTGCCATCGCGGCTACAACCTCGACCAGGAGATGAGCGAGGGCGAGCTCGCTTTCCGGAGCGAGAGCGACTACATCTCCAAGTACCGTCGCGTGATCGATCATTTCGACGCCGTCCGCATCGGCCTGACCGCGACCCCCGCTTTGCATACGACCGAGATCTTCGGCGCCCCGATCTACCAGTACTCCTACCGCCAGGCAGTCGTCGACGGCTGGCTGGTCGACCACGAGCCGCCGCACCGGATCATCACCAAGCTTTCGGAAGAGGGGATCCGCTACGATCGCGGCGACGAGATGAAGTATCTCGACTCCGACACCAATCAGCTGGAGCTGTTCAACACCCCTGACGAAGTCAATTTCGAAGTCGAAGCGTTCAACCGCAAAGTCCTCACCGAGAACTTCAATAGCGAAGTCTGCAAAGTTCTCACTGACTACATCGATCCGACCCTCCCCGGCAAGACGCTCGTCTTTTGCGTCAATGATCTACACGCCGATATGGTGGTCCGTCTGCTCAAAGAGTCGCTCGACGACGCCTATGGCGCGATCCATGACGACGCAGTGATCAAGATCACCGGCGCCGCCGACAAGCCGCTCCAGTTGATCCGCCGCTTCAAGAACGAACAGCTGCCGAACGTCGTCGTTACCGTCGACCTGCTTACCACCGGCATCGATATCCCCTCGATTGTCAACCTGGTATTCCTCCGCCGCGTGAAGAGCCGTATCCTGTTCGAGCAGATGCTCGGCCGCGCGACGCGACTTTGTACCGACTTGTACGCCCCTGGCGAGGACAAAGAGCGGTTCCAGATCTTCGACGCCGTCGATCTCTACGCCCAGTTGCAAGACGTCAGCCAGATGCGTCCCGTCGTGACCAAGGCCAATATTTCGTTTTCGCAGCTCGTGACCGAGCTGTGCGAAATCGACGACGAAAAGTATCGCATTCAGATCAAAGACCAAATCCTCGCCAAACTGCAGCGCAAAAAGCTCTCGGATAGCCAGCAGCAGCGTCTGGAAACCGCGACCGGCATGAACCGCCAGCAGTTGATCCAACACATTCAAGCGACCCCGCCGGCGGAACTGGCCGCCTGGCTCCGCGACCGCACCACTACCGGCGAAATCCTCGACGACGTCCGCCCCCGCGGCGCCCGCTACGTCGTTTCCGACCATCCCGACGAATTCCGCCGCATCGACCGCGGCTACGGCGAAGCGACCCGCCCGGAAGACTATCTCGAAGCGTTCCGCAACTTCGTCACCGAACACCTGAACGACCTGCCGGCCTTGCTAGTCGTCGCCCAGCGTCCCCGCGACCTGACTCGCAAGCAGCTGAAAGAACTCCGCCTGGCCCTCGACGAAGCCGGCTTCACCGAATCGAACCTGCAAACCGCCTGGCGCGAGACGACCAACCAAGACATCGCCGCGTCGATCATCGGCTACATCCGCCACGTCGCCTGCGGGCAGCCCCTTTTGGCGCACAAAGATCGTGTCCAAGCGGCAATGAAGCAGATCCTCGCCAGCCGAGCCTGGACGGCGCCGCAGCGCATCTGGCTGGAGCGAATCGGCAAGCAGTTGGAACAGGAAGTGATCGTCGACCGGGAAGCGTTAGAGTCCGGCCAGTTTAAGCAGCAGGGCGGATTTTCGCGGCTCGATAAGATTTTCAAGGGAGAGCTGGCGGCGATCTTGCGAGAGATCGCGGATGCCGTTTGGCAGGCGGCTTGATCAAGTCCCCAATTGAGACACAACATCCCTCATTCCTCATATTCCGCTAGGAACTTTCTATGGCTGACAGTCAAGATCCTGGGGTAGTTGCGATAAACAAGCATTCCAGTCCATGCTGCGCGAAGTGCGGATCAGACGCTTTTTGCTATGTAGAGGTATTTGGTCCCGCCGCTGAATCCGTTTCTCTTCGTACGCGGATGGCCCACGTCGAGGATGAGCGAAGTCAGATCGAATCCTCTCTTCATCAGCTGGAATTGGACGCCAATGCGCAGGTTGCTCGCATCCGCGCGGAGTCCGACGACAAGCTGAAGACGCTAGCGGCTCAAGCGGAAGCCAAGCGAGTCGAGATGGAACGGCGAATCGCCGAAGAAATGGCGGCCGAAACCGACGAGGCGATGAAGTACTTGATCGGCGATGACGAAAAGCAGCAGATGACGGAGTTCCGAATGCGCGAGTTTCTGGCGAAAGTTGACGAGCGCCGAAAGTCGATCCAAGAACACTTTTCCGCCGAAGCGGATAAGGTGGTCTCCAGCAGGCTGTCTGCCGAAGATCAACTCCAGCAGCAACTGAAAGAGATCAATGAGGCGAGCCTGAATACGCTCGTCAAAACGTCAATTGCCGTGATCGTTTGTGAGAATTGCGGTCACGTCCACGGTGCAGCGCCAATCCCGCAGGTAACTTATCGCCTGGTCGAGATGCAAATAGCGACGATGCGCGAGTTCATGGAGTCTTCAACAGCGCGATTGGACCGTGCGGTAGGACGACTTGAACAAATTGGCCATGACGTGGATAAGCTCAAGTCGAATCAAATCAAAATCGGCAACGCACTGTGCGAGCGTCTTGATCGATTGATTAGCCAGATGGCCATGGTGAAAACAGCTTCAGCGGTTTCTGGCGTTGCAGACGTGGAAGGAGCTGCAAACGCCGTAAGAAAGATGTTCACGGGGGACGAGTAAAAGCGATTGATTGGCTGAAGTACTATTCGGCGATTCAGGGTATTAACGCTGCCTCGCGTGATGCGTGGCAGCCTTTTGGAACTTGCTTCTGCTGTGCTGAAGCAGGTCCTTTCCCGTATATGGCATACGGCGACGTAGCGGTTTGCGACTTGTGCGCAGCGATTAGTGGATGGAGGGATTAGCTGACTTTGTTCGTGGCGCAACCGATTCCCGATAAGCAAGGCGGGGCGAAGATTTCTCGTAACTCTATATAGTTATCGAGATCGAGTTCGCGGTTACTTAGCGAAGACTCACCCATGCAATCTGTGGAGCTGCAGATTATAGATGCAACAGTCGCAACTTGATTCAATGCTACAGGCGCTTCGGAATCAGCTGAAGGAGCAGTCTGTTCAAGTAGCAATCGGCCTCGACTTCGCCGCCCAGGAAAGCAATTGGGGACTTTGCGTCTTGGTCATAACCGAAGGGCTCACTGTCGGTGAACTATGTTTATTGCTGCCGCAGCCGCGGGTTACTGCCAAAGGGAAGAAATCAAAGACGCTCCTTTGCAGGCCCAGTCAGCAAGCATTCGTTGAGATACTTGGTATCGTTCGCGAGGCGAACTGCGTGGCGTCGGTAGCGGTCGACGTTCCTTTTGGTTGGCCGACGAATCAAGCTGAATTTCTACAAAATTGGTCTGCGGAGAGTTGCGTCGAAGAGATGACCGCAATTCCTGACGGAAAGAGGTTCGCGTTTCGTTTCTGCGACCGTCAACTATGTGAAAGGTTCGAGAGTATTCAACCTCTAGCTGTGGGAGCGGATCGTATTGCCCTCGCGGCCAGATCTTGGGCGGAAACTAGACTCGGATTGAAGTCGATTCCGCATTCCATTGATTTTGGACTAGAGCTCTGTAAAGATCGTTTGGCTCTGTTTGAATGCTATCCCGGCGCGTTTGTCAAGCGAGTTGCTGCCAAATTGGGAAACTATAAAAAGATACCAGCCATACGTCGTCAGCTTCTTGAAGAACTCCTTGGGAAATACCAGATTCCACTTCGTGAAGAACAGCAAGAATGGCTCGAATGGGCGATTGAGCAAAAGGGTTCCCCCGACGCTTTCGATGCGTTTTTGTGCGCACTGTCCGCATGGGATCATCTGAAATATCGAAGAAATCCAGACGATGTTTGCCTGACAACGCCAAGGTTCATGTTAGACCGGGATTTGCGTGAAGAGGAGATCGATCAAGTGCGTCGTGAAGGCTGGATTCTAGTACGAGCAGAATAAAGAAAACCCGTAAATGAACACCCAAGACATCGTCGCCAAGCTCTGGAACCTCTGTCATGTCCTTCGCGACGACGGCATTACTTACCACGAATACGTTACCGAGCTGACCTATCTTCTCTTCCTCAAGATGATGAAGGAGACCGGTCAGGAGGGGATGCTTCCTGACGGTTATCGCTGGGACGATCTCGCTCAGCTTGATGGCGTCGATCAGCTCGGTTTTTATCGGGCTCTCCTCGTTCATCTCGGCAACGAAGGCGCCGGCCGGATTCAGGCGATTTTTCATGACGCCAATACGTCGCTCCGGCAGCCGAAGAACCTGGCCAAGCTTGTCAGCGATATCGACAAGCTTGATTGGTACTCGGCTCGCGAAGAGGGGCTCGGCGATCTCTACGAAGGGCTTCTCGAGAAGAACGCCAGCGAGAAGAAGTCGGGCGCCGGCCAGTACTTCACCCCGCGTCCGCTGATCGAGTGCATGGTCAACTGCCTGCAGCCGCAGCCCGGCGAGGTGATCCAAGATCCGGCAGCCGGCACCGGCGGCTTTTTGATTCAGGCCGACCGCTACATCAAACAGCGGTCCGACGAGTTGTTCGATCTCCCTGAGAAGCTGCAAGACTTTCAGCGCCGCCAGGCGTTCGTCGGCGTCGAACTGGTCCCCGATACCCATCGCCTCCTCCTGATGAACGCGATGCTGCACGGCATCGACAGCGATCCGAAGCTCGGCGATACCCTCTCGCCCGACGGCATGCAGCTTCCTAAGGCTGACCTGGTCCTGACCAATCCGCCGTTCGGCACCAAACGGGGCGGCGGCCGCCCGACCCGCGACGATTTCACCTTCGTCACCGGCAACAAACAGCTCGCCTTCCTGCAGCATATCTATCGCACCCTCAAGCCCGGCGGCCGGGCCGGCGTCGTCTTGCCCGACAACGTCCTGTTCGAGGAAGGGATCGGAACCAAGATCCGGGCCGACCTGATGGAGAAGTGCAATCTCCACACTATCCTGCGACTACCGACCGGTATCTTCTACGCCCAAGGGGTCAAGACCAACGTCCTCTTCTTCACCCGCGGCAAAACCGACGCCGGCAATACGAAACAGGTCTGGGTCTACGACCTACGGGCCAACATGCCGTCGTTCGGCGTCCGAACTCCCCTGACGCATGGGCACTTCGCCGAGTTCGAGAAATGCTACGGCAAGAAGGCGGATGGAACCAGCAAGCGAACCGACCAGGGAGAGGAAGGGCGCTTCCGCTGTTTTACGCGGGAGCTGATCGACAAACGGGGCGATAATCTTGATCTAAGTTGGTTGAAAGACGAGAACGCCAGTGATCACGATGATTTGCCCGAACCGGATGAAATTGCCGCGGCGATTCGGGAGCGACTGCAATTGGCCCTGGAAGAAATTGATGCGCTCGCGACAATTTTGAAGGAGAAACCGGAGGTGGGTGCGTGAGTCGATGGAAAATCCCTGCAACATGGAAGTGGACTACGGCGGAGAAAATTGCAGACATAGTCGCGGGAGGAACGCCACCATCGAAAGATCCGACGAATTTTGCAAGGAATGGTATTTCGTGGATCACGCCGGCAGATCTTACGGGTTACGTTCACGCTTACATTGGAAGAGGGAAGCGATGTCTATCCGAGAAGGGGTTGGCTGCGTCTAGCGCCAGAGTCTTGCCGGTGGGAACGGTACTCTTTACGTCCCGTGCTCCAATTGGGTATTGCGCGATAGCCGAAAACCCAATTGCCACGAACCAGGGATTCAAGAATCTCGTTTTAAAGAACGACATTCAGCCTGAGTATGTACGCCACTACCTTTTGGCATCTAAAGCGTATGCTGAATCGATTTCAAGTGGGACGACATTTAAGGAGTTGTCGTCGACTCGAATGAAGAATTTCGATATTCCCGTTGCACCGACAGGAGAGCAACGTCGAATCGTCGAAAAAATCGATGCCCTTCAAGACCGCAGCCGAAAGGCACGCGAGGCGCTTTCTGAGGTAGGGCCGCTGTTGGAGCAGTTCCGCCAAAGCCTGCTGGCCGCCGCCTTCCGCGGCGACCTGACCGCCGACTGGCGAGCCCAAAACCCCAACGTCGAACCAGCCAGCGAACTGCTGAAACGAATCCGCAAAGAGCGCCGCCAGAAATGGGAAGAAGCCGAACTGGCGAAGTACGAAGCGAAAGGAAAACAACCGCCCAAAGGCTGGCAGGAGAAGTACAAAGAACCGGATCCGGTGGATGAGTCGGAGCTGCCGGAACTGCCGGCGGGTTCTCTCGCTCTGGGGATCGCCGTTTGACGCCTCTTCGCCCGAAATTGGACGGTTAGTTAGCCAGACAGATTCGACGGTGCGGCAGCACTTTGGGCATGCTGGACGGCGACTAATTCAGTTTGCAGTAGACCGGCGAGCAGAATGGGACGGCTGGCGTCGGCGATACGAGGAGGAACGAAATAGATTCGAAGAAATGGCCAGAAGGGTAAATAGTCCCTACGCCGGCCGGATGGCAACGCACTTCGCAGCGATTTCAACAACTGCTTGGATAGCGCACCAGGCGCTGCCATTTGATTGGGAATACTCAGATCCGATCGAGCCGCTTTGGGAGAGTCTCGTCGAAGAAGCGGGAGAAGCCGATCGCTCACAGGAAGCGCTTCGGCATGTGATGGAATGGGCATGGTCGAACCAGGATAGCTTTTTCGACCAAGCATCACCGCTCGGACGCCAGCCTAACAACGGCTGGGCGGGGCGCTGGGATAAGAGTGGATCGAATCCAAGCACCGATGATGGAGAATGGGAGTGGATTGGGTTTGTGCCATCACGACTTACGGAGATTCTTGAATCAGCCAACTTTGAGTCTGTTGCGATCACTCGTACCTGGTTCGACCAAGGGTGGCTTTCTACCAACGATACCAATCGACGGACGAGGAAGGCGCGGATCGGGAGGGAACGTTCTCTGATGAACTTAATCGCGATCAAACGGAGCGCTGTAAGGTCCGTAATGAAGTAAGTGGTCGTTCAGCGAGGGCGACGCCCTTCTTGGAGTCGCTCTCGCTGTTCTTCTCTTTCACAAATGAAAGAGCCTCTTGAAGTGTGTTCCCAGCGTTCCCGGTAGATTGGCCTGGTAGCCAGCTAAGAGCGATGCACTCCCCATCGATTGATCATTGGGGGGTGATCTGCCTGCGGGCTTCTATGTTAGACGATCGGGTGGGAACGAGTTTCCGATTCAGCGTTAAACCGTCGAATTTTTCGGCTCCATTTGCGTTCCCACAAGGCCGGGAGCAGAAGGAATAACAGGGTATATCGATGCGGAATTCTTTTTCAAATCGTCCTCCACGCAGCATCGTCGAGTCGTGTCAGGCGCCAACCCAAGCTGAAATGTATCGTGCCGCTAGAGCTTATCGCGACGCCGGACTATCGTTCATTCCGATCTCCAGGGATAGGAAGAAACAGCCGGCGTTCGATAAGTTGCCAAAGGTCTGGTCCGATAGCCGTAACAAGTATTCTCGATCCTGGGCAGAGTTCAAAGGCCGCCAGCCAACCCTTCAGGCGATACGTGACTGGTTTCGATCCGATTCGCCGCACGACGCTGAATGTGGTCTGGCCATCGTTGGCGGTCGCGTGAGCGGAAACCTGGAGATTCTCGACTTGGATACTTTCGACCTTGTAGATCCGTTTAAGCGGCTCATTGAGAAAAAGTGCCCGGGATTATTGGAGAGACTGATCGGGGTCAAAACGCCTCGACCGGGGCTTCATCTCTACTACCGCTGCGAAACGATCGGAGGTAGCCAGAAGCTCGCTCGCATTCCGGCTTCGGACGAGGCTTCCGTTTGGAAGACGATAATTGAGACAAAAGGGGAAGGAGGTTACTGCCTGGCGCCTCCCTCTCCAAAGGACTGTCATCCGACGCAAACGCACTACTGTTTTGAAACCGACATGGATTTCACCAAGATTCCTACGATATCTCTCGCGGAACGCCAATTGCTGCTGGATGTGGCCCGCTCGTTCGACAAATACGAGCCTCCAAGAGCAGGACCAGTGAATCGACTTTTAGGGACCAAAGCCGATGTATTCCATTCCGATCGACCTGGAGACGACTTTAATTCGCGCGGAGACTGGCGAACCATATTGCAACAGCATGGTTGGCGCTTCGCTGGTTCCGGGAATGCGGACGCGGAGCATTGGACCCGACCGGGAAAGTCCAATGGATGCAGTGCAACCACCAACTATGAAAAGTCTGGTGTTCTCTATGTCTTTTCGCAAAATGCACATCCGTTCGAAGCGGACAAGGGGTACAGCAAGTTTCATGCTTATGCGCTGCTAGAGCACGGCGGTGATTTCACTGCTGCGGCACGTGATCTCGCCCGACAAGGGTATGGAAAGCGACCCACGGTCTTGCGAATACCACGCCGATCGACACCAGCGCCTTCGCGCTTACGGAGAAGATTTCGTTAGCCAGATCGATTCGAAAATGGCCCCAAAAGTGATGCAGGACGAAAGTGTTCGACCGCTGGAACAAGTGTCCCGCATCCTCTTTTGGTCGATCGTCTATTGTCATTCTCGTCGTCGTTTTTGCCTTGGCTCCGGTCTGATAAAACAGCCGCCCATTCGAGCATTTACGCAACCAATGAACATGAATCTCGTGGTAATACCTTGCGCCAGACGTTTTCGGCATAAAGTCAGCGGCCGTTTCCTGAAAGCAATTGGACGGACCTTCCAAAGCCGCGTTTAATTCACCAGCGATTCATTTCCCAGCCCGTGCTGGCTGTCAGGCGAGGCTCGCGCAGAACGCCTACTCGCCGACGCTTTTTTAGGAGAATGTGGATGCCGAGAGCGAAGAAGCTTCCGAATGGATTATGGAAGCGTGGCGACGTTTATTACGCCCGCTTTTCTTCTAACGGCCGGCCGATTAGAAAGCGGCTATCGAGCGACTACCGAGCCGCCTGCGAGTTGCTCAACGAATTGAAAGCCAGAGCGGACCGAGCCGATTTTGGGATCTTGGATAACGATTATTCGTGGGCCGATCTAAAGACCGAATTCCTGCGTTGGGCGAAACAGCAGACGAGAATCGCCGGCGAATATGAATCGACGCTAAAGAAGTTTGAGGAATACCTGAAACCGCAATCGATTCGTCATATTTCTCAGAATTACGTGATGGGATTTCGGCAATGGAGGCTCGGCCAAAAGGTGACGCCGCGGACCGTAAATAAGCAGGTGCTGGTTCTAAACGGGATGCTCAACAAGGCGGTCGAGTGGGGCTACATCGCGTCTAATCCTATTCGCGGTCTAAAGCCGCTTCGCCACGACCGGAAGAAGAAGGAACGGCGTTCGCTGACTGCGGACGAGGTGGCAACGATCCTACAAGAGAGCCCAGGTTTTCTGCGGCCGGTTTGGCTGACATTCATGACGACAGGACTGCGGCTGAAGGAGTTGGTAGAGTTGCGATTTAGGGACGTAGACCTCGAGCGTCGCGTCGCGATTGTTCGGCCAGAAATTTCCAAGAACCATCAACAGCGGGAGGTGCCGCTCTGCGACGAAGCCGTCGCGATTATCCGCGATCTGGCCGCCAAAGCGTTGCAGCGTCGACCAGTCGAGGGAATCACGCCCGACGTGACCGCCAAACAGACGGCGAACTTCTCCCAAGACCATGTTTTCGTAAGCGGGGCGAATACGCCGTTGCGAAACAACCTGCTGCGGCACTTCTACGCGATTTGCAAAAAGGCTGGCATTAGAGATGCGAAACGAGGAGGGGCGGTTGATATTCACGCTCTACGAGTTTCCTTCACCACGCTGGCGATTGAAAATGGCGCCGATCCCAAATCGGTTCAAGAGATCATCGGGCATAGCTCACTTCACTTAACGATGAACGTCTACACCAGAGCGAGAAGCCAGGCGAAGCGCGACGTGGTAAACGCTCTTCCATTTGCCAAAGCGACGGCGCCCCGAGACATCATTTCGATCGAGGAAGCGAGGGAAGGAACGGCGTAACAGTGCAGTTTGCGCACACGATAAGCACAAACTCCTCGCTTCCGTCGCAACCCATTCGAGAATAACAGCTTAAAAACACGACTGAAGGTCTACGAAACCGAAGGTCGCAGGTTCGAATCCTGCCATCCGCACTTTTTAAAAGCCTTGCGTTGCGAGGCTTTTTCCATTTCTTGGCGCTGCTGCCTGAAGAAACGTGGGGGTTCTGTTCCCATGTTTTACGCGAAGCGGCGGAAGTCGAGCCAGAATTGCCACGCAGTCAATTTCCCAGCCAGGCTGTTGCGACGGGATCGCCTAGCGCGGCGTCGGGGACTGCGTTGTTGGCTGGATCATATATTCCAGAACCGCCGTTGCGTCTTCGTAAGTCGTGCTGTGTCCCCCTTCGTCGCGATCGATATGCAGGACTGGGCGCTGCTGGTCGTGCAGGAGACGGGCGAGTCGTCGCACGCTATCGGGCGGGACGGCTTGATCTTGTCCGCCGGTGGTCAAACCGATCGGCATGGTAAGGCGCTCTGGCCAAAGCTCGGCGCTGCGACGTTTGTACTCGTCGGGCTTCTCCTGCTTCGACCCACCGAACGATACGGAGATCGCATCCTGGAAATTGGCGAACTCGACGTGATTGGCCGTTCCGTTCATCGCTACGACGCCGTCGATGAGCTCGGGATGCAATACCGCGAAGGTGAGCGCCGAGGAGCCGCCCATGGACGCTCCGCAAAGATAGACGTGCCGAATGGAATGTCGCCCCTTGAGGATCGCGATCAGTTGAACAAGATCGGCCTCGGCGGTTGGCCCCATCCAAGAGGTCGTGGCGCGATAGTCAGGGCAAACCAGAATCATCTGATGACGCCCCGCCGTATCGCGAACCGCTCGGGTTTCGGCTCGCTGGTGCGTCGCGAACTGCCAACGATCGCTCCCATGTCCATGCAGGGCGATCAGCAAGTCGTACGAAGGGCGATCTTTTGCCGATGGCGGAATCACGACGTACTTTTGCACCGTTTGATCGACGTCGGCGATAAACTCCTGGTCAATCGGTTCCGGGACCGGTTCTGCGCCGGTTGCCGGGGCGGCGAACAGGAAGAACACGCCAAGGACGATCGCTGCGTAGTTGCCGGATCGAAAGTAGGCTTTCGTCATCGTATTCCTGGAGTCGATTTCTCGGCCTACCAACCGGCGCCGCGGGTTTTGGTTTTCACGCGGCCAAGGTACATGTCGGCGTTGATGTAGAGCGAAGTTCCGTCGTCTCCCCAGGCGCAGTTGCCGGTCGCTTCGCCGGTGGCGATCGTGCCGAGATGCGTTCCATCGGGGGCGAAGATAAAGACGCCGCCAGGCGCCGTCGCGAAGACGTTTCCTTGGGCGTCGACTTTCAGGCCGTCGGGAAGTCCTTTTTCGGTCGCAACCCATTGGGTGGCGTCGAAGAAGACCTTGCCTTCGCTAAGCGTCCCATCCGGCTTGACGTCATAGACCATCCAGAGGGCCGCTTTGGGATCGGACTGGGCGACGTACAGCTTTGTTTCATCGGGGCTAAAGGCGAGCCCATTGGGGAAGGTCAGCTTGTCGTTGAGGAGGGTTAGTTCTCCCTGGGGCGTCAGGCGGAAGATACCGGAGTAAGGAAGCTCGCGGGCCGGGTCTTTCTCGGCCAGCTTCAGGCCATACGGCGGGTCGGTGAAATAGAGATCGCCGTTCGATTTGAAGGCGCCGTCATTGGGGCTGTTGAGACGTTTTCCCTGGTAGGAGTCACTGAGGACCGTTTGCATCGACTTGGGATTGGTTCCCTCTAAGCGGGCGATCTGCCGGTCACCATGTTGGCAGAGAACCAGGTTTCCTTTCGCGTCGAGCAACAAGCCGTTGCTCCCTGGCTCCGTTCCGCGGCGAACGGCGCCGCTTTGCCCAGCCGGCTTCATGAAGAGCGAAAGGCCATCCTTTTCCGACCATCGCATGATCGAGTCGTTGGGAATGTCGGAGAAGAGCAGACATTCTTCCTTCGGAACCCACACCGGTCCTTCGCTCCATTCAAAGCCGCTCGCCAGCTTCTCGAGCTGGGCGTCCGGAGGAAGGATTGCGTCGAGCCGCGGATCGAGACGAATGATCTTGCCGAACGTCGGGTAAACTTTGGGCGACTCGGCCAGGGAGGCGCCGAAGATCGACAAAAGCAGAATCGAGCAGGAAGCGAAATGGCGAAGTTTCATCAGATTCTCGGCAGCTTAGTCGGTGAGAGGAGTCGTTGGCGCGTCGTCAGCTGGATGTTCGACAGTAACGAACATCCAGCAAACGGCCGCTATCAGAAAAACGAAGATATTGATCAAAAACAAGTGGTCGTAGCCTTCCAGGATCGCCCCTTGTCGCTGTGCCGGAGACAAGAGCTCGACGGAGGTATTCACGGCTGCGGCGCTCGCCGCAAGCGAGTTCTGAATGAGGGTCCCGGTCAGCCAGCCGGCGAAGGCGGCGCCAAACGTGCCGACCATGTTCATGGTGGCCGCAGCGACTCCCGCGTTTTTCCGACCGATATCCTGGCAACTGGCCCACGCCGAGCCGACGGTTAGATCGATACAGAAGGCCGAGAGCGCTACCAGCAAGCAGAAGAGATGAATGCTGAAGCTCCAATAGGCGCCAACCCAGAACAAACTGCAGAGCAGCATCGCGACGACCCCCAGGCGCTGTCGCGCTTCGGCCCGCGTCGCGGTCCGTCTGGCGAAGCGGGAGACGAGAAATCCGCCCGAGAAGCAACCGACTGCGCCCAGCCATAGGGGAGCGCCGCAGTAGATGGCCCCGAGCAAATCTCCTTTTTCCACCTGAAAACGTTCCAGCAGATAGGCGGGCAGGTAGGTGATGTTAAAGATCCAGACGAAGGTGACCAGCGCGTACATCAGGCTTAGCGCATGCAAGCTGCGATTAGTCAGCAGCAGCGACCAGACGATCTTATGCGACTGGGGCGTCTCTTCTTTACCTTCCTGAATTAGCGCGAGTTCCCCTTCGCTGACCTGGGAATGTTCGGCCGGCGAATTGCGAAACCAGAGAGCGAAGCCGACGCACCAGGCGAACCCAAGCGCGCCGAACAGAAAGAACGCGCCGCGCCATTGGAGAAGCGGCGTCGGGAACAAGGCGTTTCCGACCAGAACCGCCCAGATCAACGGCGTTACGCCTCCCATCAACCGCCCGGTCATCCAGACGGCGCCTTGGGCAAACTCCCATTCGCGTTTTGGAAACCAGTCGTGGATGGCGCGCGTGATGTTCGGGTAAGCGCCTGCTTCGCCTGCTCCGAACAAGAAGCGGAGGACAATCAGCGTTCCGAGTCCGCCGAAACTGATCGCGCCCCACTGGAGTCCGATCGTGCCGGTGAGAATCGTACACGCCGACCACCAGATTACGATCCGAATCAAGAGGAGTCGCGGCCCTAACCGATCGCCGGCCCAACCGGACGGGATCTCGAACAGCGCATACGCCAGCGCGAATGCGGTAAACGCCCACTTCATCTGGGCGACGTCCGAAAGCCCGATTGCTTGGGCGATCTCCGGCGCGGCGGCGCCGAAACAGACCCGATCAAGGTAGGTAACCATCGAGAGCACGCACAACAGCAGCAGGATCCAGTTCCGAATCCTCGTCACATGCCCATTTTTCTGATTGTCCTGGCGGACTTCAGTGCGATTCGCAGACGCGGTGAGCATTGACGAAATCCTCGTTCAGCGTGATTCCCAGTCCTGGCCCATCCGGCGGACTGATCCAACCGTCAATTGCCTGAATCTTCTCATGCGTCAGTTCGTGTCGCAGCGGAGAATCCTCGACGCAGTCTTCAAATAAGAATGCGTCGCGACAGGTCGTCAACCAATGCAAGCTGGCCGCGGCGGTGACCGGGCTGGTGTAGCAGTGATTGCAAAGTCGGGCGCCGATTTCTTCCACACGTTGGCGAATGTAGGCCGATTCGGTGAAACCGTTGCGCGACAAGTCGACCTGGTAGACGTCCAGGCAGCGGCCATCGATCAAGGGGCGAAACGCTTGGCGTCCGCACTCTTCTTCGCCGCCGGCAATCGGGACCGGCGAGCGATCGCGGAGCCAGCGATACCCTTCGTAGTCGTCGGGATGGAGCGGCTCTTCGAGCCAGCCGATCTTGAAGTCTTGAAATGCATGAGCTCGCTGCAACGCGGTCCGGGCGTCCCAGACGCAACCGGCGTCAATCAGCAACGTCCCGTCGGAGCCGAGTCCTTCGCGAGCGCCGCGCACCAGATCGACGTCAACCGCTTCCGATTGTCCCATCGGTTCCCAGCCGAACTTGACGGCGCGATAGCCTGCTTCCCGCCAACGGCGTCCGATCGCGGCGGTGGCGTTGCCGTCTTTGCCGAACAAGATCGAAGCGTAGGCTTGGATCCGATCGTGCTGTTTGCCACCGAGCAAACGATGAATCGGCTGGCCGAAGCACTTCCCCTTCAGGTCCCACAGCGCCATGTCGATCGCCGCCATGGCGGTGATCGTGACGCTACGTCGGCCGCAATACATCGTGCGGCGATACATCTTTTGCCACAAGCGTTCGGTTTCCAGCGGGTTCTCGCCGACCAGCAGGTCGCGGAGACCGGTCGCAATGTTGTGGCTGAAGGGGGCGTCGATGACCGCTTTCACCATTTCGGGCGACGAGTCGGCTTCGCCGATCCCTTCCAAACCGTTATCGGTACGAACTCGAATCAGCACCGAGTCCTGGCTGCTCGCCGTTTTCGCCTCGATTTGAGGGATTCGCAATATCTGACAAATGATCTGAGTGATTTTCACAGGTGGGCTCAATGCGGAAGGGACTAAAAAACTGGGATGTTTACGGCGTAACGCGACCGACGACGACAATGTGTTGGCCGCGCGGAACTGGCGCCGCCCAGGCTTGCGCCAAGATGACGCCATCAACTTGGGCCCGTACTTCCCAAGCGGGCATGTCGATATGGTCGAAGTCGTGCAGCAAGCCGACGACATCGCCTTGCTTGACCGCGGCGCCGCAATCGATCAGCGGCTCGAAGTGCCCGTCAAACGGCGCCACGCAATAGCAGGCGCGATCGACCGTTTCCAACTTTTGTTGCGTTCCGGCCTGATGGTGGCCGATTGGCTCGATCGTGCCGAGCAATTGTTCATGATGAATCGCCGCCGCCAACACGCCATGTCGGGCGTAGCGGACGCCTTCCAGGTTCACGGCTCGGCCCCAGCCAAGTTCGGTGCCGACCGTGATCTTGCCCAGCCGCTCCGCCTCGCTCGGCAGCAGCCCCGGGGTCGCGTTTTGGTAGACCATCAAACTGGGCGTGCCGAACCAGCGGGCGGTCTCCTCGATCGTCTTGGAGAGAACCGGGTCGTCGACAGGATGAAAACTGGCGCACAAGGAGAAGCGGGCGACGTCGCCGCCGCTGTGCAAATCGATGACGACATGCACGCGCGGCCAAATGTATTGCCGGACAAACGCGGCGATGCGATGGGTGATTCCGGAAAGAGCCGGGGTCGTTCCGGCGCCGTCGACAAACGCCCGGTTCAGGTTAACGCCGTCGTCGAGCGAACTCTCCCGCGTTCCTGCGCGAAAAGCAGGGGGATTGAGAACTGGAATGAAGATGATCCGACCGACCACGTTCTCGATTTTGATCTCCTGCATCAGCTTCTTGAGTGCGACCGGTCCTTCGTATTCGTTGCCATGATTGGCCCCGAAGGCGACCAGTCCACGATCGGCGACCGCCTCTTGGCCGACCCAGACGGTAAGCGGCAGCAAATGGTCTCCCCAGATGCTGTCATGTTCCAGCGCGACCCAATAGTCGCGTCGTCCCGGAGAGTCGAGGTCGAGTTCGGCAGGGCGAACGATGCGACGTTGAACGTTCGTTTCAGACATAGCTGAGTGGTTTCTATATTCGAGACTAGGAGAGGATGTCGTTCATCACGTGACCGTGAACGTCGGTCAGCCGGAAGTCACGACCAGCGTAGCGATAGGTCAGGCGCGTATGGTCGAATCCGAGCAAATGCAAGATCGTCGCATGGAGGTCATGCACGCTGGTCGGTCGCTCGACCGCTTTGAATCCGAATTCGTCGGTGGCGCCATAGGCCGTTCCGCCGCGCACGCCGCCGCCAGCCATCCAGACCGAAAAGCCGTAATGATTGTGGTCTCGGCCCAGGGTGGAAGCGCCGCTCCCATTCAGTTCGACGGTCGGCGTTCGCCCGAACTCGCCGCCCCACAGGATCAGCGTGTCTTCAAAGATGCCGCGGCGTTTCAAGTCGGTCATCAGGGCTGCGATCGGCTGGTCGATTTCGCCCGACAGCTTGCGGTGGCTTGGCTCCAGGTTGGCATGATGATCCCACGCATTGCCGGCGTCATGCCACAGTTGCACGTACCGAACCCCGCGCTCCAATAGGCGCCGTGCGATCAACGTCTGGCGCCCATGAACCCCTTCGCCATAGAGCTGACGCGTTTCCTGCGTCTCCTGGTTGATGTCGAACGCATCGGCCGCTTCCATTTGCATCCGGAACGCCAGCTCAAACGAATGAATTCGCGATTCCAGCCGGGGATCATGCCGCTGATTCTGGTGCTCGGAGTTCAATTCGTTCAGCAGCGCCAATTGCCGACTTTGGATTTCGGTCGTCGCATGGGGACTGCGAATGTCTTCGATCAGCTTGTCGAGTTTCTCGTGCTTCGTGTTGATGTAGGTTCCCTGCAAGCTGCCTGGCAAAAAGCCAGACTGCCAGTTGGCGGTTCCGCTGACCGGAAGGCCGTTGGGGCACATCGCGATGAAGCCCGGCAGATTTTGGTTTTCGGTCCCCAGACCATACAACGTCCACGAACCGACGCTGGGCCGCGGCAGGACCGAGTCGCCGCAGTTCATCAACATTAAGGAGGGCTCGTGATTCGGCACTTGGGCGTACATCGATCGGACGACGGCGATGTCGTCCGCATGTTCGGCCGTCTTGGCGAACAGTTCGCTCACTTCCAGTCCGCTTTCGCCGTACTTCTTGAACTTGAAGGGGGAGGGCATGCAAGCGCCGGTCTTCCGTTCGGTGGCCAACGACATCGGAGGCGCTTGCCCGGCGTACTTTTGCAGCATCGGCTTGGGGTCGAACGTGTCGACATGCGACGGACCACCGTTCAGGAAGAAATGGACGACCCGTTTCACTTTGCCGGGAAAATGCGGCTTCTTTGCGGCCAGGGGCGAGTTCAGCTCTAAGGGGCTTGCGAGCGCTTCGTTAGGCGTGCCGAGCAAGGAGGATAGCCCGAGCATTCCCAACCCGATTCC